>NZ_JBBMRJ010000001.1:0-458307 GCF_037993085.1 Pseudomonas sp. YNh | reverse complement strand
GTTGGTAGAGCAGTTGGCTTTTAACCAATTGGTCGTAGGTTCGAATCCTACACGACCCACCATACGCAGTACGAAAAAGCCCGCTACCAGAAATGGTCGCGGGCTTTTTCGTTTTCGGCATCCTGGGGCCGCTTTGCGGCCCTATCGCGACACAGCGCCCCCCTGCTTACTCAGCCCACTCCGGGTCGCCGGTGAACACCACCGTCAGCCAGCGGTCCGGCCCTTCGCCGCCTACGGCATCACCAATCTCGTTACGCCACGTATCCCATTCATCGATGGTCTTCGCGGCCATTGTCTTTGGCACGATGAAATACAACTCGATCTCCCGTGAGCGCCCGACCTTGGCGACATAGGCGCGGTACGACTGCAGCCCGTGGCGGGCGACGAAGGCCTTGGCCACTTCATCGACGTGCAGCTTGAGGTCGCCGGGGGTAACCAGAAAGATTTCAGATAGCGCCTGACGGACCACTGACAGCGGCAGCGGAATGATCACCAGGCACACCAGCGCCAGTACCGCCGGGTCGATGTACGGCGACACCCACTCCAGCGACGTGCCTTGCACCGCGTAACCAAAGCAGAAGGCGATCAACAGCGCGGCAGTGATGCTGGCCGACATCACCCAGCCCTTGACGTCCATGCGCACGAAGTCTGACTTCAGCTTGCGATTGGCGCGGGCTTCGACGACGGCGATGGTGACGCAGGTGATCACGGTCAGTACCGCATAGACCATGGCAATGCCGAACTCCAGGTGGCGGCCGCCTTCGAGCAGGCTGCTGACGGCGTTGATCAGCGCGTAGATGGCCACACCGCTTAGCAGGATGCCGTTGAGTGCCAGCACCATCGGTTCCAGGTGCCAGAAGCCCATGGTGAAGCGCTCGCGCAGCTTGCGCGACATTTGCACGCTGGTGGTGTGTGAGGTGATCAGCTTGACCACTACAAGCGACAGGCCGCTCATGCTGGCGTCGACCAACGAATACACGCCGTCGAAGACGATGGAGAACGACCCGGAAGCCAGGCCGAAGGCGATACCGATGGTGGCGATGAACAGGGTGACGGCAATCGAGGTACGTAACAGGCCCTGTTCGCTGGTGATGTCGAAGAAGGTGGATCGGGTTGGATTAGGCATAAGTTGTGCTCAAAATAACAATGGTGCGGTGCCTGTCAGGGCCTCTTCGCGGGCACGCCCGCTCCCACAGGAACTGCACGGCCCCTTAGGGTTACGCCGAGCGTGTGGGAGCGGGCGTGCCCGCGAAGAGGCCCTGACAGGCTAAACGCGAAACTGCTCCATCAGCGCCTGCTGCTGGTTGGCCAGCCGGTTCAGGGCTTGGCTGATGCGTGCTGATTCATCGGCCTGCCCGGCCAGCGATTCTGTCACATCTCGAATGCCGGCCACGTTACGGTTCACTTCCTCGGCCACCGCGCTCTGCTCTTCCGCCGCCGAGGCAATCTGCAAGTTCATGTCGCTGATCACCGCCACGGCCTCGCCAATACGCTGCAGTGCCGGTAATGCCTGCTCCATGCGTGCGGCGCTGTCCTGGGCCTGGCGTTGGCCTGCATGCATGGCCCCCACCACATCCTGGGTACCTTGTTGCAGGCCTTCGATGACCTGGCGAATTTCCTCCACCGACACCTGCGTGCGCTGGGCCAGGCCGCGCACCTCATCCGCGACCACGGCAAAACCACGCCCGGCTTCGCCAGCGCGCGCAGCTTCGATGGCAGCATTGAGTGCCAGCAGGTTGGTCTGCTCGGCGATGGTGCGAATCACCTCCAGCACCGAGCCGATCTGGCCGCTGCGGCCTTCGAGTGCTCGCGCCTCGTCCATGGCCGTGTTCATGCCGGCAGCCAGGCGATCGATGCCCTCGCGGGTGCTGTCGATCAGTTGCAGGCCTTCGCGGCTGGCCTGGTCGGCGGCACGTGCGGCCTGGGCTGCTTGCGATGCGTTGTGGGCGACATCCAGGGCAGTGGCGCTCATCTCGTTGGCTGCCGTGGCTACTTGTTCGATTTCACGGTGCTGCTGCTGCATGCCATTGCTGGTCTGGCTGGCGATGGCGGCCGACTGGTCGGCGGTGCCGCGGGCCTCCTGCAGCGAGCCTTTGACTTGGGCAATGACCGGCTGCAGCTTGTCGAGGAAGCGGTTGAACCAGTGGGTGAGCTGGCCCAGTTCGTCCTGGCGGGCGTAGTCCAGGCGGCGCGTGAGGTCGCCTTCACCGCTGGCAATGTCTTGCAGGCGTGCGGCCACGGCCAGGATTGGCCGGGTAACGCCGCGTGCGGTCAGCCACACCAGCAGCAAACCTGCGATGGCGGCGCCGAGGCCGATCAGCAGGCTGGTGAGGTTGGCATTCTGGTTGTGCGCATCCAGGCGCTGGTTTAGGGCCACGGCGGGTGCCTGCAGCACGCTTTCTGGCAGCTCCAGCAACACCTGCCAAGGCGCGGCGTCAGGGATGGGGGCGAAGGGGTGGGCTACGCGCAGCAGGCCGTCGGCCACCGTATTGTCCATGGGTTTGCCGAGCGCGCTGGCATCGCGGCTGTTGCCTGCCAGCAGGCCGGCTGCGCTGGCGATGCTGACATGGCCCTGGCCATCAAACAGCTCGCGGCGGCCGTCCAGGCTCAGTTGCTGCAGGTTGGCCAGGCCGATGTCCAGGCCGACCACGCCGACCACCTTGCCATGCTCCAGCAGCGGCAGGGCAATGCTGGTCATCAGCACTTGGCGGCCATTGACCTCGTCGAGGTAGGGTTCCAGCATGCAGGTACTGGCGGTGTCTTGCGGGCAGGTAAGCCAGCGGTTCTTCGCCGCGCCGTTGCTGCCGACGCTGGCATCGCCGAGCATCGCTTCTGGCATGGCCTCACGCTCCAGGGTGCCGGGGCGCGGCTGCGACCAGTACAACGAGAAACGCCCGCTTTCATTGCTGCCCACGGCGTCCTGGCCGAGGTACTGGCTGTCCTGCTGGTCCAGCGCGTCGGGCTGGAACACCAGGTACAGGCCGATCACATCCGGGTTGCCGGCCAGGCTGGCACGGGCCTGGCGTGTCAGCTCGGCGCGAAGGTCACTGCCGCCTCGGGCCTTGAGCACCTGCACCATGCGGGCAAAGCCATTGCCGTACTGGTAGGCGTCCATGAAGTAGCGCTGCACCCGTAGGGCCTGGGTTTCGGCATGGGCCTGCAGGCGCTGGCGCGCGCTGCTGTCGAGCATGGCGGTGTTGGCCTGGTTGACCAGCGCAGCGCTACGCCGCGCCTGGGTCAGTGACGTGGCTACCAGCAGGGCGACGATGGCCAGCAGGCACAGGCCGGCGAGCAGGGTGATCTTCCACTGGATGGAGAGGCGACGCAGCGGCATGAGGGCTTTCCTTTTCGATCAAGTACAACGCCCGCGGTCAGGCGCGGGCGTTGTTGGCAGCGTGGGTCATTCGGCAACGTAGTTGGGCGGTGCCGACCGGAACGCTTTGGTCAGCCAACCCAGGTAGATCAATCCGACCGCCGCCCAGATGCCGCCGAACATCAGCGAATGCGCGTTCAGGTCCAGCCACAGCGAGACGATGATGCAGAAGCCTATGGTCGGCAGCACCAGGTACTTCAGCTGGTTGGCCAGGCCCCGGCGGTTGCCTTCGCGCAGGTAGCAGTGGTTGATCACGGACAGGTTGACGAAGCTGAACGCAACCAGCGCACCGAAGTTGATGATGGAGGTGGCGGTGACCAGGTCGAAGAAGATCGCCGACAGCGCAACCAGCCCCACCACGGCAATGTTCAGCACCGGCGTCTTGTAGCGCGAGTGCAGGCGGGCAAAGAGGCTGGCCGGGATCACGTTGTCGCGGCCCATCACGTACAGCAGGCGCGACACGCTGGTCTGGGAGGCCAGGCCCGACGCAATGGTGTTGATCACCGTGCAGGCGATGAAAATCGACTGGAACAGCTTGCCGCCAACGTACAGGGCGATTTCCGGCAGGGCCGCTTCCTGGTCGTGGAAGCGCGCCATGGTCGGGAAGTAGGCCTGGATGAAATACGACACGGTGATGAACACCACGCCACCGATCAGCGCGGTGAGGAAGATCGCCCGCGGGATGGTCTTGGCCGGGTCGCGGGTTTCTTCGGACAGGCAGGTGACCGCGTCGAAGCCCAGGAACGAGAAGCACAGGATGGTCGCACCGGCAGCCAGTGCACTCAGGTGCGTCTGGTTGTCGGCGAACGGCAGCAGGCTCCAGGTGGTGCCCAGCCCTTCACCCTGGCCCAGGCCGCGCACGCACAGGTAGATGAACACGGCGATGATCGCCACCTGCACGCCCACGAACAGCAGGTTGAAGTGCGCCACCAGGTTTACGCTGCGCATGTTGATCAGGCTGATCAGGCTGACGAAGCCGACCACCCATATCCACTCCGCTACTTCGGGGAACATGGCCGAGAGGTACAACTTGGCCAGCAGCGCGTTGACCATTGGCAGCAGCAGGTAATCCAGCAGCGACGACCAGCCGACCAGGAAGCCCACATGCGGGTTGATCGCGCGTTGGGTGTAGGTGTACGCCGAGCCCGACTGCGGGAAGCGCTTTACCAGGGTGCCGTAGCTCACGGCGGTGAACAGGATGCCCGCCAGCGCCAGGATGTAGGCGCTGGGCACATGGCCGGCGGTGATCCCGCTGACGATGCCGAAGGTGTCGAACACGGTCATCGGGGTCAGGTAGGCCAGGCCGATGATGATCACGTGCCAGAGGCGCAGGGTTTTGCGGAGTTGGCCGTTGCCGGAAGCGCTGTGATCAGGCTGCATGCTGGCATGGCTCCTGGGCGTAAACGGCGGGCACGGTGTATTGCGCATGCGGCAAGGGCGAGCGGGTGGGCTCCATGTTGTTCACCTTTTTTGTAGGAGCGGCGGAAGGCGCGGGGGGGACGCGCTAAGTGGTGAAAATAAAAAACGATGGGTAGGTTGGTGTCAAGTTAAACATGACAAGATGTTACCAAATTGAAATATTTATCGATTTATAAGGGGTTTTGTTCGGTTTTTGCGCGGTTTTTTGCGGTTTTGATCAATTCGAGTGTTCGTAAAAATTAACGAGTGATGCTCCCTTTGAGGGGGCTCAGACGCCTCTGAAAAATGTGTTTTCTCTTTTCCGATCGGCCATCGTGTTCTGTCGCAGTGGTACTCTTCGCCTCCTGCGTGGCCTTTGTCGCCCAAGAAGCCCTTACGGACAATCGGTTCTATTCATGAAGAAATCAGTTGGCATCCTTTCCGGCCTGGCGATTGCCATTGCCGTCGCATCCACCGCTGGTGCCTGGTACACCGGCAAGCAGTTGCCTGCCGAGCTGGACAATGCCCTTGTCCGCAGCAATGCCGAGCTCAAGAAGGCCCTGGTGACCACCGGCGGCAGCATGAGCATCGAGCGGGTGTCGCTGGAGCAGCATTTCTTCAGCAGTACCGCCCAGTACCGGCTCAAGGCCCGCGATATCAACGTGGGTGAAGGCGAGGTAGTGAGTTTCGACGTGGGCGTGACCGACCAGATCGAGCACGGGCCGTTTCCCTGGTCGCGGGTAAAGGCGTTGAAGCTGATGCCGGTGATGGCGGTCAGCAACAGCACCTTGCAGAAGGACGATGCCACCGCAGCGTGGTTCGCCGCTGCAGGCGAGCAGGCCCCGGTCAGCGCACAGACCAGCCTGGGTTACGGCGGCAGTGTGGTCAGCCAGGTCCGGCTGGCGCCGGTCAAGCTCGACGAGGCTGACGGCAACAGCCTCGACTTCTCTGGCATGCAGCTGGAAGTCAGTGGCGACAAGGAAGGCAAGGCGTCGAAGTTCCACGGCCAGGCCGACCGTTTCGTGATGAAACTTGTGCGCGATGACCAGCCGCCGGCCACGTTCGAACTCAAAGGCCTGAAGGTTGATGGCAACCTTCAGGCCACCGCGCACGACGCCATCTATGTGGGCAATGTCGATCTGGCGCTGGCCGAAACCAAGGTCACCCTGGGGCCGAAGCAGCAAGTGCTGCTGATCAACGGCCTGGAGCAGAATGTCCTGCAAACCCTGGACGGCCCGGATGCCGTGGGTGGTCGCGTGGAGTACAAGGTCGGCGACATCACCTGGGATGGCCGCGCGGTGGGCAAGGCGCACATGCTGGTGAGTGTCAATTCGGTCAACGCACCGGCATTGCAGGCATTGTCGAAGTGGTACCAGGCGCACCTGCCGGAGTTCGAGGCGGCCGCTGCAGCCGGTCAGCCTGTGCCGCAGATCCAGATGGATGACGCAGAGAAGGCCCGGTTCCAGGGTGATCTGCGGCAACTGCTGGCCGCCAAGCCCAAGGTGGCGATAGAAAACCTGTCGTTCAAGACCGCCAATGGCGAGAGCCGTTTCAACCTGTCGATGAACTTCGCCGCCCCGGCCAGTTTCGACTTGCCGCCGGACCAGTTGAGCAAGCAACTGATCACCGAGGTGAAGAGCAAGCTGTCGCTGTCCAAACCGATGATGGGTGACCTGGCGACCTTGCAGGCGCTGCTGGACGGCCAGACCGACGCCCAGGCGATTGCCATGCAGTCGAGCCAGGCG
The DNA here is from genome assembly GCF_037993085.1 of Pseudomonas sp. YNh. Lineage (NCBI taxonomy): Bacteria > Pseudomonadati > Pseudomonadota > Gammaproteobacteria > Pseudomonadales > Pseudomonadaceae > Pseudomonas > Pseudomonas sp. YNh. The sequence goes on along the minus strand of NZ_JBBMRJ010000001.1, from coordinate 451,791 downwards.
GGGGAGATGGTCGGCATGATGGCGCTGCAGAGTGGCCTGGCCACCGTTGAAGGCAACGATGTGGTGAGCAGCCTGCACTATGCCGATGGCATGGTCGATTTCAACGGCAAGAAGATGACAGTGGAAGAGTTCGCCATGCTCATGGCAGCGCACCTGGCAGCACTGTCGCCGCAGGGTTGATTGATTGAACCTGTACCGGCCTTTTCGCGGGCACGCCCGCTCCCACAGGTTACTCATTGCCCCTGAGGGCATCGTAGTACCTGTGGGAGCGGGCATGCCCGCGAAGAGGCCAGCACAGGCAACACAAAAACCACTTTAGTAATCGCTGGATTATCTGTAGCCTTCGGCCTCCGATAATAATCCGCGCCCGCAGAGGGCCGTGGCGGCCTGCGAACCGTCCGGCACCCTTAGCCGATCTGCCAGGGCCGGGTGATACACTCGATTTGACGCGCACGCGCGCCTGCAGGTCCAGCGATCATGACCCAGATTTCCGAACGCCTGTTGGTTCAGGCCCACCTCGACGCCAAGCAGCCCAACCCGCTGACAGCCGAGCAGGAGGCCGAATACCGTGCGGCCATCGCTGCCGAGCTCAAGGCTCAGAATGCCGTGCTGGTTGCCCACTATTACTGCGACCCGGTCATCCAGGCCCTGGCTGAGGAAACCGGCGGCTGCGTGTCCGACTCGCTGGAAATGGCCCGCTTCGGCAAGAATCACCCGGCCGAAACGGTGATCGTGGCCGGTGTGCGCTTCATGGGCGAGACCGCGAAAATCCTCACCCCGGAAAAGCGCGTGCTGATGCCAACCCTGGAGGCCACCTGCTCGCTTGACCTGGGCTGCCCGGTAGAAGAGTTCTCAGCCTTCTGCGACCAGCACCCTGAGCGCACTGTGGTGGTGTACGCCAACACTTCCGCTGCCGTTAAGGCCCGTGCCGACTGGGTGGTGACTTCAAGCTGCGCGCTGGAAATCGTCGAAAGCCTGATGGACAACGGCGAAACCATCATCTGGGGCCCGGACCAGCACCTGGGCCGTTACATCCAGAAGCAAACCGGTGCCGACATGCTGCTGTGGGACGGTGCCTGCATCGTTCACGAAGAGTTCAAGTCGCGCCAGCTGGCCGATATGAAGGCGCTGTACCCGGACGCAGCGATCCTGGTGCACCCTGAATCGCCAGAAGCGGTGATCGAGTTGGCCGATGCGGTGGGCTCCACCAGCCAGTTGATCAAGGCGGCGCAGACCCTGCCGAACAAGACCTTCATCGTCGCCACCGACCGCGGCATCTTCTACAAGATGCAGCAGCTGTGCCCGGACAAGGAATTCGTCGAAGCCCCCACCGCCGGCAACGGCGCGGCATGCCGCAGCTGTGCACATTGCCCGTGGATGGCGATGAACACCCTGGAGCGGGTGCTGGATTGCCTGCGTAATGGCAGCAACGAGATTTTTGTCGACCCGGCGCTGGTGCCCAAGGCGATCAGGCCGCTGAACCGCATGCTGGACTTCACCCAGGCGGCGCGCCTGAAGCTTTCCGGTAACGCCTGAAAATGCTGGGGCGCAAAGCGCCCCCAGATTCTCAGCGCCCCATCATTTCCCGAACCATACGCTGCTGCTCCAGGATCTCGCGCTGGCGCTGGTCGATCTGCGACGCCAGCGGGAAGTTGCCGCCCGCCCGGCGCTTGGCGTAATCCAGCTGCTGGATCGCCTGGTCAAAGTCCCCTACCAACGTGAAGAACTCGGCTCGAGCCCGGTGCAAGCCAATGGTATTGCCCGACAAACCCCGCACTTCAGCCATGTCGTACCAGACGTCCGGGTCATCCGGCCGGCTCTTGATCAACTCGTTCAATATCTTCTCCGCCTCGGCCGGCTTGCTCTGCTTCACCAGCAGATCGGCACGCACCTGTTTAAGCGGGTAGTTGCCCGGGTACAGCCCCTGCATCCGTTCGGCCCGCTGCTGCGCGTCGGCCAGGCGGTTGTTGGTGATGTCCAGGTCGATCTGCGCCAGGTTGTAGGTGATGTCGTTGGGGGCCTTGGCCAGCAACGGCTTCAGGTTTTCGCGCGCTTCGTTCAGCTGGCCGCCCTTGATTTGCGCCAGGGCCAGGCCATAGCGTGCAGCGTCAAGTTTCGGGTCTTCGTCGAGTTGGGAGCGGAAGCGCTTGGCTGCCAGGCCGGGTGTTTCTTCATAGGTCAGGGCCACGCGCGCGCGAATCAGCTGATAGCGCTGGCTGTCCTCGACACCGCCCTTGGGCGCCTGTTCGGCACGGTTGCGGGTGTCAGCGATACGCGATTCGGTCACCGGGTGAGTCAGCAGAAATTCCGGCGGCTTGGCGCCGTAGCGGTACTGCTGCGCAAGGCGTTCGAACATGGTGGGCATGTTGCGCGGGTCGTAACCGGCCTTTTCAAGGTTCTGGATGCCGATGCGGTCGGCTTCCTGTTCGTTCTGCCGCGAGAAACGCCGCTGTTCCTGGATTGCCGCCGCCTGGGTGCCGGCAATCATGCCGATACCCGCATCGCCAGCGCCACCGGCAGCCAGCACGATACCCGCGAGCAAAGCCGCCATCATCGGCAGTTGCATGCGTTGCTGGGCTTCGACGCCGCGGGCGAAGTGGCGTTGCGACAAGTGCGCCAGTTCGTGCGCCAGCACCGAGGCGTATTCGCCTTCGGTGCGGGCATTGAGGAACAGGCCGCCGTTGACCCCGACGATGCCGCCGGGGGCCGCGAAGGCGTTGAGTTCACGGCTGTCGATCAGGATGAATTCCAGGCGCCGGTCCTGCAGCTGGCTGGTTTCGGCCAGGCGGTACACGGTAGTCTCGACGTAGTCCTTGAGCTGCGGGTCGTTCAACTGGTTGACCTGGCCACGCAGCAGGCTCAGCCAGGCACGGCCCAGTTGATGCTCCTGTTGCGGCGAGACGATCGCAGAGCTGGCGTCACCCAGTGATGGCAGGTCGTCAGCATGGCCGGGAAGGGCCATCAGGCAGGCCAGCGTCAGCAGGGTAGGGCGCAGTAGATTCATGCACGAAGCTCGCGTCGGTCAAAGATACCTACTGTAGCGGGCTCACACGTTGGCGACCAGTGGCGCTATCCTAGCCGACCCTGTGAAGCAGCAAACCGGCAATGCCTTAGGAGAGCCCCGCGATGAGTGACACCCTGACCTGCGACGCCGAACTGGATGCCAGCGGGCTGAATTGCCCTTTGCCGCTGCTCAAGGCCAAGATGGAGCTCAATCGCCTGGCCAGCGGCGCCGTGCTGAAGGTGATCGCCACCGACGCAGGTTCGCAGCGCGACTTCCGCACTTTCGCCAAGCTGGCCGGTCATACCCTGCTGCAGGAAACGGCTGAGGCCGGCACCTATACCTACTGGCTGCGCAAGGCCTGAGTCTTTTCCAAGGATCGTCAATGTTCAAAGTGCTTCGCGACTGGATGCACCGCTACTTCTCCGATGAAGAAGCGGTAGTGCTGGCGGTGCTGCTGTTCCTGGCTTTTACCGCTGTGCTCACCCTGGGCGGCATGCTCGCGCCGGTGCTGGCGGGCATGGTGCTGGCGTTCCTGATGCAGGGGCTGGTCAATGCCCTGGAGCGGCTGCGGGTACCGACCCGGCTGGCAGTGATGCTGGTCTTTGCCCTGTTCATGGGGGCGCTGGCGGTGTTCATGCTGGTGCTGGTGCCGTTGCTGTGGCACCAGCTGATTACCCTGTTCAACGAGCTGCCGGGCATGCTCGGCAAGTGGCAGTCGTTGCTGTTGCTGTTGCCCGAGCGCTACCCGCACCTGGTGTCGGACGAGCAGGTGCTGCACGCCATCGAGTCGGTGCGCGGGGAAATCGGCAAGTTCGGGCAGTGGGCGTTGACCTTTTCGCTGTCGAGCCTGCCGTTGCTGGTCAACGCCATGATCTACCTGGTGCTGGTGCCGATTCTGGTGTTCTTCTTCCTCAAGGACCGAGAACTGATCGGCCGTTGGGTCAGTGGCTACCTGCCCACCCAGCGCGCCTTGCTGAACCGGGTGGGCAGCGAGATGAACCGGCAGATTGCCAACTACATTCGCGGCAAGGGCATTGAAATCCTGATCTGCGGCATTGCCACCTACATCGCCTTCATCAGCCTGGGGCTCAATTACGCCGCGCTGCTGGCGCTACTGGTGGGGCTGTCGGTGGTGGTGCCGTATGTGGGCGCGGTGGTGGTGACGGTGCCGGTGACACTGATTGCGCTGTTCCAGTGGGGCTGGGGCGACCAGTTCATCTACCTGATGACGGTGTACGCGATCATCCAGGCGCTGGATGGCAACGTGCTGGTACCGCTGCTGTTCTCCGAGGCCGTGAGCCTGCACCCGGTGGCGATCATTTGCGCGGTATTGCTGTTTGGCGGGTTGTGGGGGTTCTGGGGGATCTTCTTCGCCATCCCGCTGGCGACGCTGATCAAGGCCGTGCTGGATGCCTGGCCGCGCCGGGAGCCTAGCGTATCGCCGCTGCTTTGATGCAACTGGGGCCGCTTTGCGGCCCTTCGCGGGCACGCCCGCTCCCACAGGAATTGTGCAGGGCCCTGTGGGAGCGGGCGTGCCCGCGAAGGGCTGCAAAGCAGCCCCATTGAATCTCAAGCCTTGTTCAAGGCTTGGGCTGCCGCCAATACGGCATCCACATGCCCAGGCACCTTCACTCCACGCCATTCCTGGCGCAGCACACCGTCCTTGTCGATCAGGAAGGTGCTGCGGTCAACGCCCATGTATTCCTTGCCATACAGCTTTTTCAGCTTGATCACGTCGAACAGCTGGCACAGGGCCTCGTCCTTGTCGCTGATCAGCTCGAACGGGAAGCCTTGCTTGGCCTTGAAGTTCTCGTGCGACTTGATGCCATCGCGCGATACCCCGAACACCACGGTGTTGGCTGCGGCAAAGGCGTCGTGCTGGTCACGGAACCCCTGGCCTTCGGTGGTGCAGCCCGGCGTGCTGTCCTTCGGGTAGAAGTACATCACCACTTGCTGGCCTTTGAGCTGGGCCAGGCTGACGGTTTGCCCGCTGGTGGCCTGGGCCTGGAAGTCGGCAACGGGTTGGTCGAGTGCTACAGCCATGGTCAGTTTCCTTACATTGGGTTCTGTGGACGCCAAGGCTCGATCAGCGCATCGAGGTTGAGGGCGTCGGCAAAGTCCAGGAACTGGTCACGTAGCCAGCTGATCTGGGTGCCGGCCGGCAAGATCACCGTGAATTGGGCGTTGAGCATGCTGCTGCCGGTCTGCGGCGCCAGGTAGGTGTCGCAGGTCATGGCTTCAAGCTCGACGCGGTGATCGAGGAAGAACTGGCACAGCTCGTTGATGATGTCCGGGCGGTAGGCGGCACTGACATAAGCCACGTACGGCAGGGCCTGCGGGCGCACTTCCTGGTCGGCGCTGCGCACCACGTCCAGGGTCAGGCCGTGCTTCTTGCCCAGGCCCGGCAGGGTGGATTCGAGGCGCGCCAGGGCGTCCCAGCTGCCGCCTACCTGCAGCACCAGGGCGCTGGTCTCGCCATGGCGGCTCAGGCGCGAGGTGACCACCGCGCAGCGGTTTTCGAAGGCGGCGCGGCTGAGGACGTTGGCCAGCTCCATGGGATTCGGTCCCAGGGCACTGATGACAAGGAATTGTTCGCGGACAGTGGTGGGGGTGGACATGCAGCATTCCTAAAGCGATGAGCGGTCGGTGCAGGACGGTCAAAAGCCTCCTGTCGGCAGGGCCCGGGGCTCGCATGCGAGGTCTTGGACGCTGGCGGGGAGCAAGGTCGACGGCCCGGCGGGCCGCGCTGCACCGATCAAAGGGTCAAGGGTAGCGAAATAAGGCGCCGAGGGGAATGCTCCGCCCGCCTGCTTCGCTTGTGCAAGGTCGATGCCCCCAGTACCATTACCGCTCTCTTTTTCCGGCAGGAGCAGTTACATGATTGCGGGCAGTATGGTGGCATTGGTCACACCCATGGATGCACAAGGGCGTGTTGACTGGGGCAGCCTCGACAAACTTGTAGACTTCCACCTGGAAAACGGCACCCATGCGATCGTCGCCGTCGGCACCACCGGTGAGTCCGCCACGCTGGATGTCGAAGAGCACATCCTGGTCATCAAGCACGTGGTCGAGCGCGTCAAGCGCAGCAGCCGCAGCGTACCGGTCATCGCTGGCACCGGCGCCAACTCCACTGCCGAAGCCGTGCACCTGACCCAGAACGCCAAGAGCGCCGGTGCCGACGCCTGCCTGCTGGTGGTGCCGTACTACAACAAGCCGACGCAAGAAGGCCTGTACCAGCACTTCAAGCACATTGCCGAAGCCGTCGACATTCCGCAGATCCTCTACAACGTACCCGGCCGCACCTCCTGCGACATGCAGGCCGAGACCGTGATCCGCCTGTCGACCGTGCCGAACATCATCGGCATCAAGGAAGCCACCGGCGACCTGGTCCGCGCCAAGGCCATCCTCGATGGCGTCAGCAAGGACTTCATCGTTCTGTCCGGCGATGACCCGACTGCCGTCGAGCTGATCCTGATGGGCGGCAAGGGCAACATCTCTGTTACTGCCAACGTCGCCCCGCGCGAAATGGCCGATCTGTGCGAGGCCGCCCTTGCGGGCGATGCCGAGAAGGCCCGCGCGATCAACGAAAAACTCATGCCGCTGCACAAAGACCTCTTCTGCGAAGCCAACCCGATCCCGGTGAAATGGGCGCTCGTCGAAATGGGCTTGATGCAAAAAGGTATTCGCCTGCCACTGACCTGGCTGAGCGAAGGCTGCCACGAAAAAGTCCGTACTGCCTTGCGCCAGTCCGGCGTACTGGTTTAAGAGGAAGTACACCGCATGAAGCGATTGGCTGGTCTTTCCGCCCTTGCCCTGATTATCTCCAGCACCAGTGGGTGTGGCTGGCTGTGGGGCGAGGATGGCTATTTCCGCGACCGCGGCAGCGATTACCTGCAGGCGCACCCGACCGCGCCGATGCAACTGCCGCCGGACGCTAGCAACGTCAAACGCCTTGACCCGCTGCTGCCGATCCCGCGTAACGTCGCTGACGACAACGTCGCTGGCGAGTTCGAAGTGCCGCGCCCGCAGCCGTTGACCGGTGGCGCCGCCCAGGTAACCGACTATAGCCTGCAGCGCAGCGGCAGCAGCCGTTGGGTACTGGCCCAGCATTCGCCTGCCGAGGTGTGGCCAGTGGCCCGCCAGTTCTTCGAGGATAACGGCTTCCGCATTGCTGAAGAGCGCCCGCAGACCGGTGAATTCAACACCACCTGGCAGCGTTTCGACGAACTGTCGGCATCGCTTGGCCAGCGCCTGGCCAGCACCGCCAGCAGCGGTGACAGCGAAGTGCGCGTCCGTGTGCGCATGGAGCCTGGCGTGCAGCGCAACACCTCCGAGGTATACGTGGTCAGCGTCGAGCGCCCGGCCGGCAGCACTGCCGAGCCAGGGTTCCCGTCCACGTCCAGCAACACCGGCGCCGATGCCCTGCTGGTCGACGAAATGCTTGCCAGCATGAACCGCAGCGCCGAGAAAGGCGGTTCGGTGTCGCTGTTGGCCGCGCGCGATTTCGATGCGCCAAGCCGCGTCAGCCTGAGCGAAGACGGCAGCGGCAACCCGGTGCTGTACCTGGGCTCCGACCTGGACCGCGCCTGGTCTGGCGTGGGCCGTGCCCTGGAGCAGGGTGGCGAGTGGCGTGTCGAAGACATCAACCGCAGCCTGGGCCTGTACTACATCAACCTGTCGGAAAAGCCTGACGACAAGCAGAACCAGCCTGGCTTCTTCGGCCGCATGTTCGGCAGCGAGCCGACCAAGGAAGAGCGTGAAGCCCGTGCCGAGCGCTATCAGGTTCGCCTGAGCAAGGTGGGTGAGAGCGTGCAGGTCACGGTCGAGAAAAACATCAACACCGTGGCTCCGGCCGATGTCGCCCGCCGCGTGCTGAGCGCCATTCAGGACCACCTGGGCTAAGTGCGCTTCGCGGTACTCGGAAGCGGCAGCCAAGGGAACGGCACGCTGATCGCCAGTGGTGACACGTTCATCCTGGTCGATTGCGGCTTTTCCCTGCGTGAAACCGAGCGGCGCCTGGCGCTGCTCGGCGTTTCGGCGGCCCAGCTCAGCGCGGTACTGGTCACCCACGAACATGCCGACCACGTGCATGGGGTCGGCTTGCTGTCACGGCGCTACAATGTACCGGTCTACCTCAGCCAAGGGACCTTGCGCGGCATGCGCAAGCCGGTGGAGGTGGCCGGTTTTCTCGCGTGTGGCCAAAGCCTGCGTATCGGCAGCCTGGAAGTGACCGCAGCGCGGGTCGAGCACGACGCCTACGAGCCGCTGCAATACGTGATCAGTGACGGCCAGCGGCGCTTCGGCATGCTGACCGACCTTGGCTCGTACGACGCACTGTTGCTGGAACGTTACCAGGGCCTGGATGCACTGCTGATCGAGGCCAACCACTGCCGCGACCTGCTGGCACGCGGTCACTACCCGGTCTTCCTGAAGCAGCGGGTAGGCGGCATGCAAGGGCATTTGAACAATCACCAGGCCGCGCGCCTGGTGCACGAGTTGGGCTGGAGCAACCTGCAACACCTGGTGCTGGCCCACCTCAGCAGCAAGAACAACCTGCCACACTTGGCCCGCCAGTGCTTCGTCGACACCTTAGGGTGCGACCCGGACTGGCTCCAGGTGGCGAATCAGGAACACGGGCTCGACTGGCGCGAAATCGCCTAGCCCAACACCTCAAGCAAGCGGAGCCCAATCATGGAAAAACGCGACGAACTCTACCGCGGCAAGGCCAAATCGGTTTACAAGACCGACGACGCCGACCGCTTGATCCTGCTGTTCCGTAACGACACTTCGGCGTTCGACGGCAAGCGCATCGAACAACTCGACCGCAAAGGCACGGTGAACAACAAGTTCAACGCCTTCATCATGCAGAAACTGGAAGAAGCCGGCGTGCCGACCCAGTTCGACAAGCTGCTGGGCGACAACGAGTGCCTGGTGAAGAAGCTGGACATGATCCCGGTCGAATGCGTAGTGCGTAACTACGCTGCCGGCAGCCTGGTCAAGCGCCTGGGCGTGGAGGAGGGCATCAAGCTGGAGCCGTCCACCTTCGAACTGTTCCTGAAGAACGACGAGAAGGGCGACCCCTTCATCAACGAATCCCACGTTGTCGCGTTCGGCTGGGGCACCGCCGAGCAGCTGGTCGAAATGAAAAAGCTGTCGCTGAAGGTCAACGAGGTGCTGACCAAGTTGTTCGATGACGCTGGCCTGCTGCTGGTCGACTTCAAGCTGGAGTTCGGCGTATTCCACGGCCAGATCGTGCTGGGCGACGAGTTCAGCCCGGACGGCTGCCGCCTGTGGGACAAAGAAACCCGCAAGAAGATGGACAAGGACCGCTTCCGTCAGGGCCTGGGCGACGTGATCGAAGCCTACGAAGAAGTTGCCAAGCGCCTGGGCGTGCCGCTGTAAGCGGCGCGTTCACGCAAGCGCCTGATACCACGCGATTTTTTTTAAAAAAAGGTTTGCGTTTTAAAAGAACGCTGGTATGATGCGCGGCATTGGAGAGATGCCGGAGTGGTCGAACGGGACGGATTCGAAATCCGTTGTACTGGCAACAGTACCTAGGGTTCAAATCCCTATCTCTCCGCCATACAAGATGAAGCCCCTGAAAGCGAAAGCTTTCAGGGGCTTTTTCGTTGTGCGTCGCTAAATAGTTTGAAGTCAGCAGCCCCAATTGCGCGAGGCGAGCCTATGAGGAAGCGGGGAACTTCTTGAGCGGTCTGACAGTGAGCTCTACACCCAAGGCAAGCATGAGCTTTTGAATAGTAGTGAAACGAGTTTTATCGCCGCCCTTCAACGTTTTGTAAAGCGACTCACGATTCACGCCTGCGTCTTGCGCAAACTGATTCACGCCCTTGGCTTTTGCCACTTCCCCCAAGGCATGCATCAGAGTTTGCGCGTCGTTAGCCTTCATTGCCTCCGCCAGAAAAGCCGCGATGGTTTCGGGACTGTCCAGAAACCGGGAGGCCTCGAAGCGTTTGGTATTGCTCAAATCGAGCTCAAGGATGGGCATGTCTTCGGCGGTGAATGTGTCGCTCATCGTTGTTTACCTCGTATAACATCAAGGATTTGCTTGGCGCGATTAATGGCTCTGTGCTGGTCCGCTTTATCGCTACCGTAGAGCATCAGGTAGCGGCTCGAGCCCGTTCGTACGAAGTAGATCCGATATCCGGGACCTACAAACACCCGCATCTCACTGACGCCATCGCCAACTGATTCGATATCGCCAAAGCTGCCATTTTCCGCTCGTGCGAGTCTTGCGGTGACTGCACCTTTACCGATCGGATCTTTCACGCCATCCAGCCAATCGTCAAATTCCGACGTAGTGTCGATCTGATTCGGCATGCATTAAATGTAGCCTAGTGGCTACTCCTTGTATATGAGAGATCGACGGAGTGGCGTTGCAGTCCTGTGTGGACGTGGTAACCGCCACGTAAAGGGGCGCATAGAAGTGATGGCCGCCTGTCATCGTCCGTCGTTGAATGGCCATGACGTGATGAGGCTAAGGCGCAAGTTGAGCACTGGCAACGGCTGGAGCGGGATTGGTCTGAGTTTGGGAAATGGGCTACATCGCTGTGGAAGATGTCGCTACCCTGCCGTCGGTCGAGGGCGCTTTTGGGTCCTTTTGCGGCGAGACGCGGTAAATAAATGCAACCCCTGGATGCATCGCGTTTCCAGGGGCTTTTTCGTTGTGCCTGGGCCTGTCCGTTGTCACGGGACAGGCCCAGCCTTACTTCTTCATCATCCCCAATTCAGCGTCATCCAGCAGCGCCTTGGCCATTGCGCTGAGGTAGTGCGAGGCCCAGATCAGTTTCTGGTCGCCGTCCATCAGGCCGGTGATGATCAGGTCGCGCACGTAGCCCATCAGTTCGGATGCCTGTTCGCGGGCGTCCTGGCAGGGGATGCCGGGTTCGATGCGGAACAGCGGGTGGGTGTTGTTTTCGCCTTGGTAGAAGCAGGTCTTGCCGACTGTGGTGGGTTCTTTTGTGTTGTCGGTGGGCATTGATTTGTTTCCCTGGGTTCTGGGTTGCCTGGGCTGGCCTCTTCGCGGGTGAACCCGCTCCCACAGGTGCTGTGCAGTGCCTTAGGGCGGAGATAACCCTGTGGGAGCGGCTTTAGCCGCGAAGAGGCCTGGCCTGCTAGTGCAAGTTGTACGGCTCACTGGGTAAGTGCGGCCGCATCTGCAATTGCATCAATGCCGACTCCACCAGGCTCTGTACCTCCTCCATTTCATGGATGACGGCCTGCATCACAATCGAACTGTGGGCAGTAGGCTTGAGTTGCACAGATTGGCGGGCGACGGACAGGGCGCAGAGTACGTACTCTGAGGACTGGACCAGGGTGTCTTGCAGGGCTTGGGTGGAATCGAGGGAGTAGGGTGGATCAGGGACCATCTTGCGCATACACATCTCCAGGATCATTGGAGCTGCCGCAAGCTTGCTGTCAAACAAGAGGGTGGCAGCTGTACATGGGTTGACAGACCGAGGATCCCGGAGTAACTCGGCGCACACGACGGTGCCCCACGTACAGCCGCCATAAACAGTGCACGTGTGCGGGAAATCGTCGGCCTGTCAAAGCCGGCCGTTGATTTTGCAACGACAAGCCGAGACTAGAGCGCGACCGGATCCGTCGCAACAGTTTGAGCGGGTTGCCAGTATGTTTGGGAAACGCCCTACAAGGAAGGGAATAATTCTGAGTTCAAGCTGTAGGACGGGGGCTGATTTGCAGCGCCGAAGGGCAAACGCTACCGAAATCTACTCATAGATAGCGAAAATCGCTAGACTTCGCTATCTATTGCTATAACCGTTCTCTGGAGGCAGCCCATGGACCCGTACCGCAACCCTTTCGCACCCGGCGCCGGCAGCAGACCGCCTGAGCTGGCAGGCCGCGATGTGGTGCTTGAGCACGCGCGCGTTTCGTGTGGGCGGGCTATCAACGGGCGCAGCGCGCGCTCCATGATGCTGCTTGGCTTGAGAGGGACTGGCAAAACGGTGCTCTTGAACGAAGTCGGGAAAATTGCAGAGCACACGGGCTTGCTGGTCTCTAAGGTCGAGTCGCCGGAAGAGGAAAGCCTTGCGCGCCTTCTTTACCCGGAAATGCGCAAGGTCATGCGCTCTCTGTCCACCGTGGAAGCCGCCAAGCAAATTGCAAATCGGGGGCTGAAGGGCCTGCGTGGGTTTGCCTCCATCTTCAAGATCGATATCGCCGGTGTGGAAGTGGGTGTAGAGCCAGAGCCCGGCCTTGCGGACAGTGGCAATCTTCAATACGACCTGCCAGACCTGTTCAACGTTATCGGGCGTGCGGCCCAGGCCGCAGGCAAAGGCTGGATTCTGTTGATCGACGAAGTCCAGTACCTGAGTGAGGCCGATCTTAGGGCCCTGATTGTCTCCATGCACAAAATGTCTCAGGAAGGCCTGCCGGTGCTGCTTGTGGGTGCCGGGCTGCCTCAGGTCGCGCGGTTGGCAGGTGAGGCGAAATCCTATGCAGAGCGGCTGTTCCTGTATCCGGAAATCAATGCACTTGATGCCGATGCTGCTGCCAAGGCCGTGCTCAAGCCGATCCTGGACGAGGAGGCATCCATTGCAGAGGCCGCCTTGCAAGAGATTGTCGTGCGTACCAAGGGCTATCCGTTCTTTTTGCAAGAGTGGGCGTCCACGGCGTGGAACTGTGCCGAGGGGCCAGAGATATCGCTGGATGATGTCGTTCAATCCTACTCGGAAACCCTGGCGTTGCTGGATGCAGGTTTCTTCAGGGTGCGTATCGACCAGTTGACACCCAGCGAAGTGCTTTTCGTCAGAGCCATGTCGCAGCTTGGCGATGGGCCTTATGCGGTAGGTGATATCGCCAAGGCCATGGGCCGAACCCAATCGTCACTTGGCCCTATAAGAGCCAAGGTCATCGCCAAAGGCATGGCCTACAGCACCGATCATGGTGTGCTGGATTTCACCGTACCGCTTTTTGCAGAGTTCATGCGTCGCCAGAGTTGACCCACAAACTGTGCCGCGGCCTTGCTCAGCGCATCGCCGCCAACTTGATACCAAACCCTACCAGACAAGCCCCTGCCAGCCGCTCGAACAGATGACTGATTCGTGGGTTGGCGCGCATGCGTTCAGCCAGCTGATGGGTCAGCACCACGGCAATCAGCCCGTACGCGAAGGTCACCACTGCCACCGTCGCAGCCATGAAACCGAACGTCACTAGCCCCTGGTGCTTCACCGGGTCGACGAACAGCGGGAAAAACGCCATGTAGAACATGATCGCCTTGGGGTTGAGCAGGGTGATCATCATGGTCTGGCGCAGGTACTGGCCGTTGTCCATGCGGCAGGCGTGGGCAGCACCACCGGGCTTGCTCAGGAGCATGCGCAGGCCCAGGTAAGCCAGGTACGCAGCGCCGGCCCATTGCACCATGTGGAAAGCCGTAGGGTAGGTGGCCAGCAGGGTGGCGACGCCCGCTACTGCCAGCCACAGCAGCACCTGGTCACCCACGATCACCCCAAGTGTCGCAGCCAGGCCAGCCTTGATACCGCCCTTGCCGGTGGCGGTGATCAAGGCAAAATTGCCCGGGCCGGGGATGGCCAGCAGAATGATGAAGGCGATGACGAATGCGCCGTAGTCGGTGACGCCGAGCATGGTGAGTTCCTGTTGGGCATGACGAAGGCAATGCCCTGAACTATCGTCGCCAAAGGCGCGCTTTTCAACCTGTTGTTGCACAATTGCAACGAACTTGTGCCAGGTACGACTTGGATCCAATGGGTGGAGTCTGTATCATCCCGCGGCCATCAGAAGATGGCCGAAGATGATTCATTTAAAGGACTTTGTATGAAAAAGCTGTTCAAGGCCACCGTAGCCGTTGCTGTTGTCTCGGGTGTTGCCCTGCTGTCGGGTTGCACTGGCCAAGTTTACAACCAACCGAAAAACTGCACTTACGACTACCTGTTCCACCCTTCGGTTTCCATCTCCAAGATCATCGGTGGCTGCGGCCCGATCGATAAACTGCCTCAGCAGCAGTAATCTTGGCGGTACCCTGATCGCGACGCTTGCGACGTGATCCAAGGCCCCCGGTCATGTAAATGGCCGGGGGCTTTTGTTTGTGGGCCACTTACCAGCGCAGCGACACGGTTCCCAGCAGTGTGCGCTCTTCACCCCAGTAGCAACGGCCGGCGTTGTTGCAGCCTGCCACATACTCTTTGTCGAACAGGTTGCGGGCGTTGACTTCTACCGACCAGTTTTCGTCGATTTCATAGCCCACCTTGGCATCCACCAGCGTCACGTCACCGGTGTCCAGCTTGCCGTACAGGCTTGCCGGGGTATAGGCGAAGGTACTGTCGAAGTGGCGCACGCCGCCACCGATCTGCAAGCCTTTGAGCAGGCCGTCACGGAAGTGATATGTGCTCCACACCGACGCCTGGTTGCGTGGCACGCCGGTCATCTGGTGGTCTTCATACAGCGACCCGGCCACGTCCTTGGTAATGCGCGAATCGGTGTAGGTGTAGGCGGCGGTGAGGTTGAGGTTTTCGCTCAGATCGCTGTTAAGTTCCAGCTCCACGCCCTTGGCCCGGCTGGCACCGATCTGGCGATAGTCACCCACGGCGGAATCGAACAGCACATCGTCCTTCTTGCGCAGGTCGTACACCGATGCGGTGAAGGCGGTGTTCCAGCCTTTGGGCTCGTACTTGATACCCACTTCGTACTGCTCGCTGGTAGTCGGGTCCAGCGGGCCGCTCTTGCTTTCGGTCTGCTGGGTCGGGGCAAAGGCGGTGGAGTAGCTGAAGTACGGCGACAGGCCGTTTTCAAACTGGTACATCACCCCGGTCTGCCAGGTGAACTTGCTGTCCCAACTGTTCATGTCGGCTTGTGCGTTAAGGGTGCCGGCTTTGTTGCGGAACCGGCTGTTGACCCGGTCCAGTCGCCCGCCCAACAGCAGCACCCAGTTGTCCACCTTGGTTTGCAGCTGGCTGTAGAGGCCGTACATGGTCTGATCGAGCAAGGCGTTCTGCACATGCAGGGGCGTGCTTGGCTTGCCGTTCCAGACCGGGTTGAACACATTGATGGTGCCGCCATTGCCCGCGTCCCAATCCTGGTTGAACGACGTGCGGTCCAGGCTTGCTCCGATCAGGAAGGTATGGTCGAACGCGCCGCTGGTGAAGTGGCCTTCGAACTGGTTGTCCAGCGAGTAGGCGATGGACTTGTTGTAGCGGTCGTAGGCCGTGTTGCTCAGGGTGGTGCCGAAGCCGCCGTTGTTCAGGCTGCCTGGCCACGTTTCCTGGCGGTCGATGCGCGACTGCATGTAGCGCGAGTTCTGGCGGAACTGCCAGGTGTCGTTGAAGCGGTGGCTGAACTCGTAGCCCAGGCTCCAGGTTTCCCGTTCGAAGTTGTCCCAGTCCGGGTTGCCGGACAACTGGTCCTTGTCGATCTTGCCGTTGGGGTTGCGCAGCAGGGTGCCAGCGGCCGGGTAACCAAGCTCCATCAAGGTGCGGTCGCGCTGGTAGGTGGCCAGCAGGGTCAGGCTGTTGAAGTCGTCGAAGTTCAACGTCAGCGATGGCGCGATGTACATGCGGTCATCGGGCTGATGGTCGACCTGGGTGTCGGACTTGCGGCCCATCATCACCAGGCGGCCGAGGATATTGCCCTCATCGGTCAGTGGGCCGGAAACGTCGACGCCCAACTGGCGGCGGTTATGCGAGCCGTAGCTCAGTTGCACTTCGCCGCGCGCTTCGGCAGTAGGCCGCTTGCTGACCAGGTTGACCACGCCACCCGGGGCGTTTTCGCCATACAGGATCGAAGTGGGGCCGCGGAACACTTCCACCCGCTCCAGGCCGTAGGGTTCGCTGCTGGTATCGTAGCGGTTGCCCTGCACCCGCAGGCCATCGCGCAGCAGGCCATAGCCATAGTCGGTGGCGTTGAAGCCACGGATGAAGAACAGGTCACCCGCTTGGCCATCCCCGCCGGCAAACGGCGGAGAGAAAATGCCTGGGACATAGCCCAGCACCTCGGTAAGGGTTTGCGATTGCTGGTCGTCCATGCGCTGGCGGGTGACCACCGAGACCGAGCGCGGGGTGTCGGCCAAGGCGCTGCTGGTTTTGCTGGCGGTGGCACTGGCGACGGCACGGTAGCCGCTATCGCCCTGGCCGTTGCTGGCGACCAGGGTAGCGGCGTTGATCGACGTGGCATCCAGTTGCAGGGCGGTGCCATCGGCAAGCGGTTGCAGCACATAACCCGCGCTGCCTTGGGGCACGGCTTGCAGGCCGCTGCCCTGTAGTAGCCGGGCCAGGCCTTGGGCGACGCTGAAGCGGCCTTGCAGCCCCAGGCTGGTCTTGCCGGCGGCCAGTTCGTTGCTGCCGGCCAGGTAGATACCGGCCTGGCTGCTGAACTGGTTGAGTGCGCTGGTGAGCGAGCCGGGCGCGATGTTGAAGCGGGTTTCGGCGTTGGTTGCCTGTTCAGCGTGGGCCAGGGTTGCCGGTAACATCAGTGGCGCGGCGGCAAAAAGCGAAAGTGGCGCGGCAAGCGCCAGGCGGAACGCGGGGTGGAAGGGCGTCGGCATGCTGGTCTCTGGGATCGAAAGGGTGAGTTGGGAGGGCTATGCCGGGTTAACCGAACGAGATTGGATAAAGGGAACCGGGTTGGAAGATTTTTTGACCGGCTCCAACGAATTTGCCAGCACCGGTACAGCTGGATCCAAATACCGTGTCGCCTGCTTCGCGGGCATGCCCGCGAAGAATCCAGCGCGATGTAGCGGTATCAAACCGGCTCGACTGTGACCCACCACGGCGTCAGCCGCTGCACCCGCACCGGCAACGCCGCTTGCAACAAGGCCAGTGCGCGGTCGGTATCGTTGAGCGGGAAGGCGCCCATCACCGACAGTTTGCCGACATCCGGGTGCCAACCCAGGTGCCCGTGGCGATAGCGCCCCAGCGTTTGCAGCAAATGCGCCAATGGCATGTCTTCGGCATTGAGACGTTGATAAATCCAGGACTCGCCCGCGCTTTGCGCCGGGCGAGCGTTGCTGATGCCCCGGGCGCTGAAGTCCACTTGCTGGCCCGCCGCCACGATGCAGCGCTCACCGCTTTGAGCCGTGCACACCTCCACGGCGCCCGCGTACACATCCAGCCTGGTGCGCTCCCCCTGCTGGCACACCGCAAAGCGCGTGCCCAGCGCCTGCATGCGCCCTTGCGCTGTGTCGACGAAGAAGGGGCGGCGCGGGTCGTGGGCGGTTTCCACCAGCAGCTCGCCAAAGCGCAGCTTCAGTACCCGGCTGAGTGTGGAGAATTCCAGGTCCACAGCACTTTGCGCCCCCAGCCATAACTGGCTGCCATCGGCCAGGCGGGTTTTGCGGATTTCACCGATGCCGGTGGCCATGTCGGCATCCCAGCCCGACAGCGGGGCACCGTGCCACGCCCGCCAGCCAAGCAGCGAGCTGGCGCCAAGCACCAGCAGCGACTTGAGCCCGGTGCGCCGGCTGAAGCGCCGCGCGTCGTGCTCACGCAGTGCCCGGCCCGCGGCGGCGCCTTCGGCTTGCAATGGGGCAAAACGCTGGCCGACCCGTTGAACATAGTGCCAGGCCGCCTGATGGTCGCCGTGCTGGTCAAACCAGTGTTGCCACTGCGTGTGCAACTGCGGTGCGGCGTTTTCGTCCTGCAACTGCACGTACCAGTGCGCGGCCTGCTGCAGGCTGGCGTGGCTGAGTTTTTGCGCGGGCGCGGTCATGGCGTCACTCCACCAGCAAGCCGTCGAGTTCGGCTTCAAGAATGGCGCAATGCAGAAACGCCTGGGCCAGGTATTTCTTGATCATGCGTTCGCTCACGCCAATGTGCGCGGCGATATCGCGGTAGGCCAGGCCATCGATCTGCGCCAGCAGGAATGCCTGGCGCACCTTGCTCGGCAAACGCAGCAGCATGGCGTCCACCTCGTGCAGGGTCTCGACAATGATCGCGCGCTGTTCGGGGGAGGGCTGCAGTGCCTCGGGCTGCAAGGCCAATTGCTGCAACCAGGCCTGTTCAAGCTTTTGCCGGCGCCAGTGGTCCACGCACAGGCCGCGGGCAATGGTCGCCAGGTACGAGCGCTCGCCGCGTGCACCGTCGAACTGCCTTGGGCGGTTGAGGATGCGCACGAAGGTGTCCTGCACAAGGTCCGCGGCATCGCAGCGGCTGCCCAGGCGGCGGTACAGAAAGCCGAGCAACCAGCGCGAGTGGCTGTGGTACAGGGTATGGAGCGAGGTGTTCAGCTCTGGGATCGAAACCACGGCGGCATCCGGCGCGAGCGCATAATGGTGCGAATGAGAAATGATCGCAATGGTAGGGGCGCCGAGAGAATACTGCAATCATTGCAAAGTTTGCGGGTATACCCTGGGACAACCCGTCACCTTGACGCGAGGACCGGCAATTTGTTTGCGCTGGCATTTCGGATACAATCAGAAAAACGATTCAGCCCTGTCGGTCAATTCGACAAAAGGCCGAGTCGTTTTCTGGTTCTCTGGCTGCCGAACAATGATCAACAACAAGCCTGCGCTGAAGAACACGGAACACTTGGGCCAGCCACAGGCCCTCCCTCCGTTCTCCTGACTGGAATAGATCAATGTTCAAGAAAGCTGGCAAGACCTTGCTGGGTCTGGCTGTCGCTGCGAGCTTCATGCAAGCGCACGCCGCAGAAACCAAAAAAGTAGACGTGCTGCTGGTTGGCGGCGGCATCATGAGCTCCACCCTGGCTGTGTGGTTGCACGAGCTGGAGCCAAGCTGGTCGATGGAAATGGTCGAGCGCCTGGACGGCGTGGCTGAAGAAAGCTCCAACGGCTGGAACAACGCCGGTACCGGCCACTCCGCGCTGGCCGAGCTGAACTACACCCCGGAAGACAAAGACGGCAACGTCAATATCTCCAAGGCCATCGAAATCAACGAAGCCTTCCAGATCTCCCGTCAGTTCTGGGCCTGGCAGGTTCGCCAGGGCGTGCTGAAGAACCCGCACTCGTTCATCAACACCACTCCGCACATGAGCTTCGTGTGGGGCGATGACAACATCAAGTTCCTGAAAAAGCGTTACGACGCGCTGCAGGCCAGCCCGCTGTTCCGCCCGATGCAGTACTCCGAGGACCACGCGCAGATCGCCAAGTGGGTCCCGTTGATGATGGAAGGGCGCGACCCGAACCAGAAGCTGGCCGTGACCTGGACGCCAATCGGCACCGACGTCAACTTCGGCGAGATCACCCGCCAGATGGTCGGCCACCTGAAGACCCAGGACAAGTTCGACCTGAAGCTGTCCAGCGAAGTGCAGGACATCACCCGCAACAAGGACGGCTCCTGGCACGTCGAGTACAAGAACCTGAAGGACGGTACCGAATCGGCTACCGATGCCAAGTTCCTGTTCATCGGTGCCGGCGGCGGCGCACTGAAGCTGCTGCAGAAGTCGGGCATTCCTGAAGCCAAGGAATACGCAGGCTTCCCGGTGGGTGGCTCGTTCCTGGTGACCGAGAATCCGACCATTGCCATGCAGCACATGGCCAAGGCCTACGGCATTGCCTCGACTGGCGCGCCACCCATGTCGGTACCGCACCTGGACACCCGCGTGCTGGACGGCAAGCGCGTGATCCTGTTTGGCCCATTTGCCACCTTCTCGACCAAGTTCCTGAAGAACGGCTCGTACCTGGACCTGCTGAGCAGCACCACCACCCACAACGTGTGGCCGATGACCAAGGTCGGTATCGAGCAGTACCCGCTGGTGGAGTACCTCGCTGGCCAGCTGATGCTGTCTGACGATGACCGCTTCGAAGCCCTGCGCACCTACTTCCCGAATGCCAAGAAGGAAGACTGGCGCCTGTGGCAGGCCGGCCAGCGTGTGCAGATCATCAAGCGTGATGCCGAGAAGGGCGGCGTGCTGAAGCTGGGCACCGAAGTGGTCGCGTCCGAAGACCGTACCATTGCCGGCCTGCTGGGGGCATCGCCGGGTGCTTCGACTGCTGCGCCGATCATGCTGACCGTGCTGGAAACCGTGTTCAAGGAAAAGGTCGCTACCCCAGAGTGGCAGGCCAAGATCAAGCAGATCGTGCCGAGCTACGGCACCAAGCTGAACGATTCGGCGGCGGCCACCCAGAAAGAGTGGAACTATACCGCTGAAGTACTGCAGCTGGAGAAACCGCCAGTGATCGACGCCAGCGTCGATTTCGGTGGCGCGGCCAGCGAGCCGGTTGAAAGCAAGCCTGAGAACGACATGGCGCTGTAATCGGCCATTGTCGTGAAAGAAGCCACGGGGGAAACCTCGTGGTTTTTTTTTGCCTGTTCGGGCCTTTGAGCGGCGGTTCGACGTATTGATGGGCCCACGGGCTCATCACTACCCCCGGGGCCTGCGGCAAAATCATCTTTGGCGCAGGATGCACTCCAGCAGCCCGGGAAACCGCTCGCCCAGCATTTCACTGCGCAATGAATTCATATGGGTCGTCCCCACATTGCGGGTATGCACCAACCCCGCATCACGTAGCACGCGGAAGTGGTGCGACATGCTCGACTTGGGCCGCCCCCCGTCCAGCTCGCCACAGCTGGCCTCGGCAACGCCGGCCAGGTGGCGGACGATTTCCAGGCGCACGGGGTCGCTGAGCGCATAGAGCAGGCGTTCAAGGATCAGGTCTTCAGCGTTGGGATGTTTATAGGCTCGCATGGCCGACATGATAACGGGGGTTTCACTAATTGCCATAGTTCGATTATGATCGAACAACAGTATTCAGATGAACCCGGAGTTTCCCATGTCCGCCCTGTTCGAGCCCTATACCCTCAAAGACGTCACCCTGCGTAACCGCATCGCCATTCCGCCAATGTGCCAATACATGGCTGAAGACGGCATGATCAACGACTGGCACCACGTGCACTACGCCGGCCTGGCCCGTGGTGGTGCCGGTCTGCTGGTGGTGGAGGCCACGGCGGTGGCACCGGAAGGTCGCATCACCCCCGGTTGTGCCGGTATCTGGAGCGATGCCCACGCCCAGGCGTTCGTACCTGTGGTACAGGCCATCAAGGCTGCAGGTTCGGTGCCGGGCATCCAGATCGCCCACGCCGGTCGCAAGGCCAGCGCCAACCGCCCGTGGGAGGGTGACGACCACATTGCCGCCGACGACGCGCGCGGCTGGGAAACCATCGCCCCGTCTGCCATTGCCTTTGGCGCGAACCTGCCGAAAGTGCCACGCGAAATGACCCTGGACGACATTGCCCGGGTCAAGCAGGACTTCGTCGATGCCGCCCGCCGTGCGCGTGATGCCGGCTTCGAATGGATCGAACTGCACTTTGCCCACGGCTACCTGGGCCAGAGCTTCTTCTCCGAGCACACCAACAAGCGGACCGATGCCTACGGTGGCAGCTTCGACAACCGCAGCCGCTTCCTGCTGGAAACCCTGGCTGCGGTGCGTGAAGTGTGGCCAGAGAACCTGCCGCTGACCGCGCGCTTTGGTGTGCTGGAATACGATGGCCGCGACGAGCAGACCCTGGAAGAGTCGATCGAACTGGCGCGCCGCTTCAAGGCTGGCGGCCTTGACCTGCTGAGCGTAAGTGTCGGTTTCACCATTCCCGAGACCAACATCCCGTGGGGCCCGGCGTTCATGGGGCCGATTGCCGAGCGTGTGCGCCGCGAGGCGAAGCTGCCGGTGACTTCGGCGTGGGGCTTTGGCACACCGCAGCTGGCTGAGGCCGCGTTGCAGGCAAACCAGCTGGACCTGGTTTCGGTAGGGCGTGCGCACCTGGCCGACCCGCACTGGGCGTACTTTGCGGCCAAGGAACTGGGGGTGGAGAAAGCCTCCTGGACCTTGCCGGCGCCGTATGCGCACTGGCTTGAGCGCTATCGCTGAGAAGCCTGGGGCTGCTGCGCAGCCCATTCGCCGGCAAGCCAGCTCCTACAGGATCATCACAGGCTTCAAGCCCTGTGCAATACCTGTGGGAGCTGGCTTGCCGGCGAATGGGCCGCACAGCGGCCCCCGAATCTAGAACCGATCCAACCGGTAGGCTCCCATCTCAGGCCCAGCGGCCCGCTCAGCCAACCGCCCAACCCATTCCGCTGTCACCGCCGCCTGGGTCAACCCCAGGTGCTGATGCCCAAACGCCAACAGCACCCGCCCATCACACACCCTGTCGATCACCGGCAGCGAGTCCGGTAACGAAGGCCGGAAGCCCATCCACGGCGTCGCCCCTTCGACGCTCAAGTCTTGCCGGAACAACCCCTTGCTCAACCGGTGCAACTGCCAAGCCCGTTGCATGCTTGGCGGTGCCTCCAGCCCGGCGAACTCCACCGTGCCGGCCAGGCGCAAGCCTTCGGCCATGGGCGTCATGATGAACTTGCGCTCCAGCGAGGTGACTGCAAACGGCAGGCGCTGGTGCTCACCCGGCAACATCAGGTGGTAACCGCGTTCTGTGTCCAGCGGTACCCGCTTGCCCGTCAGCGCGGCGGTCAGTTTCGCAGAATGGGCACCACAGCTGATCAGCACCTGGCGGGCATTGAGCGTGCCTTGGTCGCTGGCCAGGCTCACGCCCGCACTGTGCAATTGCCCGCCATCGACCTGCGCCTGAACAAAGCGCACGCCGCTGGCCTTGGCCGCTTCGAACAGTTCGCACACAACCCGGTAAGGGTCGATGAAGTGCCCGGTGCGCGGAAAGAACAACCCGCCCAGCAGTGACGGGCTCAGTTGCGGCGCTGCCTCGCGCACGGTTTCGGCCGACCAGACGTCCACCGGCACCGCCTGCTGTTGCATGCGGGTGCGCAACGCCTCCAGTGCCTGGCGTGACTCAGGCTTCTCGAACACCAGCAACGAACCATCTTCCTGGAACAGGTCGCTGCGCCCGATCGAGCCCAGCAGGCGCTGCCATGCACCCAGGCTGCCTTCGTTCAGCGTGCGGATGCCGGCCACACTGCGCTGGTACGGCACCGGGCGCAGGTTGAGCAGCAGGCGGGTGAACCAGGGCATGGCCGCGGGCAGGTACTTCCAGTCCAGGCGCAGTGGGCCCATCGGGTCCAGCAGCATGCGCGGCAAGCGCTTGAGGATCGACAGGTCGGCAATCGGGAACACCTGCTCGGTGGCCAGGTGCCCGGCGTTGCCATAGGACGCCCCATGGCCGGGTGCCTGGCGGTCGACCAATAGCACCCGGCGGCCCTGGCGGGCCAGTTGCAGGGCACAGGCAACGCCGACAATCCCGGCGCCCACCACGGCGATATCGGCTTCAGGGTTTTCGACCATGCTCAGCCTTCCCGTTTGCCGTCGAGCAGGCGCCGCAGTTGCAGCGGGTTGCCGTGCTGCAAGGCCTGCGGCAGAAGGGCATTGGGGAAGTCCTGGTAGCACACCGGCCGCAGGAAGCGCAGGATCGCCGCCGTGCCCACCGAGGTCGTACGGGCATCGGAGGTGGCCGGGAACGGCCCGCCATGGACCATGGCATCGCACACCTCGACGCCGGTCGGCCAGCCATTGACCAGAATGCGCCCAGCCTTGCGTTCAAGGGTCGGCAGCAGCGCACGGGCGCGGTCGATGTCGGCATCGTCCAGTTGCAGGGTAGCGGTCAACTGGCCTTCCAGGTGCTCGGCCACTTGGTGTACCTGTTCATCGCTGGCACACGCCACCACCAGCGACGCCGCGCCAAACACTTCAGCTTGCAACGCCGGGTCGGCGAGGAAGGCTTCGGCTTGGGTGACGAACAATTGCGCCTGGCATTGGTTGGGGCCTTGCCCGGCCTGCCCGCTGGCCGCAGCCTGGGCATTGGCGTTTCCTGCCAAGCCACCGACACCGGCCTGGTAGGCACTGAAGATGCCCGGGGTGAGCATGGTTTGCGCAGCGGCCTGGCGCACGTGCTCGCTGGCAGCGTCGATAAACCGCTGTAAAGCCGGCCCTTGGGGGGCAATCACCAGGCCGGGGTTGGTGCAGAACTGGCCGGCACCTTGGGTCAACGAGGCGACGAAGCCTTGCGCCAGCGCTTCGGCACGGGCCTGCAGGGCCGCCTCGAACAGGAACACCGGGTTGATCGAACTCATTTCGGCGTACACCGGGATCGGCTCCGGGCGGGCCTGGGCCGCCTGGCACAGCGCGATACCACCGCTGCGTGAGCCGGTAAAGCCAACGGCCTTGATGCGCGGGTCGCTGACCAGCGCGATGCCGACTTCACGGCCGGAGCCGTATAACAGCGAGAATACGCCGGCCGGCAAGCCGCACAGCTTCACCGCTTGCGCCACCGCCTGGCCGACCAGTTCGCTGGTGCCCGGGTGGGCGCTGTGGGCCTTGACCACCACTGGGCAGCCAGCCGCCAATGCCGATGCGGTGTCGCCACCGGCCACCGAGAAGGCCAGCGGGAAATTGCTGGCGCCGAACACGGCTACCGGCCCCAGGGCCACCTGGCGCTGGCGCAGGTCGGCGCGCGGCAAGGGCTGGCGTTCTGGCTGGGCGTTGTCGACCCGCACATCCAGCCATTCACCGGCCCGCACTACCCGGGCGAAGGTGCGTAGCTGGGTACAGGTGCGGCCACGCTCGCCCTGGATACGCGCCTTGGGCAGACCGCTTTCGGCCACGGCGCGGTCGATCAGGGCATCGCCCAGCGCTTCGATCTGGGTGGCGATGGTTTCGAGGAATTTCGCCCGTTGTTCGAGCGTGGTTTCGCGGTAGCCATCGAACGCCGCCCAGGCCAGGGCGCAGGCTTGGGCCACGTGTTCGCCGGTGCCGCCCAGGTAGGCCGGTTCCAGTGGCTGGCCGGTGGCCGGGTCGATGGCGCGGATGGCTTCGCGGCTGCCGGTTACCGGCGTCTGGCCGATCAGCATGTAGCCGGTGAGGGTCATGTAGCCTCCTTGTGAATCAAATTCGGGTATCAACGTGAACCGCAACCCCTGTAGGAGCGGCCTTGTGCCGCGAAGGGCTGCAAAGCAGCCCCAGCAATTTGTGTGTCTGCGCTGAAATGCTGGGGCTGCTTCGCAGCCCTTCGCGGCACAAGGCCGCTC
The DNA here is from genome assembly GCF_037993085.1 of Pseudomonas sp. YNh. Lineage (NCBI taxonomy): Bacteria > Pseudomonadati > Pseudomonadota > Gammaproteobacteria > Pseudomonadales > Pseudomonadaceae > Pseudomonas > Pseudomonas sp. YNh. Next base: position 426,857 of record NZ_JBBMRJ010000001.1, on the reverse strand, counting down.
CTACAAGGGCCCAAGCAGGGGTTTGGTCAGGCGATGTTCTGCTCGGCCGACCAGCTGGCGTACCAGTTGCGGAACAGCGCGTACTGCTGTTCGGCATAGTTGCGCTGGGCATCGGTCAGCACGTCGGTTTCGTTGAAGTGCAGGCTGTACTCTCTGTCGCCGTTCAGCACCATCAGGTGCTTGTAGTACAGCACCAGGTCGCAGCCTTCATCGAACGACGACAGCACAGCCAGCGCCGCTTCCAGCTCGCGCGCCAGGCGGCGGGCCTTGGCGTCGCCCTTGGCCGCCTGCTTGCTCAGGCTTACCAGGTGCAGCACCTCGCGGGGCAGGGCGTTGCCGATACCGGTGATGGCACCGGTGGCGTTGCAGTTGACGAAGCCATGCACCACCTGGGTGTCCACGCCGACCATCAGGGTCACGTCGTCATCCTTGGAGGTGATGTGTTCGGCGGCGTAACGCAGGTCGGCGCCACCACCGAATTCCTTGAAACCGATCAGGTTGGGGAATTCGCGGCGCAGTTCGAAGAACAGGTCGGCGCGCGTGGCAAAACCGTAGTAGGGGCTGTTGTAGATCACCGCTGGCAGCTTGGGCGCCGCCGCGAGGATGGCCGAGAAGTGGTGTTTCTGGGCGATCAGCGAAGCACCGCGGCTGAGCACGCGAGGGATGACCATCAGGCCGGCGGCGCCCACTTCGGCGGCGTGGGCGGCATGCGCTACCGCTTCACGGGTGTTTACCGCGCCGGTGCCGACAATGGTCGGGATGCCGGCGGCCACCAGGCGCGCCACGCCTTCCTGGCGCTCGGCCTCGGTCAGCAGCGGCCAGTCGCCCATCGAGCCGCAATACACCACAGCGCTCATGCCGGCCTCGATCAGTTCACGGCCCTTGCGCACCAGGGCGTCGAAGTCCGGCTTGCGTTCGGCGGTGCATGGGGTCATCAGGGCGGGCATGGTGCCGGTGAAGATGTTGTTGGTCATTGTTGTCACTCCTCGCAGTATTCAGTCGGAAAAAGGCGGGGTCAGATGCCCCAGGCGAACGGGTCCTGTTCGTCGATCAGCAGGGTGCTGTCGGCGGTCATGTAGGCGCGGCCGGTGATGAACGGGCGAATGTGCTCGCCGTCGCGCTCGTAGCGGCCATGGAACTGGCTGCCGGTGATACTGGCCTGTACCCAGGTCTGGCCTTCGGCAAGCTTGCCGTCGGCGGCCAGGCAGGCCAGCTTGGCGCTGGTGCCGGTGCCGCAGGGCGAGCGGTCGTAGGCCTTGCCGGGGCACATCACGAAGTTGCGGCTGTCGGCGTTGGCGTCGTCGGCAAACAGCTCGACGTGGTCGATAAGCGCGCCGTTTTCACCGGTGATGCCCTGGGCTTCCAGGGCTTTGAGCATGGCCCAGGTGTACTCGGTCAGCGCCTCACGGTTGGCCAGCTCGATACGCTGGCCGTGTTCGGAAACCAGGAAGAACCAGTTGCCGCCCCAGGCGATGTCGCCATGCACCACGCCATGGCCGGGCACGTCCACCGCCACCTGTTGGCGGTAGCGGTAGGAGGGCACGTTGCCGACGGTGATGGCGCCGTCTTCATGCAGGGTGGCGCTGACCTGGCCGACCGGGGTGTCGATCTTGTGCACACCCGGTGCGATCAGGCCCAGGTGCTGCAACGAGGCTACCAGGCCGATGGTGCCGTGGCCGCACATGTTCAGGTAGCCGGCGTTGTTGAAGAAGATCACCCCGCAGGTAGCGTCGGCCGACACCGGTGGGCAATACAGCGCGCCGACCAGCACATCGTTGCCGCGTGGCTCCAGCAGGCAGGCACGGCGCCATGGGTCGTGCAGCTCGCGCAGTTCGTCGCGCTGTTCGGCCATGCTGCGGCCGCGCAGTTGCGGGAAGCCCTTCATCACCAGGCGGGTTGGTTCGCCGCCAGTGTGGGAGTCGATGACGTGTATCTGTTTCATGGGCTTGTCCCTTGCGTAAAAGATCAGGAAGCGACGGCGGCAGGGCGGCGGGTATAGGTTTCAGCGGCGGCTTCGCTTTCGTCTTCACCTTCCAGGCGCACCAGGTGGGCAGGCACGCCAGTCGCGGCGCCCCAGTAGTAGATGCCCAGCGCGCAGGCGGCCACAGCCACGGTGTCGAACGGGTGGCCGAGCACACCCAGGCCGCCGAAGCTGCCCAACCACGACAGCAGGATGGTCACCGCGTAGAAGCCGATCAGCCATGCCGACGAGCGTACTTGCTGGGCCAGCGACAGGTGTTGGGTGGGTACGAAACGGCTGCACAGCAGGTACAGCACGAACATCACGATTTGCAGGGCCAGCAGCCACGACACGGTGTTCCAGCCCGACCAGTACACGATCAGCGCGGCGATGATGAACGACAGCGGGCCGAGCACAGCCATGCCCTTGACCCGGAACGGGCGCGGCATGTCTGGTGCATTGCGGCGCAGGGCGGCGACGGTGACCGGGGCGACGGCGTAGCTCAGTACCAGGGCAGCCGATACCACGTTGATCAGCGCTTCCCACGAGGGGAACGGCAGGGTCCAGAACACCGACAGGCCAAACGTCAGCCACAGGGCCGGGCGCGGGATGCCGGATTCTGCATCGATGCGGGTGAAGTATTTGAAGAAGGTGCCGGTTTGCGCCCAGCCGTAGATCACCCGCGGGGTGGCGTTCATGTAGATGTTGCCGCAGCCGCTGGGCGAGATCACGGCGTCGGCCACCACCAGGTAGGCCAGCCAGCCCACACCCAGGGCCAGGGCGATGTCACGGTAGGGCAGGGCCAGTTCCTTGGTCACGCTGGCCCAGCCATTGGCCAGCATTTCGGTGGGCACGCTGCCGAGGAAGGCCAGTTGCAGCAGGGCGTAGATCGCGGTGGACAACAGCACCGACAAAATCAGTGCGATAGGGATGGTGCGCTGTGGGTTCTTCACCTCGCTGGCCACTGAAATGATCGGCGTCAGCCCCAGGTAGGCGAAGATGATGCCGCCTGCCGACACGGCCATTTCCACCCCGGACAGGCCGAACGGGGCAAAGCCCTGGACCTCGAAGTTTTCTGGCTTGAAGAAGGTGAACAGCACGCCGATTACCAGCAGCGGCACGATGAACTTGAACACGCTGACCAGGTTGTTGGCCTTGGCGAAGGTTTTCACGCTGCGGTAGTTGAGGAAGAAGAACAGCCCCAGCAGGGCGAACTGTACCAGCCAGCCGAGTACGGTCGGGTCGCTGGAGCCGGCCTTGGTCAGCCCGGGGAACCAGGCGGCGGCATATTGGCGTGAGGCGACCACTTCGATGGCGATCAGGCTGGAAAAGGCGATGAGGGTGATGAAACCCATCAGGTAGCCGAGCAGTGGGCCGTGCGAGTAAACCGGGTAGCGCACCACTCCACCGGCACGCGGCAAGGCGGCGCCCAGTTCGCAGTAGACGATGCCCAGCAGCAGTACGGCGAACCCGCCAAGGAACCACGAGAGGATGCCGGCCGGGCCGGCGATGGCCGACACGTGGCTGGCGGCGAACAGCCAGCCGGAGCCGAAAATGGCCCCTAGGCCGATGAAGGTGAGGTCCAGCAGTGATAACTGTTTTTTGAATTTGCCTGACATGGGTTCGCCTTTTTGTTGGTTATTGGATAGGCAGGTCTGATGTCACGAGATGCGGCTTTTTGGGCCGCGCTCTTGTAGGACTTGGGCGGCTTGCGTGGGGCATAGAGTGAACCGGTCGGGGCGACGGTTCTTGATGGTTTTCTGCAGGGGGGATGACGAAATCGGCACAGTTGCAAAAAAAGCTGGTGGCCAGGGTGGGCTGGTAGATAGGCTGTAGGCCATACCGGATAAGGGTTTGAGAGATGCAGCGCCAGTGCTGGCCTCTTCGCAGCACAAGGCTGCTCCTACAAGGACCGCATGGCTATCAAGACCTGTAGGAGCAGCCTTGTGCTGCGAAGAGGCCCGCCCAGCAAACCGAGATAGAGAAGATGACCAACACCCCCCTGGCAACCCTCTACCAGTCCCTCGACCAGCACCGCCCCGCCACCCTCGAGGCCCTGCTTGCCGGTGTGTCGCTGCTGCTGCCGATCCTCGACGCCATCCCCAACGCCGCCATCTTCATCAAGGACCCGGCTGCCCGCTATGTGCTGGCCAACAACACCCTGGTCCAGCGCTGTGGCCTCAAGCGCCTGCAACCGTTGCTGGGCAAGACCAGCGCCGAGGTGTTCCCGGCACAGCTCGGCCCCGGCTACACCGAACAGGACCGCCGGGTGCTCAAGGAAGGGATGGTGCTGGAGGACCAACTGGAACTGCACCTGTACGGCAGCCGTGAACCCGGCTGGTGCCTGACCCACAAGCGCCCGCTGTACAACCAGGCGGGCGAGATCATCGGCCTGGTCGGCATTTCGGTCGACCTGCAATCAGCCGCCGACAGCCACCCCGCCTATCAGCGGCTGGCCGCCGTGGACGAGCACATTCGCCAGCACTTTCACCAGCCGATCAGCATGGGCGAGCTGACTCGCATCGCCGGTATTTCCGTGGCCCAGCTGGAGCGCTACTGCAAGCGGGTGTTCCACCTCACGCCCCGGCAGATGATCCACAAGGCACGCCTGGAACACGCCCACCGCCTGTTGCATTCGGACCTGCCCATCACGGACGTGGCGATGTGCTGCGGCTACACCGACCACAGCGCCTTCAGCCGCCAGTTCAAGCAACTGACCGGCTTTACCCCGCGCCAGTACCGCCAGGCAACCAGCGATCAGGTGGCTTGAAACAGTGCCCGCGCCTCGGCGAAGCACTGTTCGGCAATCGCCGAGCGCGGCTCGCTGCGGCGTAACAGCAGGCCGACCGGGCTGTGGATGGCGGCGTCGGCCACCGGCACGATGCGCAGGTGCTCGCTGAGGTCTTCCAGGCCGCAGTCCAGCGGCATTATCGCGCAGCACATGCCAGTGTTGATGGCCTGGATCAGCTGGAAGGTCGAGTCGCTTTCCAGCACCGCATTCGGCTCCAGGCCGCGGCTGCGGAAGCTCAGGTCCAGAGACTGGCGGTAGTGCATGCCTTTGCTCAGCAGGCCCAGTGGTATGTCGCTGAGTGCATCCCAGCGCAGCGGGTCGCTGGCGAACTGGAAGTGCCGGGTGTCGTGCAGCAGGCCCATGGTGGTGGTGCCCAGTTCGATCACTTCAAAGAAGCTGGTGTTGACCTGGTCCAGGTAGCAGATACCCAGGTCGAGCTGGTTGCGGCTGAGCCCGTCGATGACCTGTTCCGAGCTCAGCGAGCTGAGCTGAAAGTGCAGTTCGGGGTATTTTTCGCGCAGCGGCAGCAGCAGGTGCATGGGGTTGAAGCTGGCCAGCGGCACGGTGCCCAGGCGCAGGCTGCCGACCACCTGGCCGCGGCAGCTGGCAGCCTCGGCCTGCAGGCCGTCGTGGGCGGCGAGCAGGGTGCGGGCCCAGGCCAGGATGCGCTCGCCGGCTTCGGTAAAACCTTCGAAGCGCTGGCCACGCTTGACCAGCACCAGCTCCAGTTCGTCCTCCAGGTTGCGCAGGCGCATGGACAGCGTCGGCTGGGTGATATGGCACAACGCCGCCGCCTGGCCGAAATGGCGGGTCTGGTCGAGGGCGATGAGGAACTTGAGCTGCTTGATGTCCATGAAAGTGCCTGGCGTCTGGTTATGCAGACCTTAACCCACGTCTGCGATAGATGTCATTGATCGCCCGGTACGCCATATTGATTGGACGCCCTCGGGCCGTGCCTCTAGCGTGGCGACAATGCCATTCAAGGAGCTTTACCGTGCGCGTCCAACCCGATGCAGTCTTCATACCGCTGAACATCGCCGTGCTGACCGTCAGCGACACCCGTACCTACGACAACGATACCTCTGGCGAGCTGCTGGCCAGCCGTTCGGTAGAGATCGGCCACCGGCTGGTGGCGCGGGCGCTGCTCAAGGACGACCTGTACAAGATCCGCGCCCAGGTGGCGACCTGGATTGCCGATGAGCAGGTGCAGGTGGTGCTGATTACGGGCGGCACCGGCTTTACCGGGCGAGACAGCACGCCGGAGGCAGTCGAGTGCCTGCTGGACAAACGCATCGACGGTTTTGGTGAGCTGTTCCGGGCGTTGTCGATTCTGGATATCGGCACCTCGACCGTGCAGAGCCGGGCGTTGGCAGGTTTGTCGAACCACACGTTGGTGTGCTGCCTGCCGGGCTCTACCGGGGCCTGTCGTACGGCATGGGAAGGGATTCTGGCCGAGCAGCTGGATGCCCGCCATCGGCCGTGCAACTTCGTCAAACACCTGTTGCCGATCGAGGCCTGCGCCAGCCGGGGCTGAACTGGGTCCTGTACCGGCCCTTTCGCGGGTAAACCCGCTCCCACAGGATCACCACTGCCTTTGGACTTTGTGCAGTCCCTGTGGGAGCGGGTTTACCCGCGAAAGGGCCAGCACAGGAGGGCGCATTTGCTCAGCTCAACACATATCCGACCGGCAACAACGCTGGCGGCAACTGCTGCTCCCCCAACCCCGCCAGCACATCCCGCTCCACAGTCCGCACCATGGCATCGGTCGGCAAATCATTCTCATCGCGCCCGAATGGGTCTTCCAGCTCGTTGCCAATCGCATCCAGCCCGAAGAACGTGTACCCCACGATGGTGGTGAACAGCGGCGCCAGCCAGCCCAGCGGCTCGGCCAGGGCAAACGGCAGCAGAATGCAGAAGATGTAGATGGTACGGTGCAGCAGCAGCGTATAGGGGAACGGCAAGGGTGTACCCTTGATCCGCTCACAGGTGGCCTGCACTTCGGTCAACCCTACCAGCCGCTGCTCCAGCAAACTGTAGCGCCAGTCACTGATCTGCTGTTGCTCTGCCAGCCTTGAGCAATGCTGGCCAATTTCGCGCAGGATGCCATCGCACACGTTGTGCGGGCTGATCGCCTCTGGCCGGGCGAGCCATGGCCGGGCAGCCGCCAGTTCGTCCTCACCGCGCAGCCGCGCATTCAATGCATGGGCAAAACCGCACAGGCTACGCAGCAGTTGGTTACGCAGTTTTTCATCTGTAATCACCACGCTTTCACGCACGAACGAGCGGGTTTCGATGATCAGCTTGCCCCAAGCTTTGCGGCCCTCCCACCAGCGGTCATAGCAGGCGTTGTTGCGAAAGCTCATGAAGATCGACAGCGACAGGCCCAGCAAGGTGAACGGCGTGGCACTCACCGGGTAGAAAAACGCCGGGTAATGGCGCTCGATCAGCACGATCAGCGCGGCCAGCAGGGTCACCATCAGGCAGCGCAGGGCAATGCGCTTGACGATCGAACCCTTGAGGGTGAACAGCACGCGCAGCACATCTGGGGTTGGGTGGACGATCATGGATTTCCAGAGACGGCCGCTTAGCCGCCGGTCATGTTCATGAAGCGCAGGATCTGCACGTCGCCACCGACTTCGAAGTGGTGACGGTAGGGCTTGAGGTGCAGCGAATCGCGGATGGCCTTTTCCAGGCGTTCGGCATTGCCAGGGTGCGCGCGCAGCACATGCTTCAAGTCCACCGAATGTACATTGCCCAGGCACAGCAGCAGGCGGCCTTCGACCGTCAGGCGCACGCGGTTGCAGGTGGCGCAAAAATTATGGCTGTGCGGCGATATGAAGCCGACTCGGGTGTTCGCGGTTTCGGCCAGCCGCCAGTAGCGGGCCGGGCCCTGTGAGGATTCGGTGGATTCGATCAGGGTGAACTGCTCGGCCAGGCGCTCACGTACTTCATCACTGGAGCAGAACGACTCGCCGCGTTCGTGCTCGCTGATCACCCCTAGCGGCATTTCTTCGATGAAGGTGATGTCCAGTTCGCGATCAATGGCGAAGCGCACCAGGTCGACCAGTTCATGGTCGTTGCGGCCCTTGAGCACCACGCAGTTGAGCTTGGTGCGCTTGAACCCGGCCTTGCGTGCGGCGTCGATACCGGCGATGACCTGATGCAGGTCGCCGGTGCGGGTCAGCTGCTTGAAGCGGTCGGCGTCCAGGCTGTCGAGGCTGATGTTCAGGCGCGTCACGCCGGCATCGAACAGCGGCTGGGCCAGGCGCCCGAGTTGTGAGCCGTTGCTGGTCATGCACAGTTCACGCAAGCCGGGCAGGGCGGCAATGCGCCCGCACAACTCGACGATGCCCTGGCGTACCAATGGCTCGCCGCCGGTCAGGCGGATCTTGCGGGTGCCCAGGGCGACGAAGCGCTCGGCCACCTGGAACAGTTCTTCGAGGCTGAGGATTTGCTGGCGCGGCAGAAACTGCATGTCTTCTGCCATGCAGTACACGCAACGGAAGTCACAGCGGTCGGTGACCGACATCCGCAGGTAGTCGATTTTCCGGTTGAAGCCGTCGATCAGGGCCCGGCTGTTCTGTTCCACGTTCGCGCTCGAATGGGTTGGGACACAACTCCAAGCTATAACCTGGCCGCAGGTGCGTCAAATTGCTTTGTCCGACTGCTTGATCGACGGCCTCTATCATGGCATTCCCAAGCCTGCACCGAGTCGCCTCGTTCGCGGGCATGCCCGCTCCCACAGGTACATCATAGGGCTGAGGTGCAAGGTAATCCTGTGGGAGCGGGCGTGCCCGCGAATACTGCAATCCCATTCCCGCCCATGATCGAAACCGCTTATCACACCGTAAGATCTTTCGATTGGACGCCCCTGCCTCACGCTCAATAGGCTGGAAAAAAGCATCGAAGCGTGAGGATTCATCGCATGAGCCAGGACGAACACATCAGGGACTACAAGGGCGCCGCCGCTGGCTGGGGGGCGCTCAAGAGCGTCACCAAAAGCTGGCTGGGCAGCGAAAATGCCTTCAAGAACCTGCGGGCCATGCTCAAGACCAACCAGAACGGCGGCTTCGACTGCCCCGGCTGTGCCTGGGGCGAGTCGCCGGAAAGCGATATGGTCAAGTTCTGCGAAAACGGCGCCAAGGCGGTTAACTGGGAAGCCACCGGCCGCTCGGTCGACCCGGCCTTCTTCGCCAAATACAGCGTCAGCGCGCTGAAGGACCAGACCGACTATTGGCTCGAATACCAGGGCCGCCTCACGCACCCGATGCGCTACGACGCTGCCACCGATCACTATGTCGAAACCACCTGGCAGGAGGCCTTCGAGCTGGTCGCCACGCACCTGCGTACTCTGCAGTCGCCCGATGAGGCCGAGTTCTACACCTCGGGCCGGGCCAGCAACGAGGCGGCGTTCCTGTACCAGCTGTTCGTGCGCGCTTACGGCACCAACAACTTCCCCGATTGCTCGAACATGTGCCACGAAGCCAGCGGCGCCGGCATGTCGGAAACCCTCGGGGTGGGCAAGGGCACCGTGGTGTTTCACGACCTGGAGCTGGCCGACGCCATCTTTGTCATCGGCCAGAACCCCGGCACCAACCACCCACGCATGCTCGAACCGCTGCGTGAGGCGGTCAAGCGCGGGGCCCAGGTGGTGTGCTTCAACCCGCTCAAAGAGCGTGGCCTGGAGCGCTTCCAGCACCCGCAGCACCCGTTCGAAATGCTCAGCAACGGCTCCGAGCCGACGTCCAGCGCCTACTTCCGCCCGGCCTTGGGTGGTGACATGGCGGCCATGCGTGGCATTGCCAAATTCCTCTTGCAGTGGGAGCGCGAAGCCCAGGCCAAGGGCGAGCCGGCGGTGTTCGACCATGCTTTCATCGCCGAGCACACCAGCGGCGTCGATGACTACCTGGCAGCGGTGGACGCTACCTCGTGGGAACACATCGTCAAACAGTCGGGCCTGACCCTGGCCGAGATCGAGCTGGCCGCACGCATGTACCGCAAGGCCGAGCGGGTGATCATGTGCTGGGCCATGGGCGTCACCCAGCACCGCCATTCGGTGCCGACCGTGCAGGAAATCGTCAACCTGCAGCTGCTGCGCGGCAACGTCGGCAAGCCCGGCGCCGGCCTGTCGCCGGTGCGCGGCCACAGCAACGTGCAGGGCGACCGCACCATGGGCATCGACGAGAAGCCCAAGGCGGCGCTGCTCGACGCCATCGAAAAACGCTTCCAGTTCCGCGTGCCGCGGGCCCACGGGCACAATGCGGTGCTGGCGATCAAGGCCATGGAAGAGGGCCGGGCCAAGGTGTTCATCGCCCTGGGCGGCAACTTCGCCCAAGCCACCCCGGACACCCCGCGCACCCACGCGGCCCTGCAGAACTGCGCGTTGACCGTGCAGATTTCCACCAAGCTCAACCGCTCGCACCTGGTGACAGGCCGCGATGCGCTGATCCTGCCGTGCCTGGGCCGTACCGAAATCGACCTGCAGGCCGAAGGGCCGCAAGGCGTGACCGTGGAGGACACCTTCAGCATGGTGCACATCTCCAACGGCCAGTTGCGCCCGCGTTCGCCGCACATGCGCTCCGAACCGTGGATCGTCGCCGGCATGGCCAAGGCCACGCTGGGCAATCAGCCGATCGACTGGGAGTATGCGGTGGCCGACTACAACCGCATTCGTGACATGATCGCCGACGTGATCCCGGGTTTCACCGGCTTCAACCAACGCCTGCATAGCCCGGGCGGTTTCCACCTGGGCAACAATGCCGCCGATCGCAACTTCCGCACGGCCACGGGCAAGGCCCGCTTCATGCCCCACGCACTGCCGGAAGAGTTGGTCAACGCCAAGGTACTGGCGCGGGGTGACAAGCCCGACCTGATCCTGCAGACGCTGCGCTCGCATGACCAGTACAACACCACCCTGTATGGCCTGGATGACCGCTACCGCGGGGTGTTCGGCCTGCGTGAAGTGGTGTTCGTCAACGAGGCCGACATCCGCCGCCTGGGCTTCGAGCCGGGTGAGCAGGTGGACCTGGTGTCGCTGTGGGAGGATGGCGTGGAGCGGCGGGTGTCGGGGTTCCGCCTGGTGGCGTATGACGTGCCTGAGGGGCAGGCGGCGGCGTATTACCCGGAGACCAACCCACTGGTGCCGCTGGAAAGTTATGGCGAGGGGACCTACACCCCGACCTCGAAGTTTGTGGCCATCAAGATCGAGAAAGCCAAGGCGGGGAACCGCATTGCCGCGGTGTTGGCTTCGGATTGACAGGTTGCCTGCAAGGGCCCTATCGCCGGCAAGCCAGCTCCCACAGGGACCGCACAGATTTCAGAACCTGGGATAAACCTGTGGGAGCTGGCTTGCAGGCGATAGGGCCGGTGCAGCCATACAGAATCAGGAACGATGCACCGGGTAAGCGGTGGTGTACTTCATCTGCTCCATGGCAAAACTGGAGGTGATGTTCGACAGCCCATCGGTACGGGTAATCAGCTTTTTGTAGAACCGGTCATACGCCGCAATATCCCCCACTACCACCCGCAGCATGTAATCCCAGTCCCCCGACATGCGGTAAAACTCCATCACTTCCTCGAACCCGGTCACGGTCGCGGCAAACTGCTCCAGCCAGGCGCTGTCGTGGCGCTGGGTCTTGAGCTGGACGAACACCGTCAGCCCCAGCCCTAGCCGTTCGGGGTCCAGCAGGGCGACACGGCCAAGTATGTAGCCTTCTTCTTCCAGGCGCTTGACCCGCTTCCAGCACGGCGTGGTGGACAGGTTGACGGCCTCGGCCAGGTCCTTGAGCGAGATCGAGGCATCGCGCTGTAGCAGGGTAAGAATGTGCTGGTCGAAACTGTCCATATCGCGCGCGAGCCGTGTAGAAAAATTTTTCACAGATTACCCCAAGGCCAGAAGATTTGGGTTGTGCGATAGTTGCAGCCTTCACTCTGCCAATGGGCCTGACCATGTCCGACAAGCCGCGCAATTTCGCCACCCGTACCATTCACGCCGGCGAGCAGTTCAGCGTCGCCGAAAACGCCATCTTCCCGGCCATCGTCACCGCCAGCTCGTTCACCAAGCGCAGCCTGGACGACAAGCCGGAATACTCCTACAGCCGGGTCGGCAACCCCACCCGGCATGCCTACGAAACCTGTGTCGCCGCCCTGGAGGAAGGCGTGGGCGCGGTGGCCTGTGCCTCGGGGGTGAATGCCACTGCGACGGTGCTGGAGCTGCTGCCCAAGGATTCCCATGTGGTAGTGATGAACGGCGTGTATGGCGGCACCTTCCGCATCCTGGAAGACTACCGCAGCCGTACCTCGGGCCTGACCACCACCTATGTCGACCTCAACGACCTTGAGGCCGTGGCCGCCGCCATCAAGCCGGAAACCCAGCTGATCTGGATCGAGTCGCCGACCAACCCGTTGCTGCACCTGGTCGACATCAAGGCCGTGTGCGACCTGGCCAGGGCGCGGGGTATCCTTACCTGCATCGACAACACCTTCTGCTCACCGTGGAACCAGCGCCCGATCACCCTGGGCGTGGACCTGGTGATGCACTCGGCCAGCAAGTACATCGGCGGCCACTCCGACCTGACCGGTGGCGTGGTAGTGGCGGCCAATGATGCGCTGCTGGCGCGCCTGCGCCGCATCAGCATGGCGATTGGCGCGGTGCAGGGGCCGTTCGACTGCTACCTAGCCCTGCGCGGCCTGAAAACCCTGGATGTGCGCATGGAACGCCAATGCAGCAACGCCCTGCAGGTGGCACGCTTCCTCGAAGGGCATGCGCAGATCGAGCAGGTGTATTACCCGGGGCTGGAAAGCCACCCCCAGCATGAACTGTGCAAACGCCAGATGCGCAGTGGCGGGGCGGTGGTGGCGATGAAGGTCAAGGGTGACAGGGCCGCGCTCAACCGCCTGGTGGAGGCGTTGCAGATTTTTGTACTGGCGGACTCGCTGGGCGGGGTGGAGAGCATGATCAACCACTCGTGGACCATGTCGCACTGCTCGCTGAGCCCGGAGCAGAAAGGCGTGATGGGGATCAGCGAAAACCTGCTGCGGCTGTCGATGGGGATCGAGGATTACCGCGACCTGATCGAGGACCTGGATGGTGCACTGAAAGCCCTGGCTGCTGTGTAAGGGCTGCTGGCCTCTTCGCGGGCTCGCCCGCTCCCCACAGGTACTGCACAGGTCTTGAGGGCTGTGACGACCCTGTGGGAGCGGGCGAGCCCGCGAAGAGGCCAGCAGGTTTGATGAATTTTTGTCAGGATTTGGGCGGATGGATGATCCGTTCGATCTTGTCCTTGATCAGCAACCGTTCCTTGCGCAGCCGGTTGACGGCGTCGTCGTTGGTACCGTTGCCTTCGGCGGCGACCACCTCCTTGTCCTTGGCGTTGTATTCCTTGTGCAGCGTATGCAGCGTCGGGTCCTTGTCTATGAGCGCCTGGAATGCATCAGCGGTAACGTGCAGGTCAGCGAGCAGATCATGCGGAACTGGCATTTCTTCACCTCTGTCAGGGTTGTCGGTAAGGTCCTGACCACTGAGGATAGCCGCGTTTGCGCAGGCTTGTGACGGCTGCCAGGCTGAATGCCAGCTGAACCGCTGCCAGGTAATTGATAAAAGACGCAGCTTCACTAAATTGTTACCGTCTTTTTCACAAAAAATTGATGACGCGCTTTCTAGAGTTCGCCCAACTTTCCCGCGGTGCCATGCGGCCTGGGGGTTGATAATCACTCTTGATTGCGAACGCTGATGCTCAACTTCAAATCCCTGCGGACTGAATGGGTCACGCTGCTGGCCAGCCTTTACCTGCTGATTGGCTTCAACATGTTCCTTTGGGAGCATCTGCAAGAGGTCGTGCCCGCCGGCCTGTCAGGGCTGTGGCTGAGCCTGGCATTTGCCGTGCTGATGTTGTTTGCCTTCAATCTGATCCTCACCTTGTTTGCCTTCCGCTATATATTGAAGCCGTTACTTATCGTGTTGTTCATGAGTGGAGCCGGTGTGGCTTACTTTATGAACCAGTACGGTGTACTTATTGATGCCGGCATGTTCCGCAATATGGCGGAGACCAATGTTGCAGAAGTGCGCGACTTGATGTCGCTGAAGTTTGCTGCCTATATCCTGCTGCTGGGCGTATTGCCTTCGGTGCTGCTCTGGAAAGCGCCTGTCGCCTACCGCCCCTGGCACCGTGAGCTGCTGGGCAAGCTGGTGGTCAGTGGTGCCTGTGTGGTGGCCCTTGGCTCGGTAGCGCTGGTCAACTATCAAGGCTTGTCGTCGCTGTTTCGCAACCACCACGAACTGCGTCTGATGCTGACCCCGAGCAATATCGTCGGGGCCTCCATTGGTTATGTCAGCGAGCGAGTCGGTACTGCTTCGCGCCCGTTCCAGCACTATGGCGAAGATGCCAAGCGTGATGCCGCCTGGCAAAAACATGAGCGCAAGTCGCTGACCGTGCTGGTGGTGGGTGAAAGTGCCCGTGCAGACCATTTCGGCGTGCTGGGCTATGACCGCGATACCACGCCGAACCTGGCCAGGGAACAGGGCCTGCTGGCGTTTTCCGACGTGCACTCGTGCGGTACGGAAACGGCAGTTTCGGTGCCGTGCATGTTCTCGGGCATGAAGCGCAAGGATTACGACGCCCGCGTGGCGAAGAACCGCGAAGGGCTGCTGGACATCCTTCAGCGTGCCGGCCTGGCCGTGCAATGGCGTGACAACCAGTCAGGCTGCAAGGGTACCTGCGACCGCGTGCAGTTCATTGATGTCAGCAACCTCAAGGACCCCCAGCTCTGCGCCAATGGCGAATGCCATGACCAGATCCTGCTGCAAGGCCTGGACGAGCTGATCGACAACCTCGACAAGGATACCGTGCTGGTGCTGCACCAGATGGGCAGCCACGGCCCGGAATACTTCAAGCGCTACCCCAATGGCGGCGAGCGCTTCACGCCGGTGTGCCAGAGCAACGCGCTGAACCAGTGCAGCGAGCAGGAAATCATCAACGGCTACGACAACACCCTGGCCTACACCGACAAGGTGCTGGCGTCGCTGATCGACACCTTGCGCAGCAAACAGGACAAAGTCGACACGGCCATGATCTACCTGTCCGACCATGGCGAGTCGCTGGGCGAGTACAACCTGTTCCTGCACGGCACGCCTTACGCCATCGCCCCAGAGCAGCAGAAGCACGTGCCGCTGCTGACCTGGTTCTCCGACAGCTACAAGGAAGACTTCGGCCTCGACACCGACTGCCTGGCCAAGCTCAGCGATGCCCCGCTGTCGCAGGACAACCTGTTCCACTCCATGCTCGGCCTGTTGCAGGTGCACACCGAGCTCTACCAGCAGTCGCTGGACCTGTTCGCCAGCTGCCGGCCTTGGCTGGCGGCCAAGCGCTGAAACAGCGCCGGCACCCACACAATTGCACCACTGATCGATATCAAGGATGGCCCGGGTTTCACCAGCAGTGCCCGCGCCGTATATACTGCGCGCCAATGTTAGTGGGAGAGCCTCGTGGCCATCGAAATTCACTGGATCCGTGACGACCAGAGCCTGGCCGAACACTGCCGCGACTGGCACCAACTGCCCTTTGTCGCCGTCGACACCGAATTCATGCGGGTCGACACCTTTTACCCGAAAGCCGGGCTGATTCAGATCGGTGACGGCCAGCGGGCCTTCCTGATCGACCCGCTGTTGATCGGCAACTGGCAGCCCTTGGCCGACCTGCTGGAAGACAGTGGCGTGGTCAAGGTGCTGCACGCCTGCAGCGAAGACCTTGAAGTGCTGCTGCGCCTGACCGGCAAGCTGCCGCAGCCGCTGTTCGACACCCAGCTGGCTGCCGGTTACCTGAACCTGGGCTTCAGCATGGGCTATTCGCGCCTGGTGCAAGAGGTGCTGGGTATCGAGCTGCCCAAGGGCGAGACCCGTTCCGACTGGCTGCAGCGCCCGCTCTCGGAAACCCAGGTCAGCTACGCTGCCGAGGATGCCGTGCACCTGGCCGAGCTGTTCACCGCGCTGCGCCCGCGCTTGTCCGACGACAAGTACGCCTGGGTGCTGGAGGACGGTGCCGAACTGGTGGCCGCATTGCGTCGTGAAGTCGAGCCCGAAAGCCTGTACCGCGACGTCAAGCTCGCCTGGAAGTTGGCCCCCCAGCAACTGGCGGTGCTGCGTGAACTGTGCGCCTGGCGCGAGCGCGAAGCCCGCAACCGCGATGTGCCGCGTAACCGCATCCTCAAGGAACACTCGTTGTGGCCCATGGCCAAGAGCCAGCCAGGCAACCTGTCGGCGCTGGCCAAGATCGACGAGATGCACCCGCGCACCATTCGTCAGGACGGTGAGTTCCTCATCCAGCTGATCAAGCGCGCCGGTAGTCTGCCAGCGGAGCAGTGGCCAGCGCCCTTGCCCGAGCCGTTGCCGATCGAGGCCGCCGGCATCCTCAAGCAGCTGCGTGCCATCGGCCAGGCCGAAGGCGAGCGCCTGGGGATTACCCCCGAGCTGATGCTGCGCAAGAAAGCCCTGGAGGCGCTGCTCAAGAGCGGCTACCCCAACGGCCCTTATCAACTGCCCGATTCGCTGCGCGGCTGGCGCCGTGAGCGCATGGGCCAGGCCCTGCTGGACAACCTCGCAGGTGCCGGAGAGACCCGATGAAACGCATTTGCTCGATCTACAAGAGCCCCCGCAAGAACGAAATGTACCTCTACGTGCTCAAGGCTGACGGCCTGGAGCGCGTGCCCGAAGGGCTGCTGCCGGCCTTCGGTACCCCCATCCACGCGTTTGACCTGGTGCTCAGCCCCGAGCGCAAGCTGGCCCGCGAGGACATCACCAAGGTGTTGGAAAACCTCGACAACCAGGGCTACCACCTGCAGATGCCGCCGCTGGAAGATGAGTACATCGAGCACCTGCCCGAAGAGCTGCTGCGCCGTAACGACCCGGTCTGACCATGCGTGTACTGATTGCTGAGCATGAGCATGCTCGATACGCCGGGCTATTGCGTGAAACAGCGCCTGAAGTTGAAATCCTGACCAGCGGTGACTCCGCCGAACTGGCGCAGCAGGCATCGCAGTGCACGGTGTGGCTGGGCCAGCCGGACCTGCTGGCAAGTTTGCTGCGCCAGGGCCTCAAGCCGCAGTGGATGCAATCGACGTGGGCCGGTATCACGCCGTTGCTGGCCGACGGCCTGCCGCGTGACTATCGCCTGACCCGTGCGGTGGGCATTTTCGGCCAGGTGATGGCCGAGTACATGCTGACCTACATGCTTGGCCATGAGCGCGAGGTGCTGTCGCGCCTGGTCAGCCAGGTCGAGCGGCGCTGGGATGACCGCCCGGGGCGCACGCTGGAAGGGCGCAAGGTGCTGATTGTCGGCACCGGCGACATTGGCCAGCGTGTGGCCGAGTTCCTGCAACCGTTTGGTGTGGTGCTGTACGGTGTGGCCAGCACCGCCCGGGAACAGGCACCGTTCGTCGAGGTGGCGGCCCTGGCCGACTTGCCGCGCATGGTTGGCCAGGTCGACTACGTGATCAACCTGCTGCCGGACACCCCGGCTACCCATGACCTGTATGACGCGGCGCTGTTCAAGTGCTTCCTGCCCACGGCGTTGTTCATCAATGCCGGGCGTGGCGTGGCTGTGGTCGATGCCGACCTGGTCGAAGCGCTGAAGGAAGGCCATCTGGCCGGTGCGGTGATTGATGTCTGCCGGCAGGAACCACTACCCAAACAACACCCGTTCTGGACCGCCTGGGGGCTGTTGCTGACCGGGCACAGTTCGGCACCCACCTCGCCGGCGGCGATGGTGCGGTTGTTTGTCGAGAATGTGCGGGCTTATGAAGCGGGGCAGGGGTTGCGTGGGGAAGTGGACTTCGCTCGGGGCTACTGATTGATGTTGCCTGTGCCGGCCTCTTCGCGGGCTCGCCCGCTCCCACAGGTACAACACCGTGCCTGTGGGAACGGGCGAGCCCGCGAAGAGGCCAGTGCAGCCTACACAGGCTTTACAGGCTGAAATCACCCTCGGCAGCCAGCTCGCTCAACGGCTTGCGCGGGCTTGGCACTTCACGCGACTGCAGCGCTTCATCCAGGCTGGCCTTGTCACCCAGCTTGCCAATCGCCACCATGGCATGCAGCACGTAGCCCTCGGGAACCTTCAGTTCCTGACGCGCCAGGTCCTGGTCGAAACCGGCCATGCCATGGGTATGCCAGCCGCTGATGCTGGCCTGCAGGGCCAGGTGGCCCCAGGCGGAACCTGTGTCGAAGGTGTGCCACAGCGCCGGTTTTTCTTCCGTGGCGCCCGGGGCTGCAAAGGTGGTCTTGGAAATGATCAGCACCAGCGCCGAGGCTTGTTGCGCCCAGCTGCGGTTGAACGGCACCAGCAGGTTCAGGTAGCGCTCCCAGTTCGGCGTGTCGCGACGTGCATACAGGAAGCGCCAAGGCTGCGAGTTGTACGCCGACGGTGCCCAGCGTGCGGCTTCCAGGAAGCTCAGCAGGGTTTCTTCGCTGATCGGCTCGGCGGTGAAGGCGCGTGGCGACCAGCGGTTGATGAACTGTTCGTTGATGGCGTAATCGGCAATGCGGGGGGTGGCGCTCATGACAGCTCCTGCAAACGTACGGGAAAGCGGCACGCTACTGCGTCCCGTCGCGACTGACAAGCGGTCTGGCTTTGCCGAAGGCCAGGCTCTAGACTGGCGCCGCCGCGCGCCGTGGCCCCAAGATGAATGCAGGAAACCGTGTGATGATCGCTGAAAACGCGCCGTTCTGGCGGCGCAAGACCCTCGAACAACTCAGCCCGCAAGAGTGGGAGTCGCTGTGCGACGGCTGCGGCCTGTGCTGCCTGCAAAAGCTCGAGGACGAAGACGACAATAGCGTCTATTACACGCGTATCGCCTGCAAGTTGCTGGACATGGATACCTGCCAGTGCAGCGACTACCCCAACCGCTTCGCGCATGTACCGGACTGCATCCAGCTCACCCCGGGCAAGGCCGACCAGTTCACGTGGCTGCCAAGCACCTGCGGTTATCGCCTGGTCAGCGAGGGCAAGGACCTGCCGGCCTGGCACCATCTTGTCTGTGGCGATCGCCAGCAGGTCCATGAACAGCGCATTTCCCAGTCGGGGCGTATGCTCAGGGAGCAGGATGTGCACGAAGACGACTGGGAAGACCACCTGATCTTCCGCGCCAGCTGACCGGCGCGGCCCGCTGCCACGGGGAAACAAGGAGTTTCTGTATGCGTTGCCAGCTGTTCTTGCTGTTGGGCCTGATGGCCAGTTCGCCAGCCTGGGCGAAAAAGGTCGACCTTGACTACCAGGTGCGCCTGTTGCCCGCCAGTGGCCAGGCGGAAGTCCGCCTGACCCTGGCAGAAGGCAGTGCTGTGCGCAGCCTCGACTTCGACCTGGGCAAGGCGGGTGCCTTCAGCGGCTTCCAGGCTGATGGCCAATGGCAACTCAAGGGCCAGCGTGGCGTGTGGCAGCCGGCGGCCGGCAAGACCAGCCTCAGCTACCGCGTGCAGCTGGACCAGCAGCTCGCAAGCGGTGCCTATTCCTCACGTATTACCCCGCACTGGGCGCTGTTCCTCGGCGACCAGCTGGTACCGCCTGCGCGGCTTGACCAGCAAGATGGCACCGAGCTGGTGGCGCGCCTGGCGTTCGACTTGCCCGAGGGCTGGAAGAGCATCGAGACCTCCTGGCCACGCATTGGCAAGGACAAGTTCCGCATTGACAACGTTTCGCGCCTGTTCGACCGCCCGACTGGCTGGATGCTGGCCGGCGACCTGGGTAGCCGCCGTGCCCGCCTGGGCGATACCGAGGTCACCGTGGCCGCGCCGGTGGGGCAGGGCATGCGGCGCATGGATAGCCTGACCTTGCTGACCTACGTCTGGCCGCAGCTGCAGGCGGTGTTCCCGCGCAACCCGCCAAAGCTGCTGCTGGTCGGTGCCCGTGACGGCATGTGGCGCGGGGCAATGGCCGCGCAGGGTTCGCTGTACCTGCACAGCGCCCGGCCGATGGTGAGCGAGAACGGCAGCAGCCCGTTACTGCGCGAAGTGGTGCAGCTGTTTGCGCAGATCCGGGGGCGCGACGGCAATGACTGGCTGGTGGAAAGCCTGACCGACTACTACGCCAGCGAGTTGCTGCGCCGTTCGGGCGGGGTCAGCGATGACCGCTACCAGGCCTGGCAGGCGCGCCTGAGCAAGCAGGGCGCCAAGGTCACCCAGCTCAAGGGCGAACGCGCAAGCCCGGCCCAGGTAGCCCGCGGGGTAATCCTGCTACAGGCACTGGACAAGGAAATCCGCATTCATACCCAGGCCAAGCGTTCGCTGGACGATGTGGTGCGCGGGCTGATGCGGCTGCCCAGCGTAACCACCGAAGAGTTCGTGCAAATCAGCGAGAACGTGCTGGGCCGCAAGTCCGAGGTACTACAAAGCAAGGCGTTGCGCTAGACGTCCCTGCCGGCTGCACCTCCAACACTGTGCGGTACCTGTGGAAGCGGGCTTGCCCCGCGAAGAGGCCGGTCCAGGCGATAAAAAGATCAGCTGTCAGCCAACGGATCCTTACCGGTCACCGTCACTCCCCGCGTCGCCGCCTTGGCACTGGCCTTCAACGCCTCCAGCTCCGCCGCACTGCGTTCAATATCCGAACGCAACCGGTGGTACTCCTGCCGATGCCGCTGCCACCACGCCTTGGTCGAGCAATGCCCGCTGACCCCGCGTGCCACCGCAATACCGCCCACCACCATCTGCAGCAAGCCGACCAGCCCGCCATGGCGCAGCCCCTTGCTGAGCATCAGCGCCCCGCCGGCCAGCGAACTGACCCGCTCCAGACCATGAACATTATGCTGCGAAGCCGCAGCAGCGTGGATATCGAGCATGGCAAGACCTCCGTGTGAAATGTAAGCAGCTGACCTGCCGGAGGCCGCCGGCGTTCATTCGGGTCGCCCAGCGGCGCCAAAAGTGCTCGCTGTGTCGCATTTGGCCAATTACCTGTCTGGTTTGGCAATGCACCCCCAAGGGTGTTTAATCACACCCCGGGAGCCGCTGTAACCCTTGAAAACAAAGGGCCAGGCAGTTTTCACCGTTCATCGAGAATGCTGTAGACACATTGTCTAACAGTGCCCTATAGTCGTTATACAAATAGTAGACACAGCTCTATGACAACAAAGAAGGCCGCCATGAAAGCCACCGTCCAACCACTCGCTGCAGACGTGCCGCAGGACCGCAAAGCCGTCCTCGCCGAAGCACTGCGCCGCCGGATCATGAGCATGGAACTGGCCCCGGGCGCCGTGGTGGACGAACTGGCCCTGTGCGACGAGTTTGGCCTGTCGCGCCCCCCGGTCCGCGAGCTGCTGCGCCAGATTGCCGCTGAAGGCTACATCGAGCTGGAAGCCAACCGCGCGCCACGCGTCGCCGCCATGAATCACGAGTCGCTGCACAGCTTCTACGTTGCGGCGCCGCTTATCTACGTGGCCACTACCCAGCTGGCCGCCACTTACGCCAGCGCTGAAGAAATCGAGGTGCTCAAGGCTATCCAGGCCCAGTTCCGTCAGGCCATCGAAGAACGCGACGTTGAAAACCGCGTGCTCTACAACGACGCCTTCCACCTGGAAATCGGCAAGATGGCGCACAACGACTACCTGATGCCGAGCCTGCGTCGCCTGCTGATCGATCACACCCGATTGGGCAAGATTTTCTATCGCCATCCCACTACCGATGACATGCAGCGCGACCTCGAAATCGCCTGCGAGCAGCACGAGCAGATGATTCAGGCCATCGAGCGCCGCGACCCGCAAGCGGCTGGCCAGCTGGTGCGCGATCACTTCGAACTGTCGCGCCGCCGCATGGCCGAGTACGCCGCGCCGCAAGGGCTGGATGTACCGATTCAGATATGAATTACCAGGGTCAGGCCACCGGCGTTGACCACCCGTCGACAACAAGATCCAGGTTAGTGAGATGACAAGAATAAGTTCGTTACCTGCCGATGATGCCACCTGTGGCTGGTACCACCTGAGCAAACCGCGTACGCCACGGCCGGCCCACAGTGGGCACAGCCAGGCGCGCTGGGTGGTGGTCGGCGCAGGCTTCACCGGGCTGGCTGCCGCGCGGCAGCTGGCAACGAACTTTCCGCATGACGAGATCGTACTGGTCGAAGCGCAGGAGGTTGGCTTCGGCACTTCCGGGCGCAACGCCGGCTTTGCCATCGACCTGCCGCACGATATCGGCGCCGAGGATTACATTGGTGACATCGACATCGCCAGGACGATCCTCAAGCTCAACCTGGGTGGGCAGCAATGCCTCAAGGACCTGATCGAGCGCTACAACATCGATTGCCAGTTCCGCCATTGCGGCAAATACCAGGCGGCCATCGAAGACCGCGGCATTGCCGTGCTGGATGCCTACCGCCGCGGCCTGGACAAACTGGGTCAACCCTACGAAGTGATCGAGGGCCGCGACCTGCCCGATCATATCGGCACGGATTTCTACCGCAAAGGCCTGTTCACGCCAGGCACAGCCTTGTTGCAACCCTCGGCGCTGGTCAAAGGCCTGGCCGATAGCCTGCCGTCCAACGTCTCGCTGTACGAGCACACACCGATCACCGACGTCGAGTACGGCGACAAGGTGGTGCTGCGCCACGCCAAGGGTTCGATCACCGCCGACAAGCTGGTGCTCACCACCAACGCCTTCGGCATGAGCTTCGGTTTCCTCAAGGGGCGCATGCTGCCGGTGTTTACCTACGCCAGTATCACCCGCCCGCTGACCGAGGAAGAACAGGCGCGCCTGGGCGGTAAACCCTACTGGGGCGTGATCCCGGCCGACCCGTTCGGCACCACCCTGCGCCGCACCGTCGACAACCGCCTGCTGATTCGTAACAGCTTCAGCTACAACCCCGACGGCCGTAGCAACCGCAAATATCTGGAACGCTTTGTTCAGCGCCACCGCGAATCGTTCGCCCGGCGTTTTCCGATGTTGCCTGGGGTGAACTTTGAATATACCTGGGGCGGTGCGCTGGCACTGTCGCGCAACCACATGGGCTTCTTCGGCAAGTTGGCGCCTAATGTCGTCGGCGCACTGTGCTGTAACGGCCTGGGCGTTACCCGAGGCACGGTCACCGGCAAGTTGCTGGCCGACTGGCTGGCGGGCGACAAGCACGAACTGATCGAGTTTTTGCTCAATGCCCCAGGGCCTTGTGCAAACCCGCCGCAGCCCTTGGTTTCCTTGGGCTTGAACGCCAACCTGATGTGGGGGCAGTTCCGCGCTGGCAAAGAAAGCTGATCGCTGCCTGAGTTAGACCAAAGAGCATTTTACGTCGGCGTTAGTTGGCCGGCACGGGCACGGCTTGCCCGAATTTTATGATCGAGATGCGTCGTCCGATCACCCGGGGCTGAAGGCAGTTTTCAGTTTCGCGGACACGCTCGCCTTGAAAATGTGCATGTAGCCGAAATGGCAGGAACAACAATGACAAATCCGAATGTTTCGATTGAAGATGTACCGATCAACAACTTCCACCAATTGCTGACCTTGCGTTCTGGCGGCGGTTCGTTCGTCGATGGCTATGTACTGAGCATTATTGGCGTGGCCATGGTGCAGATGTCTGCAGGCCTGAGCCTGAACAGTTTCTGGCAGGGCATGATCGCCGCTTCGGCGTTGATCGGCATTTTCTTCGGTGGTTTTTTCGGCGGTTGGCTAACCGACCGCTTCGGCCGCAAACGCGTGTTTTTCGTTGGCCCGACCCTGTTTATCCTGGCCTCGGTCGCGCAGTTCTGGGTGGAGTCGGCGCTGGTTCTGTTCCTGCTGCGGTTTGCCATCGGCATTGCCGTAGGCATCGAATACCCGGTTGCAACTTCGCTGCTGGTGGAGTTCCTGCCCAAGAAGAACCGTGGCCCGCGCCTGGCTACCCTGACGGTGTTGTGGTTTGCCGGCGCCGCTACCGCCTACCTGGCCGGTGAGGCCATCCTGCGCCAGGGTGGCGACGATGCCTGGCGCCTGGTGCTGGCCAGTGCTGCCGTCATTGGTGCGCTGCTGTTCGCCATCCGCCTGGGTACCCCGGAATCGCCGCGCTGGCTGATCAGCAAAGGCCGCTTGGCCGAGGCCGAGCAGGTGATCAAGCGCGTCTACGGCAACGGTTTTTCGCTGAAGAACCTGCCGGAAGAGCCCAAGGCCCGCAAGCTGTCGTTCCTCAGCCTGCTGCACTCCGGCTACGGCAAACGCATGCTGTTCGTCACCATGTTCTGGACCTGCTCGGTGATCCCGGTATTCGCCGTGTACGCATTCGCCCCGAAAGTGCTGGGCGCGCTGAACCTGAAAGGTGACTGGGCATCGATCGGCTCCATCGCCATCACTTTCCTGTTCGTGGTGGGCTGCATCGTGGGCACCCGCCTGCTCAACACCCTCGGTCGGCGCACCACGCTGCTGCACAGCTTCTTCTGGTCTGGGCTGGCACTGCTGGGCCTGGGTGCCTTCAGCAATGGCAACGAGATGCTGATCCTGGTGCTGTTCGGTGCCTATGCCCTGTTCATCGGTGGCGCCCAAGTGCTGCAACTGGTGTACCCCAACGAATTGTTCCCTACCGAAATCCGTGCCGGCGCCGTGGGCGTGGGCACTTCCATGTCGCGGATCGGTGCGGCAGTCGGCACCTGGCTGGTGCCCATCGCGCTCGACAGCTATGGCATCGGCGCCACCATGTATGCCGCTGCCGCCGTGACCTTTGTCGGCCTGGGCTTCTCGGTCGCCCTGGCCCCGGAAACCCGTTCGCTGAACCTGCAACAAGCGGCTTCGTTGAGCTGAAACCTTAAGCCGCCGCGTGGTTGCGTGGCGACTCTTTACAACACTGAGCAACGCACTGGAGAACCTACCGTGAAATTCGAAGGCATCTACACCCCGGCAATCACCCCGCTGGCTGCGGACGGCTCGATCGACAAGGCGGCGTTCGCCGAGGTCCTCGAATACCTGGTCGAGTCGAAAATCCACGGCGTCATCATTGGTGGCTCCACCGGCGAGTACTACGCCCACACCACCCAGGAGCGCATCGAGCTGGCCGCCCAGGCCAAGGACGTGCTCCACGGCCGCCTGCCGCTGATCGTCGGCACCGGTGGCATCCGCACCGAAGACGCCGTGGCTTTCGCCCAGCACGCCAAGGAGATCAAGGCTGACGCGCTGCTGGTCGGCACACCGCCGTACGCCCTGCCGACCCAACAGGAAATCGCCTTGCACGTCAAAGCGGTCGACGCCGCTGCCGACCTGCCGATCATGCTCTACAACTACCCGGGCCGCATGAGCGTAAGCATGGGCGAAGAGTTCTTCGATGCCGTGGCTGATGTGAAGAACATCGTCGCCATCAAGGAAAGCTCCGGCGACATGGCCCAACTGCACCGCCTGGCCATCCATCGCCCGAACATCCAGCTGTCGTGCGGCTGGGACGACCAGGCCCTGGAGTTCTTCGCCTGGGGCGCCCAGAGCTGGGTCTGCGCCGGCTCCAACTTCATTCCGCGTGAGCACGTGGCCCTGTACGAGGCCTGCGTGATCGAAAAGAACTTTGCCAAAGGCCGCAAGATCATGGCCGCCATGATGCCGCTGATGGACTTCCTGGAAGGTGGCAAGTTCGTCCAGTCGATCAAGTACGGCTGCGCCCTCAATGGCTTGAGCACCGGTGGCGTGCGCAAGCCGCTGTACGACCTCGACGCTGGCGAGAAGCAGGAACTGCAACGTGTGGTCAGCGAACTGAAGGCCACCATCGCCCAGATCAAATAAGGAGGCTGGAAAAATGGCTGAATTGCTGAGCAAGGAACAATACGCGGCCATCGCCGCTGACCTGCAACTGCGCACCCAGGCATTTATCGACGGTGAATTCCGTGATGCCATCTCGGGCCGCACCTTCGTCACCACCAACCCGGCCACCGGCAAGCAACTGGCCGAAGTCGCCGCCTGTGACGTCAATGACGTCAACGTGGCCGTAGCGGCTGCCAAGCGTGTGTTCGAAGAGGGCACCTGGTCGAAGATGCAGCCGAACGACCGCAAGCACGTGTTGCAGAAGTTCGCCCAGCTGCTGGAAGACAACGCCCACGAACTGGCGGTGCTGGAAGCGCTGGACAGCGGCAAGCCGGTCAGCGAGTGCCAGACCGTCGATGTGCCGGAAACCATCCACACCATTCGCTGGCACGCCGAGCTGATCGACAAGATCTACGACGCCACTGCCCCGACCGGCAATGCTGCCGTGACCATGGTGGTGCGTGAAGCCATAGGCGTGGTCGGCCTGGTGCTGCCGTGGAACTTCCCGCTGCTGATGCTGGCCTGGAAGATCGCCCCGTCGCTCGCCGCCGGTTGCTCGATCGTGGTCAAGCCCGCCAAGGAGACCACCCTCAGCGCACTGCGCGTGGCCGAGCTGGCCCATGAGGCTGGTATTCCGGCCGGTGTGTTCAACCTGGTGCCTGGTGGTGGCCGTGAAGTGGGCGAGGCCATCGGCCGCCACATGGACATCCCGATGGTCAGCTTCACCGGCTCCACCGACACTGGCCGGCTGTTCCTGAAATACGCGGCCGAGTCCAACCTCAAGCGCATCGTCCTGGAGCTAGGTGGCAAGAACCCGGCCGTGGTCATGAACGACTGCGAAGACCTGGACGAAGTGGCCCAGTTCGTCACCGCCGGCGCGTTCTGGAACATGGGCGAGAACTGCTCTGCTTCTTCGCGGCTGATCGTGCACAAGGATGTGAAGGATGAGCTGCTGGGCCTGATGGCCAAGCACCTGAAGGACTGGAAACTGGGCGACCCGATGGACCCGGACAATCGCCTGGGCGCCATGGTGAGCAAGTCGCACTTCGAGAAGGTGAAGTCGTACCTGGAATACGCTGCCGAGCAAAAACTCAGCATTGTCCAGGGTGGCGAAACCGAGCAAGGCGTGTACGTGCAGCCGACCATCGTCGACAACGTGGGCCGCGACAACAAGCTGTTCGTGGAAGAAATCTTTGGCCCGGTGCTGAGCGTGACCAGCTTCGAGACCATCGATGAAGCCATCGAGCTGGCCAACGACACCATCTACGGCCTGGCGGCTTCGGCGTACACCGGCAGCCTGCGCAATGCGTTGCGCCTGTCGCGGGAAATCCGCGCGGGTGTGGTCACGGTCAACTGCTTCGGCGAAGGTGACGTGACTACGCCGTTCGGTGGCTACAAAGAGTCTGGCTTTGGTGGGCGCGACAAGTCCATCTGGGCACACGATCAGTACACGGAGCTGAAGACCATCTGGATCAACGCTTCGTGATCTGAGCAAGAGCGGTGCTGTTCTGACGGAGCTCAGCACCTGGCCGCCCTGTGCTGGCAGGGCTGGCCCTTTCGCAGCACAAGGCTGCTCCTACCGGGCTCACACTGCCCGCTGTTGTAGGAGCAGCCTTGCGCTGCGAAGAGGCCGGTCCCGCTGTCGCAGTGGCGGCCTTTTTATTTGAACTTGGGCCCCGAGCGGGTATTCAGCCCTTTGGCCAAGCGGTCATACAGCACCACGTTCACTGTCGCCGCCAGGTTCATGCAGCCTTCGGTGGGGATGTAGATGGTTTCTTCGCACCACGCCCGCACTTCGGGGCTCAGGCTGCCGTCTTCCGGCCCGAAGATGTAGATGGCCCGGTCCGGGTGGGTATAGTCCGGCAGTGGGCGCGCACCTTCCACCAGCTCCACGGCCACCGGCGTACAGCCCAGCGGGATGATGCGCTGCAGGTCATCGATGCCGATCAACGGGATGTCGTAGTGCACGCGCTTGGTGTCGGTGACGAAGTCACGCGCGCGTTCGTAGCGTTTGCCGGTGTAGAACACCGAATTGACGCCATAGCAGCCCGCAGCGCGCATCACCGAGCCGACGTTTTCTGCCGACTTGGGGTTGAACAGGCCGATGCAGCTGTATCGTTTGTTTGCCACGTACCGGGGCCCTTCGCGAAAAAAGCGCGATTATACGGGCTGCCCGGTAGTAGCGGGGGCCGAATCGATAGTCAGTCTTTCTTCAACATGCCCGCCAGCGCGGCGAACGGGTTGTGGGTGGCCTTGGCGATGCTCGGCGTGCTGGTGGAGCCTTCGCTGAAGTACTGCTGGTCGGTGTAGCGCGAATGCTCGTTGTCGTGGCAGTACAGGCATAGCAGCTCCCAGTTGGAGCCGTCCTGCGGGTTGTTGTCGTGGTTGTGGTCACGGTGGTGCACGGTCAGCTCGCTCAGGCGCTTGCCGGCGAATTCGCGGGCGCAGCGGCCGCACACGTGCGGGTACATTCTCAGGGCCTTGTCGCGGTAGCCCATTTCCTTGTCACGCTTGGCATCGGCCAGGATGCGGTCGAGGCGCGCGGTGGCGGCGGCGGAAGAGGTGGAGCTCATGGTGTTTCCTTTGTTCTGATCAGGCAGATGACGGTTATGGCATTGAGTCTAGCGCGCTTGCAGGGCAGGCGGACAGGCGAAAGCGGTGATTTAGGCGTAGCCTGTAAGCAGGTTCCCGACAGGAGGTTGCTGATGTTTCACGCGATCCTCACCGCGTTGTTGATGGCTGGCCTGCCCATGGCCGAAGCTGCCAGCACGCCACCACGACTCACTACGCCAGTGCCTGGTGCACCGGGTACGCCCACGCCCACGCCATACCCGCAGATAACCCCGAGTACACCGCCCAAGGCCTACGACAGCCAGCCGGGGGCGCCCTTGTTGCCGCCAATGCCAGTGCCCGGGCCGCCGAAGGACCAGCCATTGCCGGGGGTGCGGCAAGACCCGCCGAAGCCGGCGGTGCAGGATGATTGAATACGGCGCGCCTGCACCGGCCGCTGTGGGAAGAACGCATGTGCGCAATGACAAGATCCACCGCGGTCCCTGTGGGAGCGGGTTCACCCGCGAACACGGGCGAAGCCCGTGCCAACCACCGCGGTGCCTTCTTCGCGGGTAAACCCGCTCCCACAGGGGCCGCGCGGGTGCTCGAATTTTATGCCACACCCAGCTCGCCAAACACGAACGCATATTCCAGCGCCACATCCTTCAACCCCTGGTACCGCCCGCTCATCCCGCCGTGCCCAGCTCCCATCTCGGTCTTGAGCAGCAGCAGGTTGTTGTCGGTCTTGCGCGTCCGCAAGCGCGCTACCCACTTGGCTGCTTCCCAGTACTGCACGCGGCTGTCGTTGTAGCCCGCTACCACCAGCATCGCCGGGTAGGCCTGCGCTTTTACATTTTCGTAGGGCGCATACGCCTTGATCCGCTCATACACCTCCGGCTCTTCCGGGTTGCCCCATTCGTCGTATTCGGTCACCGTCAGTGGCAGCTCGGGGTCGAGCATGGTGTTGAGCACGTCGACAAACGGCACTTCGGCAATCGCACAGCGGAACAGCTCGGGCCGCAGGTTCAGCACTGCGCCTATCAGCAGGCCGCCGGCGCTGCCGCCGCTGATGGCCAGCCGCTCGGCAGTACTCACGCCCTCGGCAATCAGGTGCTCGGCGCAGGCGATGAAGTCGCTGAAGGTGTTGGGCTTGTGCTCCTGCTTGCCGGCGCGGTACCAGGCTTCGCCCAGCTCGCCGCCGCCGCGCACGTGGGCGATGGCAAAGGCCACGCCGCGTTCCAGCAGGCTCAGGCGGGCATGGGAGAACCACGGGTCGAGGCTTTCGCCATAGGCGCCGTAACCGTACAGGTACAGCGGCACGGTTTTGCCCAGGTCCTGGCGGCGACGCACCAGGCTGATCGGCACCTGGGTGCCGTCCGCGGCGGTTGCCCACAGGCGCTCGCTCACGTAGTCATCGGCATCGAACGCACCCAGCACCGGGGTTTCCTTGAGCACCGCCTGGGCGCCCGTGGCCAGCGCCAGCTGGCGCACCTGGGCTGGGCGGTTGAGCGCCTCGTAGCGCAGGCGTATGCGCGTACTGGCGAACTCCAGGCTGTCCTGCACGTACAGGCTGTAGGCAGCGTCGGGGAGTTCCACGCGGTAGGCCGGCAGGCCTTGCGGGCGAACTTCGATGATCGGCAGGCCGCCTTCGCGCAGGCTCAGGGTGAGGGCGCCGGCATTCAGGCTGAGGCCTTCGAGCATGATCGCATCGCGGTGTGCCACCAGCACCTGCCATTGTTCACGGCTGGGCACCGGTGTGACCGGGGCGTGGTACAGGGCGAAGTTGATACCGTCCTGGTTGGTGCGGATGAACCAGCGCCACTCGCCATCGAGCTGGCCATGGTCGGGGAAGTACTCATGGCCTTCGACACGCGGCGCCAGGCAGGTGAACGGCGCCTGCGGGGTTTCGGCGTCCAGTACCCAGGCCTCGCTGGTGGTCTTGCTGTTCAGCAGCAGCACCAGCTGGCACTCGGAACTGGTGCGGTAGCAGTGCAGGAAGAAGCGCCCGTCTGGTTCTTCGAACACCGTCGGCGCATCGTCGTTGCCCAGGGTGTGGCGGCGCAGGCGCCAAGGCCGGTGGGTGTCGTCCAGTTCGGCGAAGAACAGCGTCTGGCTGTCGTTGGCCCAGGTGAGGCTGCCGTCGCAGTCGTCGAAGGGCAGGGCGGTGATGCTGCCAGTGGCCAGGTCCTTGACGTACAGGGTGTAGATTTCATCGCCGCTGGTATCGAGGCTGTAGGCCAGCAGGCGGTGGTCGGGGCTGACGTTGAACGCCCCCAGCGACAGGAAGCCGCCATTGGCCAGGGCGTTGGGGTCGAGCAGCAGCTGCTCCTGGCTTTCATCGACGGTGTTCGAGTCGTCGGCCGGGCGCGGGCAGCGGTAGTGGCGTGGGTATTCGTCGCCTGCGGTGGTGCGGGTGTAATACAGGTAAGGGCCCCAGGGTGCCGGCAGCGACAGGTCGGTTTCCAGGATGCGGCCCTTGATCTCTTCGAACAATTGCTCGCGCAACGGCGCCTGGTCGGCCAGGCAGGCTTCCTGGTAGGCGTTTTCGGCTTGCAGGTAGGCGAGTACCTCGGGGGTGTCGCGCTGCTGCAGCCAGGCGTACGGGTCGGTGGCGTTGTCGGCGTGGGCGATGGGCGGCTGAGGCTTGTTGGGCATTGGTGATCTCTTGGCTAGGGACAGGCAAACACTGTCTGCGCCCGGAAAAGTGTTTATCATAGGCATCTCTTTGCCTGGCTTGCACGAACACCATGACCGAGAACGACTACACCTTCGCCTGGGGCCTGTACGCCGTGGCCGCCCTGGGCTGCCTGCTGGTGGCCTTCAAGGTCACCGGCTGGATGTGGCGCTGGCTGCGCGAACCGCTGCGGGTGGTGCTGGCAGTGCTGCTGCTGACCCCGACCGTGGTCGACCCGGTCAAGGACAGCTTCGCCCCGGCCATCGCCATCACCGCCCTGGATGTCGCCTTCAAGGTCGGTAACAACGCCTGGCGTGCGGTGTCCGACTTCGCCATGTACGGCATGATCGCCTTCGGCCTGTATTTCCTCTTCGTGCTGCTGCGCTGGCCGCTGGAAAAGCGCGCCAACGAGCGCCGTGCGCAAGCCGAGGCCGCCGCCAAGCGCCAGGCGGACGAGGATAACCAGGTCGGCGGGCAAGCGCCCTTGGCCGCTGAGCGCGGCGACCGTTACCGCGACGACCCACGCCCTGCCGCACCCCGCAGCAATGGCCGGGTCGAGCCCCGTCTGTAAACGGAGGAGACACGCCTGTGTGCGAACTGCTGGGCATGAGTGCCAACGTCCCCACCGACATCGTTTTCAGCTTCACCGGCCTGATGCAGCGCGGTGGCCGTACCGGCCCGCACCGTGATGGCTGGGGTATCGGTTTCTACGAAGGCCGTGGCCTGCGCCTGTTCCAGGACCCGGCCGCGAGCAGCGAGTCGGAAGTGGCCAACCTGGTGCAGCGCTACCCGATCAAGAGCGAAGTGGTAATTGGCCATATCCGCCAGGCCAACGTCGGCCGGGTGTGCCTGTCCAACACCCACCCGTTCATGCGGGAAATGTGGGGCCGCAACTGGTGTTTCGCGCACAACGGGCAATTGGGCGATTTCAAGGGCCTGGCCAGTTTCTACCGGCCCGTGGGCGACACCGACAGCGAAGCGGCTTTCTGCGACCTGCTCAACCGCATCCGCAGCGCCTTCCCCGAGCCGGTGCCGGTGGAACAGCTGCTACCGGTGCTGGTCGAAGCCTGTGCCGGCTACCGTGGCCTGGGCGTGTTCAACTGCATGCTCAGCGACGGCGACTGGCTGTTCTGCTTCTGCTCGACCAAGCTGGTGCACATTACCCGCCGTGCGCCGTTTGGCGCCGCGCGGTTGAAGGATGTCGACCTGATCGTCGATTTTCATACCGAAACCACCCCCAACGACGTGGTCACGGTGATTGCCACCGAGGCCTTGACCGAGAACGAGACCTGGCACCGCTACGAGCCGGGTCAATGGGCCCTGTGGCGGCACGGCGAGTGCGTGGCGCACGGCCAGAGCTAAGGACGCTGCATGTTCAGAAGTTACCTGCGGTTGCTGCTGTTCACCTTCGGCCTGCTGGCCGGTATCCAGGTCCCGGGGCTGGTCAAGGACTATAGCCAACGGGTGGAGGCGCACCTGTTCGAATCACGCGAGGCGCTTGATGGGTTCCGGCAAACGGCCGAGCGCTTCTTCAAGGGCGACTTGCAGGCGTTGCTGCAGCATTACCGCAGCAGTGACGACCCGGTGTTCAACAGTGATGCCAACAGCATCGAAAGCCTGATGATCCGCAACCAACTGCTGGAAAACGAATGGCAGGCGCTGCAAGGGCCTTGGGCCCAGCGTACCTGGCATGTGCTGGTGCAGGCCGACCCGCAGCTGCGCGAAGAAACGCTCAATGGTTACAGCTACCAGATCCTGCTGGTGCCCGAGGCGATTGGCTGGGGTGTTGGCGCGGGGTTTGTGCTGGCCTTCGTGGTTGAAAGCCTGTTGCTGGGGCTTGGCTGGGTGATCCTGGGCGGGCGGCGCAGGGCGGTGAAAGAAAGCTGGCGCTAGGCTGCACGGCGCCTGTGGGAGCGGCCCTTTCGCGACACAAGGCCGCTCCCACAAAGACCGCGTTAGCCGGTCAGATGAGTACTATCCGCTGCCCACCCACATCCCGCGCATACCGCTCCAGCACCTGTCTGCACACCCCGACCACTTCATCGACCAACGCCACCCCTGTCTGCCACGCCACCACCAACTCCAGGCTAGGCGGCGGTTGCAGCCCTTGAAGCAACACCAGCTCACCCCGGCCCAACTCGGCATCCACTAATGCCGGCGGCAGAGCGCCAATGCCAAAGCCGTCGCGCAAAAGCCGGGTAATCGCCGCCACCGAGTTCACGCAGTTCAACCGCGGCGCCTCTGCCCCCGCAGCCTGCAGCAGGCTAAGCACTTCTTGGTGCGGCCGTGAATTTTTCGAGAAGGTAATGATGCGCTCGCGCCCAAGCTCGGCCAGCGACGCATAGTCCCGGTGCTGGTGAGAGCCGGCAGCCACTACCCAGCCCATCGGGTAGCGCGCCAGGTCCAGGCTGCGGATCGACTGCTCGCGCAGCAGGTCGGTCTGCAAAATCACGTCGAGAAAACCCTTCTGCAACTGCTCGCGCAGGTTCAACGCGGTGTCGGCCACCAGTTCGATTTCCATCTGCGGGTAACGCTCGGTCAACTCGGCCACCAGCGCGCTCATCCAGGTGTGGATCACCGTGTCCATCACCCCGATGCGAATGCGCCCGACTTTTGCCCGGTCGCTGTCCAGCGACTGCTTCATGGCCTTGGCGGTTTCCAGCATGCGTTCGGCGTACTCCAGTACCTTGCCGCCTTCCGGGGTCAGGCTCACCCCGCGCGAATCGCGCAGCAACAGCTTCACACCAAGGTCTGCCTCCAGCGCGGCAATGCGGCTGGACACGGAAGCTTGGGTGGTGAACAGCTTTTCTGCCGTCAGGCGGAAGCTTTTCAGCCGGGCGACCCAGACGAAGGTTTCGAGGAAGCGAAGGTTCATGATCAGTTTTTCTTGTTCCAGACCGGCGGTTTTTATCGTTGGACTCAGTTGTCGCGGCCTCTGAACAATGGCACCCAGGCCGCGACGCTTTATGTCGCCCATAAAACAATACCAACAAGCCGAGGCATCCATGAACCCCACCGGCGTGCAGCAGCAGGTCAGTTCTCCACCGTCGTCCGGGCCTTTCGCCTGGTACCGCGACATCGACAAACAGCAACGGCGCACCTTCTGGAGTTGCAAGATCGGCTATGGCCTGGACGGCATGGACACGCAGATGCTCAGTTTTGTCATCCCCACGCTGATCATGCTGTGGGGCATCACCACCACCGAAGCCGGGTTGATCCATACCAGCACGCTGATCGCCTCGGCCGTGGGCGGCTGGATCGCCGGAATCCTTTCCGACCGCATCGGCCGGGTGCGCACCCTGCAATTGACGGTGCTGTGGTTCGCTTTCTTTACCTTCCTTTGCGGCTTTGCCCAGAACTACGAACAGTTGCTGATCGCCCGGACCCTTATGGGCTTTGGCTTCGGTGGTGAATGGACCGCTGGCGCGGTGCTGATCGGCGAGGTGATCCGTGCCCAGGACCGTGGCAAGGCGGTAGGCATGGTGCAGTCCGGCTGGGCCATCGGCTGGGGCCTCACGGCGATTCTCTACGCGCTGCTGTTCTCCTGGCTGCCGCCAGAACAGGCCTGGCGCGCGCTGTTCCTGCTGGGGCTGGTACCGGCGGTGTTCGTGATCTTCGTGCGCCGCCTGGTCAAGGACCCGGAGGTGTACCGCGAGGCCAAGGCGGTGGAAAGCGCCGAGGCACCTTCGCACTTCTACGAAATCTTCGCCCCGGGCATGCTCTGGACCACCGTTCGGGCGTCGCTGCTGACCACTGGTGCACTGGGTGGCTACTACGCCATCACCTCGTGGCTGCCGACCTTTCTCAAGAACGAGCGTGGCCTGAGCGTGCTGGGCACCGGTGGCTACCTGGCCATGGTGATTGTCGGCTCCTACGTGGGCTATGTGGTCAGCGCGTACCTGTCCGATCTGCTGGGGCGCAAGAAGAACTTCATCCTGTTCGCCGTGGGTTCGTTCGTCATCGTGCTGCTATACACGCAGCTGCCGGTCAGCGATGGCGTGATGTTGTGGCTGGGCTTCCCGCTGGGCTTCTTCGCCTCGGGCATCTTCAGCGGCATGGGGGCGTTTTTGACCGAACTGTTCCCTACGCGCATTCGTGGTTCGGGGCAGGGCTTCTGCTACAACATTGGCAAGGTCATTGCGGCGTTGTTCCCGTTGCTGATCGGCATGCTCGGCCAGAACGTGCCGCTGGGCGTGGGTATCGGGGTGTTCTCTGCGGTGTCCTACGGCATTGTGATCGTGGCGGCCCTGAGCCTGCCGGAAACACGCGGCAAACAGCTGCAGGCGCGGTAAGGTAAGCCTATGAACAACAACAAGGGAGACCGCGTGGTGGAACGCCTGCTACTCAATTGCGACATGGGCGAGAGTTTCGGCAGCTGGCGCATGGGCCTGGACGCCGAGGTAATGCCCTACATCGATTGCGCCAACATTGCCTGTGGCTACCACGCCGGCGACCCCGGCATCATGCGCCGCACCGTGGCCTTGGCGCTGGAGCATGGGGTAACCATCGGCGCGCACCCGGCCTACCCGGACCTGGTCGGCTTCGGCCGCCGCTCCATGGCCTGCAGCCCCGAGGAAATCCGCGACCTGCTGCACTACCAGATCGGTGCGCTGGACGGCATCTGCAAAGTGCTGGGTGGCCGCGTGGCTTATGTGAAGCCCCATGGCGCGCTGTACAACGACATGATGGCCGACCCGCTCAAGCTGCGTACCGTACTGGAAGCTGTGGCGGCCTACGAAAGCAACCTGCCTCTGATGCTGATGGCCACCGCCGACAACCGCGCCGCCCAGGCCCTGGGCGATGAAATCGGTGTGCCGCTGTGGTTCGAGGCGTTCGCCGACCGCGCCTACACCGCCAGCGGCCACCTGGTGTCGCGCCGTTTGCCTGGCGCGGTGCATCACGACCCGGCGTTGGTGGTGGAGCAGGCGGTGCGCCTGGCCCGTGGCGATACGCTGGTGGCGGACGATGGCAGCGCCCTGCGCCTGCAGGCCAGCACCCTCTGCGTGCATGGCGACAACGACAGTTCGGTGGCGGCGGTGCGGCAGATACGCCAGGCTCTCGACGCCCTGGAGCCGCAATGAAAGCGCGTATCGAAGTGGTGGCCATCGACAGCCTGATGGTGCGCCTGTTCGACCGGATCGACGAGGCCAACATGCCGTGGATGCTCGCCGCCAGCCAGCGCCTGAGCGGCGTGTTCGGCGAGCACCTGCTGGACCTGGTGCCGTCCTACACCACGCTGATGGTGCAGTTCGACCTGCCACCGGGCGAGGCGAGGGCGCTGATCAACCAGGCGCTGGAGGGTTTGCAGCCAGACACCGGCAGCGGCGGCCGGCGCCACGAGATCCCGGTGTGGTACGACGCCAGCGTCGGCCCTGAACTGCCTGTGCTGGCGGCCCGCAGCGGGCTGAGTGAAGCCGAGGTTGTGCGCTTGCACAGCGAACGTGATTATCCCGTGTTCGCCTTGGGCTTCGCCCCCGGTTTCGGTTTCATGGGCCTGGTCGACGAACGCCTGGCCAGCCCACGCCTGAGCACCCCGCGCAAGCGGGTGGCGGCGGGTAGCGTGGGCATCGCCGAGCGCCAGACGGCGGCGTATCCGGCGGTATCGCCGGGTGGCTGGAACCTGATCGGGCGCACGCCGGTGCGCCTGTTCGACCGTGACCGTGACGGCTACAGCCTGTTGCAACCCGGCGACCGGGTGCGTTTCGTGCCGGTTTCGCGCAGCGAGTTCCTGGCGATGGGCGGCGACGTGGAGGCCCAAGGATGAAGCAATTGAAGATCGAGGCCAGCACGCCGCTGTGCCAGTTGCAGGACGCCGGGCGCTTTGGCGTACGCCACCTGGGCGTGACCCAGGGCGGGGCGCTGGACTGGGTGGCGATGCGCTGGGCCAACTGGCTGCTGGGCAACCCGTTGGGGGCGCCGGTGGTCGAGGTGGCGCTGGGTGGCTTTTGCATGGTGGCCGAACAGGACTGCGTGCTGGCCCTGGCCGGTGCCGACCTGGATGCCCGAGTCGATGACCAGCCTGTCGCGCCCTGGCGCAGCTTTGCCCTGGGCAAGGGCCAGCGCTTGACCCTGAAGCAGCCAAAGCAGGGTGTGCGAGCATACCTGGCGGCACCGGGCGGGTTCCTGGGCGAAGATGTACTGGGCAGTTGTGCCACGGTGGTACGTGAAGCACTGGGTGGCATCTGTGGCCAGGGTGCGGCGCTGGCCAAAGGCCAGGCGTTAGCGTTTACCGGTAGCGATGCAACCCTGCGCGAGGTGCCGCCAGCGCTGCGTCCGCAGTACGCAGAAAAGCCTGTGCTCGACCTGGTGATGGGCGCACAGATCGGTGATTTCAGCGGTACCAGCCTGTTCGAAGCCTTCAACCGGGAGTGGACGCTGGACAGCCGGGCTGACCGCATGGGCATCCGCCTATTGGGGCCGCAGCTGGTTTACCAGGGGGCGCCGATGATTTCTGAAGGGATACCGCTGGGGGCGGTGCAGGTGCCGCCTGATGGGCAGCCGATTGTGTTGCTCAATGATCGCCAGACCATTGGCGGATATCCGCGGCTGGGGGCGTTGACGCCGTTGGCGCTGGCGCAACTGGCGCAGTGCATGCCGGGGGCGGTGGCGCGGTTCAGGGCGGTGGTGCAGGATGAGGCCTGGCGTGAGCACCAGGTTTACATGGGCCGTTGGTTGTAAGGCTGCTGGCCCTTTCGCGGGCTTGCCCGCTCCCACAGGTATTCCACAAACCTCAGGGTCTGTGGTGCACCTGTGGGAGCGGGCGAGCCCGCGAAAAGGCCGGCACCGGCAACATCACTTGGACAGGTAGCGCATCCCTTCTTCCAGCCCCTGCAAGGTCAGCGGGTACATCTTGTCCTCGATCAGGTCCCGCACCAGATGGGTCGATGCGGTATAGTCCCAGGCCTGCTTGGGGTACGGGTTGATCCAGATGATCTTCTTGAATTTTTCCATGAAGCGCTGCAGCCACACATACCCGGCCTCTTCGTTCCAGTGCTCCACGCTGCCGCCCGGCTGGGTGATTTCGTAGGGCGCCATGGCCGCATCGCCGACGAACACCACTTTGTAGTCGTCGCCATACTTGTGCAGCAGGTCGAAGGTGGAATAGCGCTCCGAGGTGCGGCGCAGGTTGTTCTTCCACACCGACTCGTACACGCAGTTGTGGAAGTAGTAGTACTCCAGGTGCTTGAACTCGGTCTTGCAGGCCGAGAACAGCTCTTCGCAAACCTTGATGTGGGCGTCCATCGAGCCGCCGATGTCGAACAGCAACAGCAGCTTTACCGTATTGCGCCGCTCGGGGCGCATCTGGATGTTCAGCAAGCCGGCGTCGCGCGCGGTATGGTCGATGGTGCCGTCGATATCCAGCTCTTCGGCGGCGCCTTCACGGGCGAACTTGCGCAGCCGGCGCAGGGCCAGCTTGATGTTGCGCGTGCCCAGTTCAACCTGGTCGTCGAGGTTCTTG
Source organism: Pseudomonas sp. YNh (assembly GCF_037993085.1). Taxonomy (NCBI): domain Bacteria; kingdom Pseudomonadati; phylum Pseudomonadota; class Gammaproteobacteria; order Pseudomonadales; family Pseudomonadaceae; genus Pseudomonas; species Pseudomonas sp. YNh. The sequence continues at coordinate 388,713 of NZ_JBBMRJ010000001.1, read as the reverse complement.
TACTCGCGCTGGTCCCACACCTTTACTGCCTTGCCCTGGCGTTTGCCAGCCTCGCCCACGCGGATGCCTTCGGGGTTGAAGCCACCCGAGCCGAACGGGCTGGTGCCGCCGGTGCCGATCCACTTGTTACCGCCGGCATGGCGTTCCTTTTGCTCCTCAAGGCGTTTCTTGAATTCCTCGATCAGCTTGTCCAGGCCACCCAGGGACTGGATCTGCGCACGCTCTTCATCCGTGAGCGAACGCTCGAACTCCTTGCGCAACCAGTCTTCGGGGATCAGCGCCTCAATGTGGCGGTCGAGGTTTTCCAGGCCTTTGAAGTAGGCGGCAAAGGCCCGGTCGAACTTGTCGAAATGGCGTTCGTCCTTCACCAGGATGGCGCGCGCGAGGTAGTAGAATTCGTCCATGTCGGCGAACACCACATGCTTTTGCAGGGCCTGGTGCAGGTCCAGCAACTCGCGTACCGACACCGGCACCTTGGCCGCGCGCATTTCATTGAACAGGTTGAGCAGCATGGCCCGGCTCCTGTCAGCGGTTGCCGCGCCGGCTCATGAAGGCCAGGCGCTCCAGCAACTGCACGTCTTGCTCGTTTTTTACCAGCGCGCCGGCCAGCGGCGGGATGGCCTTGGTCGGATCGCGCTCGCGCAGTACGGCTTCACCGATGTTGTCGGCCATCAGCAGCTTGAGCCAGTCGACCAGCTCGGAGGTGGACGGTTTTTTCTTCAGGCCCGGCACCTTGCGCACGTCGAAGAACACATCCAGGGCTTCGCTGACCAGCGACTGGCTGATGTTCGGGTAGTGCACGTCGACGATCTGCTGCAGCGTGGTGCGGTCGGGGAAGGCGATGTAGTGGAAGAAGCAGCGGCGCAGGAACGCGTCCGGCAGCTCTTTTTCGTTGTTGGAGGTAATAATGATGATCGGGCGCTGTCTGGCCTTGATGGTCTCGTCGATTTCGTAGACGTAGAACTCCATCTTGTCCAACTCTTGCAGCAGGTCGTTGGGGAACTCGATGTCGGCCTTGTCGATTTCGTCGATCAGCAGGATGACCCGCTCATCAGCCTCGAAAGCCTCCCACAGCTTGCCCTTTTTCAGGTAATTGCGCACATCGTGCACCTTGTCCACGCCCAGCTGCGAGTCACGCAGGCGGCTGACCGCGTCGTACTCGTACAGGCCCTGGTGGGCCTTGGTGGTGGACTTGATGTGCCAGGTGATCAGCCGTGCGCCGAACGAGGCCGCCAGCTGCTCGGCAAGCATGGTCTTGCCGGTGCCGGGCTCGCCCTTGACCAGCAGCGGGCGTTCGAGGGTGATGGCCGCGTTTACCGCCAGTTTCAGGTCGTCTGTGGCGACGTAGTCGCGGGTGCCTTCGAACTTCATGGGTCTGTCCTCTGCCGTATGCCTGTCAGGGCCTCTTCGCGGGCACGCCCGCTCCCACAGGTATTGCACACATTCCTGGAGCTGTGGGTTACCTGTGGGAGCGGGCGTGCCCGCGAAAGGCCCAACACCTGTTTTCGATTTGTTACCGACTATAACGCGGGGTTGAGCGGCTGGAAACGCAGACCGGGTATTCAGTCCCTGAATGCCCCGTCACGCCCACTCAGTCGGAATCCGGCGCCCCTCGCTCGTATCGGGCATTGAACGCCTGGATAAACCCGTTGCGCAGGATTTGCAAAAACGCCCCGAAGGCGCTGATATCCTGCTTGCGCACGCTGCCACTGAGCTCCACCCGGGTGGCAAACTGGTTTTTCGGCTGGTTTTTCAGCACCGTCTCGGTCGCCCCCACCACCGCTTCCCACACCGAGCGGAAGAAGCCCTTGTCCTTTTCCTCGACGTCCTGTTGCCAGTCGAATACATCGACATCACGCAGCAGCGGTTTTATGTAGCCGTTTAGCCGGCCGTTTTCCGCCTGCGCCTCGATGACCACGTCCCCGTGACCGGCATTGAAATCAAATTTGCCATAGGCGCTGGCGAAGTCGTTCAATTTGCGTAGCTCGATGCCGGTGGCGCGCAGCCTGAATTCGAAGTCATCGAAATCACTGAACGGGTCGAACGTGGCACGGCTTTCTACCTTCGCATCGCCCGCGATCAGGGCAGTACCTTCGAAACTCGCATCGCGACGGCCTTTGGGGTCTCGAACATTGGTCAGGTTGCGGATGTTGGCGTTCAGCTGGGTGGCCTTGAGGTCGACCGGTGGCTTGGAGTTGAAGTTGCGGAACGTCAGCACGCCATTGTCGATGCGCACTTCGTTGAGCGTGATGGGCAGCAGTTTTTCCAGTTGCTGGCGCCAGTCGGTACCCCGGCCAGTCTGCGACGCTTGCTTGGTGCCACCGTCGACGAAGTTCAGCTCCGGGCGCACGAAGGTCACCTCGGCCACCACCGCTCTGTCGGACCACAGCGAATGCCAGCTCACCGAAAGGTCGATCAGCGGCGCGTCCAGAAACGGTACCGGTACCTTGCCGCTGGTCTTGACGATCTTCAGCCCGTTGATCTGGTATGCGCCGCGCCACCAGGCCAGGTCCACGTCGGCGATCTGGCCACGGTAATCACCCATGTCGGCCAGTTTGTCGTTCAGGTAATCGCGCACCAGGTAGGGCAGGGCCAGGTGCAGGGCTACCAGCAGCACGATCAGGCTGCCCAGGCCGATCAGCGGCCAGCGGTAACGGGCTCTCATCAGGGCGTCTCCAAGGCGGGATGTGTGGTTGACCGCAACGCGCCCGGTCGAGTTCGAACAGGCTTTACGGGCCACCGGTCGGGGCTTACCCTTGGGGTCTTTCCCTGCTGTTTTTCATGCCAAGGACCCCTGCCATGAGCCGTATCTTTGCAGACAACGCCCACTCCATCGGCAACACACCGCTGGTGCAGATCAACCGCATCGCCCCGCGTGGCGTGACCATCCTGGCCAAGATCGAAGGGCGCAACCCGGGCTACTCGGTCAAATGCCGCATTGGCGCGAACATGGTCTGGGACGCAGAGAGCAGCGGCAAGCTCAAGCCGGGCATGACCATCGTCGAGCCTACCTCGGGCAACACCGGTATCGGCCTGGCCTTTGTTGCCGCCGCCCGTGGCTACAAGCTGATGCTGACCATGCCAGCCTCCATGAGCCTGGAGCGGCGCAAGGTGTTGAAGGCATTGGGCGCCGAACTGGTGCTGACCGAGCCGGCAAAAGGCATGAAGGGCGCCATCGAGAAGGCCAACGAAATCGTCGCCTCCGACCCGGCCCAGTATTTCCTGCCTGGCCAGTTCGAGAACCCGGCCAACCCGGCCATCCACGAAAAAACCACCGGCCCGGAAATCTGGAACGACACTGACGGCGCAGTCGACGTACTGGTGGCGGGCGTGGGCACCGGCGGCACCATCACCGGTGTGTCGCGCTACATCAAGCACACCCAGGGCAAGGCAATCCTGTCGGTGGCTGTCGAGCCCGTGTCATCGCCGCTGATCACCCAGACCCTGGCGGGCGAAGAGCTCAAGCCCAGCCCGCACAAGATCCAGGGCATTGGCGCCGGTTTTGTGCCGAAAAACCTCGACCTGTCGATTGTCGACCAAGTGGTGACGGTGACCGATGAAGAGTCCAAGGCCATGGCCATTCGCCTGATGCAGGAGGAGGGCATCCTTTGTGGTATTTCGTGTGGTGCGGCAATGGCCGCCGCGGTGCGCCTGGCCGAAAAACCCGAAATGCAGGGTAAGACCATCGTCGTAATTTTGCCCGATTCGGGTGAGCGTTATCTGTCGAGCATGCTGTTCAGCGACATGTTCAGCGAGCAGGAAAACCAGCAGTAATCGGCCTCGCCGCTGATCCGGCGCAACGTTTGGCGGCGTGGTTTATTGCAAAATCTTCATGAATGCGATCCCGCCCGGGTTGTTTTTACCGCGGCGGGATCGGTTTATGATGGCAGGATGATTTTCAGGAGCCAGGCTGCGCAGCCCTGTCTCCTTTCCAAGGAGTGAAGCATGACCTTTTCCTTTGCAGCCAAGGCGGGTGTCCTGCTGGTGTTCTTCGGCAGCGTGCTGTTCGTGCACCTGCGCGGCAAGGCTCGCCTGCCGGTGTTGCGCCAGTTCGTCAACCATTCGGCGCTGTTCGCCCCCTACAACGCCCTGATGTACCTGTTTTCCGGCGTGCCGTCCAAACCCTACCTGGACCGCCAGCGCTTCCCTGAGCTGGACGTGCTGAAGGACAACTGGCAAGACATCCGCGAAGAGGCCATGCGCCTGTTCGATGAAGGCTACATTCGCGCCGCCGAAAAGGACAACGACGCCGGCTTCGGTTCGTTCTTCAAGAAAGGCTGGAAGCGTTTTTACCTGAAGTGGTACGACAAACCGCTGCCTTCGGCCGAAGCCCTGTGCCCGCGCACCGTCGAGCTGGTCAGCAGCATCCCCAACGTCAAGGGCGCGATGTTCGCCCTGTTGCCCGGCGGCAGCCACCTGAACCCGCACCGCGATCCGTTCGCAGGCTCGCTGCGCTATCACCTGGGCCTGTCCACGCCGAATTCCGATGCTTGCCGCATCTACGTCGATGGCGAGGAATACGCCTGGCGTGATGGCGAGGACGTGATGTTCGACGAAACCTACGTGCACTGGGTGAAGAACGAGACCGACGTTACCCGGGTGATCCTGTTCTGTGACATCGAGCGCCCGCTGAGCAGCCCGCTGATGACCCGCATCAACCGCCAGGTCAGTGCTTTCCTCGGCCGCGCCACCGCGCCGCAGAACACCGACGACGAGCGCGTGGGCGGCATTAACCAGGCGTATGCCTGGAGCAAGCGGTTCAGCAATAAAATCAGCACCCACGTGAAGCAGTTCAAGCGCGCCAACCCCAAGGCCTACCGCGTGCTGCGGCCGGTGCTGGCGGTGGTGGTGGCATACGCGTTGTATCGCTGGTTGTTCTGATTCTGCGAGTGGGGGCGCAAAACGCCCCCACTATTTTTTCAGGCCGGTTCCAACGCCTCGACAATCTTCCCACGGCTAAGGTGCACCACCTTGTCCGCCGTATCGAAATACCGGTCGTCATGCGAGATCACGATGATGGTCTTGCCCAACCGCTTCAGGTCCGGCAGCAGCTCGTTGTAGAACACCCGGCGGAAGGTCGGGTCCTGGTCCGCCGCCCATTCATCGAACACCAGCACCGGCCGCCCGTCCAGCCAGGCATTGACCAGCGCCAGGCGCTTGCGTTGGCCTGTCGACAGGTCGGTGGTGGTAAAGGCGCCATCACGCACGCTGACCTTGTGGGCGATCTCCAGCCGTTCCAGGTAGCGTGTGGCATCGCTGGGCAGGCTGTGCTCGTGCTCTGGCAGGTCTTCGAACAGGTAGTAATCGGCGAACACAGTGGTAAACAGCTGGCGGTAGTCGTCCAGCCCCTCCGGGCCGACAGCCTTGCCGTTCAGGCGCACTTCGCCACGCTGCGGGGTGTACAGGCCCAGCAGCAGCTTGATCAGCGAGGTCTTCCCGCAGCCGTTTTCACCGACGATGAACAGGATTTCGCCCGGCTCGATGCTCAGGTTCACCGGCCCCACGCGAAATGGCTCGTTGCCGTCCACAGGCGGGTAGGCGTACTCGACGTTGTGCAGTTCCAGGTGCGCGGTAGCCAAGGCCTCGCGCTTGACCGGCGGCTCCAGCAGCAGGTGCGGCTCGGGCGACGAAAAGCGCTCGGCCAGGTCGGCAATGCGGCGGAAAGCCACCTGGGCGCGGCCAAGGATTGGCAGGTTGCCGATCAGCGTCTCCAGTGGGCCTTTCATGTACAGCAGCACCAGCACGAAACCGCTCATCACTGCCGGGTCGTTGCTCGGCCATAGCGATTGAAGGGCCAGGGTAAGGCCGATGACCACGAAGAACAGCATCGAACCCAGGCTCTTGGCCACCACGAAGATGTTGATGGCGCGAATGTGGGTGTTGGCGATGAAGTCGGCGGTGCCCTGGATATTACGGGTGAGCATGGCATGGCGGCGGCGGCGGTCGATGCGCAGCTCCTTGGCGCCTTCGGCGATGGCCGAGTAGTGCTTCTGCAGGTTGTCTTCGGCATCGCGAGCGGCGTTGAAGCCGGCCAGGCCTTTTTGCCGGGCGATGTACTGCACACCACTGCCGATGCCGATGGCCACCAGGGTGATGACGAAGATCGGCCACGACAGCCAGGCCAGGTAGGCCATGCAGCCGGTCACCGTGGTCAGCGAGATGGCCAATGGGGCGAAGGCGAAGGCGAAATCGCTGATGGTATCGACGTCACGGGTCAGCACCGGGATCAGGCGGTGAGTGCGGTAGCGCTCGATCTGTTCGATCGGCGCCGACAGCACTTTGGCACCCAGGTCCTTGCGCAGGCGGGCAATCACTTTCTGGCCGACGTAATTGGTGCCGCTATCGGCCGCCACGCTGCTGACCAGGGCCAGTACGCACAGGCCGGCGAAGGCCAGGATCACACCCTGGCTCATGCCGCCGTCAGCGTGCAGGCCTTGGTTGACGGTAGCCAGCAGGGCAGTCACGGCGAGGCCGCCGAGCATGCCCAGCAGCACCGACACGATTACCGCAGGGCGGTAGGGTTTGAGCAGGCCCAGCAATTCGCGGATGGCCCCGGGAGAGGAGGTTTTCATGAAGCGTGATCTCGCTGGTGAGGTGGGGGCGGGGTCAGCTGCCAAGGGTCAGGGTGCCCTTCATCAAGGTGCTGTGGAACGGGAAGGAACAGTAGAAGCTGTAGTCGGTACCGGTCTTCAGCGACCGGGTGTCGAGGGTGACGCTGTCCTTTTCGCCGCCGCCGATCAGGCGGGTGTGGGCGATGACCCGGGTGTCGCCAGGTTTCACATAGTCCTGCGCCTCGCCGGCCTTCTGGCCTTCATCCAGCACGCCTTGCATGTCGGCTGGGGTGCTCAGCACCCAGTTGTGACCCATCACGTTCTTTGGCATGTCACCGGGGTGGGTGAGGGTGACGGTGAACGAGGTGCACGCCTTGGGTACGGTGATGGCGGCCTTGTCGAAGGTCATCTGGTCGGTGCCATGGATTTCCACGGCGCATTGCTCCGCCGACCAGGCGGCAGGGGCCGCGGCAAGCAGGGCGAGGAGCAGAAGCTGGCGAGTCATGTACGGTTCCTGGGCGATAAAAGGGTCACATCGTTCAGACGAACCGGCGCGGCTGCGCTTTACCTGCGTGTGCTGCCCTGGTGAATTTCCCGCTGGCCCGCTCGTTCATCTAGTCAGGCGCCGCCATGGCGCAAAACCCGATTACGCCGCCAAAGCGGCCCTGGCTTGAGGTGACCGTACATGAGTGAACTGCTGAGCTTTGCCATCGAACCCCTGGACGCCACGCGCGGCAACCTGCCGCTGCTGGTGCGCGCACCGGAGCCGGGGATTGACCTGCTGGAGGCCTTTGCCGAATTGCAGCCGCTGGTGGACCGGCACCTGCTGCAGGCGGGTGGCATCCTGTTCCGCGGGTTCGAGATCGGTGGCGCCGAAGCCTTCCGTCAGTTTGCCGCCTCTTTCGGGCACCCGCTGCTCAATTATGAGTTTGGCTCCACGCCACGCAGCAACGTGACCAAGGGCGTTTACACCTCAACGGAGTACCCCGCACACCAGAGCATCCCGCTGCACAACGAGCAGGCTTACACCCTGGAATGGCCAATGAAGATCTGGTTCTACAGCGTGATCCCCGCCGAGACCGGTGGCGAGACGCCGATTGCCGACAGCCGGGAGGTGTACCGGCGCATACCGGCGCGCATTCGCCAACGTCTGGAAGAGAAAGGGCTGATGTACGTGCGCAACTACGGTAACGGCCTGGACGTGGAGTGGTCGCAAGTGTTCAACACCGAAGACCCGCGCCAGGTCGAGGCCTACTGCCGGGCGCATGCCATCGAGTGTATCTGGAAGGACGACGGCGAGCTGCGCACCCGCCAGCGTTGCCAGGTGGTGGGGCGCCACCCCGTGACCGGGGACAATGTGTGGTTCAACCAGGCGCACCTCTTTCATGTGTCGAACCTGCAACCAGAAGTGCGTGAGTCGCTGATGGACATCGTCGAGGAAGAGGACCTGCCGCGCAACGTGTACTACGGCGACGGTACGACCATCGAAGATTCGCTACTCGATGAAGTGCGCGGGGTGCTGGATGACTGCACCATCAGCTTCCCTTGGCTGGCGAATGATGTGCTGATGCTCGACAACATGCTCGCGGCGCATGCGCGGTCGCCGTTTACCGGCAAGCGCAAGGTGGTGGTAGCGATGGCTGAGGGGCATTCCGAACTGCTGCGCTGAAGGGCTCTGAAGTACCGTGTTCCTGCAGGGTTATCCCTGTCCTCAGGAACGATGCAGGACCTGTGGGAGCGGGTTCACCCGCGAAGAATCCAGCGCGGTGAATGGCACCGGCTTTGCCGGTGTTCGCGGCTGAAGCCGCTCCCACAGTGATTGCGTCAACTTTTAGAGTCTCGGCAAGCCCGTTCTCCGCCGCCCCCCTAAATCAGCCCCCCATGCCTTCGTCTGACAGTTACCGCTCGACTGCCAGGACACCGCTCGACATGAATGCTGATCAAACGCTCAAGCTCGCCCGCCGCTTCATCGAACTCAGCCCCGACAAGCGCCGCCTGTTCCTCAAGGCGCTGCAGGGCGAGGGCATGGACTTTTCCGTGCTGCCGATCGCGCCCGGTGTGGAAGTAGCTGAGCGCGACCAGCTATCGTATGCCCAGCGGCGCATGTGGTTCCTCTGGCAGCTCGACCCGCAGGGCGCGGCGTACAACCTGCCCATGGCTGTGCGCTTGCATGGCCCGCTGGACCTGGCTGCCCTGCAGCACGCCTTCGACGCCCTGATCGCCCGTCACGAAACCCTGCGTACCCGGTTCGTCGCCGATGGCGATGACGTACGCCAGCAGGTCGATGCGGTCGCTGCCCCGTTGCAGTTGCGCCAGGATGCCCTGGCCGAACTGGATGAAAGTGCCCGCCAGGCCGCTGTCGAGTCCATCGCCGAAGCCGAGGCGATGGCCCCGTTTGACCTGGCCAGCGGCCCGCTGCTACGTGTGCGCCTGCTGCAACTGGCCCCGCAAGATCACGTGTTGCTACTGACCCTGCACCATATCGTCGCCGACGGTTGGTCGATGAACGTGCTGATCGACGAGTTCCTGCGCCTGTACGACGCCGCCGTGGCGGGTGCCGACGCCACCCTTGAGCCGCTGCCAATCCAGTATCGCGACTATGCCCTGTGGCAGCGCAGCTGGCTGGAAGCCGGAGAGCAGGAGCGCCAGCTGGCTTACTGGCAAGCCCGTTTGGGTGATGACCATTCACCGCTGGAACTGCCATTGGACCGCACACGGCAGGGCCGGCCCAGCTACCGGGGCGCACGCCACGAGTTCTCCATCGCCGCAGACGTTGCCGAGCGCCTGCGGAGTGTGGCCCGCAAGCACAACGTCACGCTGTTCATGGTCCTGCTGGCTGCCTTCAAACTGCTGCTGCAACGCTACAGCGGCCAAGCCGCAATCCGTGTCGGCGTGCCTATCGCCAACCGCAATCGTGCAGAAGGCCAGGGCCTGATCGGCTGCTTCATCAATACCCAAGTGCTACACACTGAGATCGACCCGCTGCTTGACATCACTGGCCTGCTGCAGTGCGTGCGCGTGACCGCTTTGGGCGCCCAAAGCCACCAGGATTTGCCATTCGAGCAGTTGGTCGAGGCCCTGGAGCTGCCGCGCAGCACCGAGAGCCCGCTGTTCCGCGTGTTGTTCAACCACCAGGCGCAGGTGGCGGATGTGCAGGCCATTGAAACCCGCTCCGGCCTGAGCCTGGCGCCGATCACGCTGAAGAAGCACAGCGCCCGCTTCGATCTGGCATTGGACACACACGAGCGCGCCGGGCAATTGCACGCGGCGTTCACCTACGCCACCGATGTGTTCGACGCTGTTACTGTCGAAGCTCTCGGCGAGCAGTGGCTGGCCCTGGTGCAAGCGCTGGCCGATGAAACCGGTGGTGCTGTCGGCGAGCTGGCATTGCCGGGCCTGGCCGTTGCCCAGAGTGAGTTGAAGCCGGTCGAGGCAACCCGGCTGGTGCACCAACGATTTGCCGCTGCCGCCAGCAGTCACCCCGAACGTACGGCGGTAATGGCCGCGGGCGAGCAAGCCAGTTTTACCGAGCTCGATGCCCGTGCCGAAGCTATTGCCGGCCGCTTGAGCCAGGCCGGGGTAGGGCCGGACACGCTGGTCGGCGTGCTGGCCGACCGCAGCGTTGGCATGCTCGCCAGCATCCTGGGTGTGCTCAAGGCCGGTGGCGCATACCTGCCGCTGGAGCCTGAACAACCTGCCGAGCGCCTGGCCTACATGCTGGCCGACAGCGACACGCGCCTGGTGCTGGCACCCAGTCACTGGCAGGCTGAACTGGCTGATGGCGTGCAGCGCATCGACTGGGCGCAAACGGGTAGCGCCAGTACCGTTCGCCCAGCGCCCCAGCCGGCCAACCTGGCCTATGTGATCTACACCTCTGGCACCACCGGGCAGCCCAAGGGCGTGGCGATCAGCCACGGCGCTCTGGCCAACTACGTGGATGGCATCGCCGCGCGCCTGCCGGTCGAGCGCATCCGCAGCATGGCCCAGGTTTCGACGCCGGCCGCCGACCTGGGCCACACCATGTTGTTCGGTGCCCTGTGCGGCGGCCACACTCTGCACATGCTGTCGCGTGAACAGGTATTGGATGCCGAAGGCTTCGCTGCCTACCTGGCCGAGCATCAGGTAGACGCGCTGAAGATCGTGCCGTCGCACCTGGAGGCGATGTTGGTGGCTGGCCGTTCGGCGCTGCCAGCGCAGTGCCTGGTGCTGGGCGGTGAGGCCATCAGCCCGGGCCTGCTGGCTAAAATTAGCCATTTGAACCCGGCGCTCAAGGTGTTCAACCACTACGGCCCGACCGAGACCACTGTCGGCGTGTTGGTCGCTGAACTTGACGAGCAAGCCCGCCTCGGCCAGCCATTGGCCAATACCTGCGTTGCGGTACTCGACCGTTGCCTGCAACCGCTGCCGGCCAAGGCCAAGGGCGAGCTGTACATCGGTGGCGCCGGGCTGGCCCGTGGTTACCTGAATCGCCCGGCGCTCACGGCCGAGCGCTTCGTCCCTGATCCAGGCGGCAGGCACGGCCAGCGGCTGTACCGCAGCGGCGACTGGGTACGCCAGGGCAGCGACCTGCAATTTGCCGGGCGCATGGATGGCCAGGTGAAAATCCGTGGCTACCGTGTGGAGCTGGCCGAAATCGAAAGCCAGCTGCGTGCGCTGGAGGGTGTCGCCAACGCGCTGGTGCGCGTGCATGGCCAGGCACCGCAACTGCAACTGGCCGCATGGCTGGTGCCCAGCCAGGTGCCGGCCGACAGCGTGGCCTGGCAGGACGCGATCCGCGCCACCCTCAAAGGCCTGCTGCCCGAACACATGGTGCCAGCCTATCTGATGGTGCTGGAGCACCTGCCTTTCACTGTCAACGGCAAGGTCGACGTCAAGGCGCTGCCAGAGCCGGTCGCGACACAGGTGGTTTACCAGGCACCGCAGAATCCGTTGCAAGTGCAGCTGGCACAAATCTGGGCCGAAGTCCTGCAAGTGCCGCAGGTGGGCCTGACTGATAACTTCTTCGCCCTTGGCGGCCATTCGCTGCTGGCCACCCAGGCCGTATCACGGGTGCGCAAGCAATTGGGCGTGGACCTCCCGCTGCGTACCCTGTTCGATACCGTCGACCTGCAAGCCTTCGCTCAAGCGGTAGCCGAGGGAGAGCAGGGCGCCGGGCTGGAGATCGAAATCCTTGACCGGCAGCAGCCGCTGCCAGTGTCTCGCTCGCAAAACCGCCAGTGGCTGTTCTGGAAGCTGAACCCCGAAAGCCTGGCTTACAACACGCCAATGGCTGTGCGCATGCAGGGCAATCTTGACCGTGCAGCGGTGCAGGCTGCGCTGGACGCCCTGGTCGCCCGTCACGAATCGCTACGCACGGTGTTCGTGGAGGCTGAGGGCCTGCCTTGGCAGCGCATCCAGCCGGCGGCTTCGGTGCCGATCGGCTTCGAAGATATCAGCGGCCAGGACCACGCGGCGCAGATGCGCAAGCTGGAAGCCCAAGCGTTCGTCCCGTTCGACCTGGAGCACGGCCCGCTGCTGCGTGCCCGCCTGTTCAAGGTGGATGCGCAGGAGCACCTGCTGTCGCTGACCCTGCACCACATCGTTTCCGACGGCTGGTCGATGAGCCTGCTTGTGCGCGAGTTCGCCGCTGCCTACAACGCTGCTGCCACTGGTCAGGTGCACGCCGTCGAACCGCTGGCGGTGCAGTATGCCGACTTCGCCGCCTGGCAGCGCAAATGGCTTGCCGAAGGGCAGATGCAGGCCCAGATCGACTTCTGGAAGACGCGCCTTGAAGACGACTTCGAAGTGCTCGAACTGCCCGCCGACCGCATTCGCCCGCAGGTCAAAAGCTACCAGGGCAGCCGCTTCGACGTGCGCTTGCCGCTGGCCCTGACCGAGCGCCTGCGTGCACTGGCGGTGGCATCCAACGCCACGCTGTTCCATGTGTTCCTGGCGGCTTACGCCATCGTGCTTTCGCGCTACAGCCGCAAGGGCACGCTGAACATCGGCGTACCGGTCACCAACCGCAACCGCCTGGAGCTGGAAGGGCTGATCGGCTTCTTCATCAATGTGGTGGTGGCACGGATCGGCGTGGATGGCAGCCAGCCGTTCCCCCAGCTGCTGGCCGCCATCAAGGAAACCACGCTGCAAGCCCAGGCCAACAAGGATGTGCCATTCCTGGAGGTGGCCGAAGCGCTGTACCCAGACCGGGACCAGGGCGTGAACCCGTTCTTCCAGGTGCTGTACAACCACCTGCGCGACTTGGGCGAGCAGGTGTCCAGCGATGCCCTGCACGGCCTGAGCGTCAAGGAAGTGGACCTGCTGGAGCCGGGCGCGCAGTACGACATTTCGCTGAACACGCTGGAGCGCTCCGATGGCGTGACGGCTTCATTCAATTACTCCACCGACCTGTTCGACGCGGCGCGTATCGAGCGCATGGCCGGGCACTGGCAGGCATTGCTGGAGGCCATCTGCGCCGAGCCGCAGCGTTGCATTGCCGAGCTGGACTTCCTTGGCATCGCCGAGCGCCAGCAGTTGACCCACGATTGGAACCCCGTGCCTCAAGCCACCAGCGGGTTGTGCGCGCACCAGTTGTTTGAACACCAGGCGCGTGAGCGGCCAGACGCCTTGGCGCTGATTTTTGACGACCAGCAGATGACCTATGCCGAGCTGGACCGTAGCAGCAACCAGCTGGCGTATCGCCTGCGGGCACTGGGCGTAGGCCCGGACTGCCTGGTCGGCGTTGCCGTTGAGCGTGGCTTGGGCATGGCCTTGGCACTGATCGCCATTCACAAGGCCGGAGGCGCGTATGTGCCGCTGGACCCAGACTACCCGCAGGATCGACTGGCCTACATGGTCGAGGACAGCAAAATCGGCTTGCTGCTGGCCGATGCCGCCTCGCGGGAGCGCCTGCAGCTGGCCAAGCAGCTGCCTTGCCTGGTGCTGGAGCCTGGCAGCGAGTGGTTGCAAGCCTGGCCAGCCGAGCCGCTACCGAACCTGGTTACGCCACAGAACCTGGCATACGTCATCTACACCTCCGGTTCCACCGGTATGCCCAAGGGCGTGGCCATCGACCACCATGCCTTGTCGGTGTTCTGCCAGGTGGCCGGCGACTATTCGCGGTTGAGCCCGCACGACCGTGTGTTGCAGTTCGCCACTTTCAGCTTCGATGGCTTCATCGAGCAGTTCTTCCCGCCGCTGGCCTGCGGCGCCTGCGTGGTGCTGCGCGACCTGCGGCTGTGGGATACAGCCACCTTGCTGGACGAAATCAACCGCCATGGCGTGACCGTGGCCGACCTGCCGGCCGCCTACTGGCGCCTGCTGGCGCTGGAGCGCCGTGCCCCCGAAGCCTATGGCCGCCTGAAGCAGATTCACGTGGGCGGCGAAGCAGTGCCGGAAGACGCCCTGCGCGCCTGGCTGGCGGATGGCCCACCAGCCGTGCGCCTGCTGAACACCTATGGCCCGACCGAGGCCACCGTGGTCGCCACCACATATGACTGCTCGCAGATGACCGAGCAGCAGATCAGCCTGGGTGGCGTACCCATCGGCCGCGCCTTGCCGGGCCGCAGCCTGCATGCGCTGGACGATGGCTTGGCGCCGACCCCTGTGGGTGTCCCCGGTGAGCTGTTCATCGGCGGTGCAGGCTGCCTGGCACGCGGTTACCACCAGCGGCCATCGCTCACTGCCGAGCGCTTCATCCCCGACCCGTTCGACCCGGTTGGCGGTGGCCGCCTGTACCGCACCGGCGACCTTGGCTACTACGACGAAAACGGCCAGCTGGCCTATCGCGGCCGGGTCGACCATCAGGTGAAAGTACGAGGCTTTCGCATCGAGCTAGGCGAAATCGAGCAGTACCTGCGGGCGCACCCGGACGTGCGCGAGGCCACCGTGCTGGCCATCGACCTGCCCAGTGGCAAGCAACTGTGTGCCTATGCCGTGCCAGCCGAAGGCCACAGCGGCGACTTGCGCATGGCACTGAAGCAGTACCTTAAGGCCAGCCTGCCGGACTACATGATCCCGTCTTACCTGGTGACCCTGCCAAGCATGCCACTGACCCCCAGCGGCAAGCTCGACCGCAAGGCGCTGCCGCTGCCCGACCCAAGCCAGCCGCAGCATGACTACGAGGCGCCACAGACCGAGCGGCAACAGCAGCTGGCCGCGCTCTGGGCGCAGTTGTTGAACGTTGCCCGGGTGGGCCTGAACGACAACTTCTTCGAGCTGGGCGGCCACTCCCTGCTGGCCGCTCAGGCGGTGTCACGGATCAACGTGGAGCTGGGGCTCGACGTGCCCCTGCGGCTGATCTTCAGCCACCCCGAACTGCGCGCGTTCGCCCAGGCACTGGACGAGCAAGGTCTGTCGCTTTCCGACGACGGCCTGAGCGATATCGAACAAATGATGAACGCATTCACAGAGGCCTGACATGGAACTCACTGCAGCACAACGCATCGCCCAACGTTTCGTCGGCCTCCCCGTGGAGCAGCGCCAGCAGATCCTGGAAAAGATGCAGGCCAGCGGCCAGAGCTTCCGCCTGCTGCCCATCGTGCCCGCACGCCAGGGTTTGGCGCGCATCCCGCTGTCGTATGCCCAGCAGCGCCTGCTGTTCCTCTGGCAGCTGGAGCCTGACAGCCCGGCCTACAACGTGCCGATGGCGGTGCGCCTCAAAGGTGCGCTGGACCAGGTGGTGCTCCAGCAGGCGCTGGATGCACTGGTGCAACGGCACGAGTCTCTGCGCACGCGCTTCGCCTCGGACGAAGGCGAATTTCATCAGGAAATCCTCGACCACTGCCCGCTGCCACTGGAGCTGGCGGTGTTCGACGGTGCCGACGATGAGGCCTCGCTGGGCGCGGCGGTGGACGCCGTACTCAAGCGGCCGTTCGACCTGCTGACTGGGCCGCTGCTGCGGGTAACGCTGCTCCGCGTGGGTGACGAGGAGCATGTGTTGGTGCTGAGCATGCACCACATCATTTCTGACGGTTGGTCGAGCGATGTGCTGGTGCAGGAGTTCATCCAGCTGTATACCGCCCTGGCCGAAGGCCGTCAGGCGCAGTTGCCGGCCCTGCCAATCCAGTACGCCGACTACGCCATCTGGCAGCGTGCCTGGCTGGAAGCCGGCGAGGCACAGCGACAGCTGGAATATTGGCAGACACAGCTGGGCGATGAGCAGCCGGTGCTTAGCCTGCCACTGGACTTCGAGCGCCCGGCCACGCCAAGCCAGCGCGGCGCGGTGGTGCGCGTGGACATTGCCGGCGAACAGGCCGAAGCCCTGCGCAACCAGGCCCGCAAGGGTGGCCATACGTTGTTCGTGCTGGTGCTGGCGGCCATGGCGGTGGTGCTGTCGCGTTACAGCGGCCAGGCCGATATCCGCATCGGCGCGCCGAACGCCGGGCGCAACCGCAAGGAGCTGGAAGGCCTGATCGGCTTCTTCATCAACACCCAGGTGCTGCGTGTGCAGGTGGACGAGCGCGCCACCTTTGCCGCGCTGCTGGAGCAGGTCAAGGACGTGATCGGCGGCGCACAGTCGCACCAGGAACTGCCGTTCGAGCATCTGGTGGATGCCTTGCTGCCGGAGCGCAACCTGGCCCACAACCCGCTGTTCCAGTTCAAGATCAACCAGCACGTGGCCGCCAGCGACACCGAGCGCAAGCGGCTAGGTACGCTGGAGGTGGAGGGCTTTGCCCGTGACGGTGGCGACGCGCGCTTTGACCTGGCGTTCGATTTTTCCGACAAGGCCGAAGGCATCGAGGGCTACTTCACCTACGCAACTGACCTGTTCGAGCAGGCCACCATCGAGCGTATGGCTGGCTCTTTGCGCCATGTGCTGGGAGCGCTGACCCGCGACCTGCAGCAGGTAATCGTCGACTGCCCAGAGCTTGTGGCTGTGCTGCCGGCTGCTGTGCAGTCTTATCCGCAGGGTGACATTCTTGCGTTGTGGCGCCAGGCCATAGCCCAAGGCCAGGCCCACGGCGGCGTGCGAGCCGGTGAGCGGTTCATGACCCAGGCCGGGCTGGAGGCAGCGTCCAATCGCCTGGCCAGCTTCCTGCGCCAGCGCGGTGTGGGTGCTGGCAGCATCGTAGCCCTGTGCCTGCCGCGTTCCATCGAGTGGGTCAGCGCCTTGCTCGCGGTGCTCAAGAGCGGTGCGGCTTACCTGCCGCTGGACGGCCAGCAACCGCAGGAGCGCCTGCAACAACTGATTGCTGACAGTGGTGCGTCAGTGCTGTTGCACGAACCCGGTGATGATCGTTTCACCGACCTGCAAGGCGTGCAGGTGATTGCCTGCGAGCACGCCGCCTGGGCAACCTGCAGCGACAGCCCGGTCGAGGTGGCAATCGCGCCTGAGCAGCCGGCTTACCTGATCTACACCTCTGGTTCGACCGGCCAGCCGAAAGGCGTGGTGGTGAGCCACGGCGCGCTGGCCAGCTACACCCAGGCCGTGCTGGAGCGCCTGCAACTGCCGGGTTCGGCCAGCATGGCAATGGTGTCCACTCCCGCAGCCGACCTGGGCCATACCGTGCTATTCGGCGCTCTGGCGTCCGGCCGCTTGCTGCACCTGTTGCCGCAAGAGCTGGCATTCGACCCGGATGGCTTCGCCAGCTACATGGCGCAGCATCAGGTTGGCGTGTTGAAGCTGGTTCCGAGCCACTTGCAAGGTTTGCTGCAAGCAGCCCGCGCCGCCGATGTACTGCCTGTCGAGGCGCTGATCCTGGGCGGTGAGGCATGTAGCTGGGGCCTGCTGGAAAAAGTCCGGGAGCTTCGCCCGGGTTGCCGGGTAATCAACCACTACGGCCCGACCGAAACCACGGTCGGTGTGCTTACCTTCGAACCCGCCCAGCCTGTGCCAGGCTGCCGTACGGTGCCGGTCGGTCGCCCACTGGGCAATGCCTGCGCCCAGGTGTTGGATGGCTACCTCAACCCACTGGCGGCACAGGTGCCCGGTGAGCTGTACCTGGGCGGGCAGGGCGTTGCCCAGGGCTACCTGGGCCAGCCCGCGCTGACCGCCGAGCGCTTCGTGCCGGCCGAGAACGGTTTGCGCCTGTATCGCACGGGTGACCGTGCACGGTTGACGGCCGATGGCCTGGTCGAGTTCATTGGCCGTGCCGACGACCAGGTGAAAATCCGCGGTTACCGCGTGGAGCCGGGGGAAGTCGGCCGGGTATTGGCCGGCCTGCCTGAAGTCAACGACGCCGTGGTGTTGGCACTGCCGCTGGAAGGTGATGCCGAGCGCCTGCAACTGGTGGCCTACGCAGTGGTCGATGCTGGCGTGACGACGCAGCAGTTGCAGGCGCAACTGCAAGCACGCCTGCCGGAATATATGGTGCCGGCACAGATGCTGTTGCTGGAGCGCCTGCCGCTGACCGCCAACGGCAAGCTAGACAAACGCGCGCTGCCGGTACCCGGCGCGGTCAGCCGTGGCTACGTGGCGCCGGAAGGTGAGATCGAAGAGAAACTGGCCGCCGTGTGGGCCGATGTACTGAAGCTGGAGCAGGTTGGTAGCAGCGACAACTTCTTCGAGCTGGGCGGCGATTCCATCCTCAGCCTGCAGATCATCGCCCGGGCCAAGCGCCAGGGTATCAAGATCACTCCCAAGCAACTGTTCGAGCAACAGACCATCGCCCAATTGGCCCAGGTGGCCAAGCGCATCGAGGCCAAACAGCCGGTAGTTGCAGCTGCAGCCGTGGACACCGCCATCAGCGGCGAGGCCGCGCTGCTGCCCGCCCAGGTACGCTTCTTCGAAATGGATATTGCCCAGCCTTCGCACTGGAACCAATCCGTACTGCTCAAACCGGCCAGCCCGGTACAGATGCAGGCACTGGAAGCCGCCCTTCGCGCCGTGGTTGAACACCACGATGCCCTGCGCCTGCGTTTCACCCAAGACAACGGCCAGTGGCAAGCCCGCTTCCAGCCACTGGACAATGCGCCGCTGCTGCGCCAGCACACGTTGGCCTCGCTGGGCGAACTGGACGCTGCCGGCAACGGTGTGCAGGCCAGCCTGAACCTGGAGCAAGGGGCGTTGCTGCGCGCCGAACTGTTCGACTTCCCCGACGGCCAGCAGCGCCTGCTGCTGGTGGTTCACCACCTGGTGGTGGACGGTGTGTCGTGGCGCGTCCTCCTGGAAGACTTGCAGGAGGCCTACCAGCAATTGCTGAACGGCCAGGCCGTGAGCCTGCCCGCCAAGACCAGCCCGGTGAATACCTGGGCCGAGCGCCTTGCCGCCCACGCCAGTAGCCCGGCCTTGCACGCACAGCAAGGCTACTGGCAGCAGGTGCTGGCCGGCGACAACGCAGAACTTGCGCGTGACAACCCGCAGGGCAGCCTGGACAACACCCATGCCCGCACCGCCGCCACGCGACTGGATGCCGAGCGTACCGCCAAGCTGCTGAAGCAGGCCCCAGCCGCCTACCGCACGCAGATCAACGACCTGCTGCTGACTGCACTGGCGCGCACGCTGTGCCAGTGGAGTGCCCAGGACAACGTACTGGTGCAACTGGAAGGCCATGGCCGCGAAGACCTGTTCGACGACCTCGACCTCAGCCGCACCGTGGGCTGGTTCACCAGTCTGTTCCCGGTGCGCCTTGCCCCTGGCCACGACCTTGGCCAATCGATCAAGCGGGTGAAGGAGCAGTTGCGCGCAATACCGGACAAAGGCATCGGCTATGGTCTGCTGCGCTACCTTGGCGCCCCCGAGGTGCGTGAGCAACTGGCGAGCGCCGCCCAGCCCCGTGTCACCTTCAACTACCTGGGCCAGTTTGACGCCAGCTTCGATAGCGAAGCCAGCGCACTGTTCACCCCAAGCAGTGAGGCGGCAGGCCGCACCCAATGTGCTGGAGCGCAGTTGGGTAACTGGCTGAGCATCACTGGCCAGGTGTACGGCGGCGAACTGTTCCTGGAATGGACCTACAGCGCCGACGTTCACCACCCGGCCACCATCGAGCACCTGGCCCATGCCTACGGGCAGGCCCTGACGGAACTGGTCGAGCATTGCTGCAATGCCCAACACCAAGGTGTGACGCCATCTGACTTCCCGCTGGCCGCGCTGACCCAGGCGCAACTGGACAGCCTGCCGTTGGCCGCCGGGCAGATCGCCGATGTGTACCCGCTGTCGCCCATGCAGCAGGGCATGCTGTTCCACACCCTGTACGACCAGCAGGCCGGCAACTACATCAACCAGCTGCGCGTGGACGTGCACGGGCTGGATGTGCAGCGCTTCAAGCAGGCCTGGCAGGCCACGCTCGATGCCCACGACATCCTGCGTACCGGCTTCCTCATGCAGGGCGAACTGAAGCAGGCGGTGCAGGTGGTACGCAAGGCGGTCGAGCTGCCATTCAGCGAGCACGACTGGCGCGGCCAGCCGGCGCTGGAGCAGGCCTTGCAGGCGTTGGCCGAAGGCGAGCGCCAGCGTGGCTTTGACCTGGCCGCAGCGCCATTGCTGCGCCTGGTACTGGTACGCACGGGCGATGACAGCTACCAGCTAATCTACACCAACCACCATATCCTCATGGACGGCTGGAGCACCTCGCGCCTGCTGGGTGAAGTGCTGCAACGCTATGCTGGCGTGGCGCCACAGGCGCAGGCCACTCATTACCGTGACTACATCGCCTGGCTGCAAAACCAGGACGCAGCGGTGGCAGAAGCCTTCTGGAAGGCCCAACTGGCTAGCCTCGATGAGCCGACCCGCCTGGCCCAGGCCATCGCCGGCAGCGCAGGCGTTGCTGGCACGGGCTACGGTGACCACCGGCTGGCCTTCGACCGCGAGCAGACCGCGCGCATCGAAGCCTTCGCCCGGGCCAACCGGGTCACGGTCAATACCCTGGTGCAATCGGCCTGGCTGCTGCTGTTGCAGCGCTGCACCGGCCAGGCCAGCGTGTGCTTCGGCGCCACGGTCGCCGGCCGCCCGGCAGACCTGCCCGGCGTGGAAGAGCAGATCGGCCTGTTCATCAATACCCTGCCAGTAATCGGCGCACCTCGTGCCGAGCAGACCGTGGCCGAGTGGATCGGCCAGGTGCAGGCCGGCAACCTGGCCGTGCGCGAGTTCGAGCACACGCCGCTGTACGACGTGCAGCGCTGGGCGGGGCAGGGCGGTGACGCGCTGTTCGACAGCATCCTGGTGTTCGAGAACTACCCGGTGTCCGAGGCGCTGCAACAAGGCGCCCCCGGTGGCCTGCGCTTTGGCGAGGTGGTCGTGCAGGAGCAGACCAACTACCCGCTGACCTTGGTAGTAGAGCTGGGTGCGACCCTGTCGATGCAGTACAGCCATGACCGTGCGTTGTGGAGCGACGAGACCATTGGCCGTTTGGCGGGTTACTTCACCAACCTGCTTCAGGCGCTAACCGATCGTGCTGATGCCGTTATTGGTGAACTGCCAATGCTGGCCCAGCCCGAACAGCAACTGATGGTCGAAGGCTGGAACCACACGCAAGCGGCCTATCCGAACGAGCGCAGCATTCATTCGTTGATCGAAGCTCAGGTGTTCGCCACCCCGGACGCTCCGGCACTGGTGTTTGGCGAGCAGACCCTGAGCTATGTCGAGCTCAACCGCCGTGCCAACCAGCTGGCGCACAAGCTGCGCGGACTGGGCGTTGGCCCGGATGCGTTGGTGGGCATCGCCATGGAGCGCAGCCTGGAGATGGTCATCGGCCTGCTGGGCATCGTCAAAGCTGGTGGCGCCTACGTGCCGCTGGACCCGGAATACCCGCAGGACCGCCTGGCCTACATGTTTGAAGACAGCGGTATCGCCTTGCTGCTGACCCAGTCGCACCTGCGTGACAACCTGCCGATTCCGGCCGACCTGCGCAGCCTGGACCTGGATGTCGAAGACCTCAGCGGCTTCAGCGACGCCAACCCGGCCGTCGATGTGGCGCCGCTGAACCTCGCCTACGTGATCTACACCTCCGGTTCCACCGGCCGCCCGAAAGGCGCCGGCAACAGCCACCAGGCGCTGGTCAACCGCCTGTGGTGGATGCAGAAGGCCTACGGCCTGGACGCCAGCGACAGCGTGCTGCAGAAAACCCCGTTCAGCTTCGACGTGTCGGTGTGGGAATTCTTCTGGCCGCTGATGACCGGCGCGCGTTTGGTCGTGGCTCAGCCAGGGGCGCACCGAGACCCGCAACTGCTGGTGGACACCATCAACCACCATGGCATCAGCACCCTGCACTTTGTGCCATCGATGTTGCAGGCGTTCATGACCCACGAAGCGGTCGAAAGCTGCACCAGCCTCAAGCGCGTGGTGTGCAGCGGTGAAGCACTGCCGGCCGAGCTGGCGCGTCAAACCCTGCAACGCCTGCCGGCAGCGGGCCTGTACAACCTGTACGGCCCGACCGAAGCGGCCATCGACGTGACCCACTGGACCTGCCAGCCGGACGAAAGCATCAGCGTGCCGATCGGCCAGCCAATCGACAACCTGAAAACCCACATTCTCGAAGGCAGCCTGCAACCGGCCGTGCGCGGGGGTGCCGGTGAGCTGTACCTCGGTGGCGTCGGTCTGGCTCGCGGCTACCACCAGCGCCCATCGCTGACTGCCGAACGCTTCGTGCCGGACCCGTTCAGTGATAACGGCGGGCGCCTGTACCGCACCGGCGACCTGGCGCGCTACCGTGCCGATGGCGTGATCGACTACGCCGGGCGTATCGACCACCAGGTGAAAATCCGCGGCCTGCGCATCGAGCTAGGCGAGATCGAAGCGCGCCTGCTGGAGCTGCCGAGCGTGCAGGAAGCGGTGGTGCTGGCGCAGGACGGATCGAGCGGCAAGCAGTTGGTGGGCTATGTGGTGCCTGTCGACAACACGCAAGATGAAAGCGCGCTGCGCGACAGCCTGCGCGAAGCGCTCAAGGCCGGGTTGCCGGACTACATGGTGCCGGCTCACTTGTTGCTGCTCGACAAATTGCCCGTGACACCGAACGGCAAGCTCGACCGCAAGGCCCTGCCACAGCCGGATGCCAGCCAGTTGCAGGGTGAATACGTTGCCCCGCAAAGCGAGCTGGAACAGCAGATCGCGGCGATCTGGGCGGATGTGCTGAAGCTGGAGAGGGTTGGGCTGAGCGACAACTTCTTCCAGCTCGGTGGGCATTCGCTGTTGGCAACACAAGCGGTTGCGCGCCTGCAGATGGAGCTGGGGACGGACACGCCACTGGCCTTGGTTTTCCAGACCGACAACCTTCGGGACTATGCCGCAGCAATTGGCGAGGCAACCGCTGACAACACGGCCGACCTGGATGAGTTCCACGACTTCATGAATGAGCTTGAGGCAGTTTGAGATGAGCACCGATAACCGCAACACCGACCTTGTTCACCGCTTCATTCGGCTGCCACTCGAACAGCGCAAGCTGTTTCTGGAAAAGCTGGCTTCCAAGGGCAGCAGCCTGGCTCAGCTGCCCATACCGCCGGTACGCGGCGACTTCGAGCAGTTGCCGCTTTCCTATGCCCAACAGCGCCAGTGGTTCCTCTGGAAACTGGACCCTGGCAGCGCGGTGTACAACATTTCTTCGGCCCTGCGGTTCAAAGGCACCCTGGATAGGGTAGCCCTGCAGCATGCCTTCGATAGCCTGATGTCCCGGCACGAGGCGCTGCGTACTACCTTCCGCCAACGGGGGGAGCAGGTGGAGCAAGTAGTTCACCCACAGCTTGCCCTGTTGGTTGCTCACCAACACCTTAGCGATCAGGGCGAGGATGCGCTACGCCAGCAGGTAGAACGCGTAGCCCGTGAGGGCTTCGACCTGGAGCTGGGGCCGTTGCTGCGGGTGAAACTGCTGGAGCTGGATGCACACGAACACGTGCTTGTGCTCAGCCTGCATCACATCATTGCAGACGGCTGGTCCATGTCCCTGATGGTGGAGGAGCTGGTGCGGCTGTACGCGGCCCACTGCACAGGCAACGATGCACAGCTGCCGATACTGCCCATTCAGTACGCCGACTACGCCATCTGGCAGCGTAGCTGGATGGAAGCCGGTGAGCAGGCGCGGCAATTGGCTTACTGGACGGAACAACTGGGCGGCGAGGACCCGGTGTTGGAGTTACCAATGGACCGTCCGCGGCCAACGGTCAGCAGCCTCAAAGGGGCGCGGCTGACCATTGACCTGCAACAGGCGCAGGCCACTGCGCTCAAACAGTTTGCCCAGCAGCAGGGCGTGACCCTGTTCATGCTGCTGCTGGCCAGTTTTCAGGTGCTGCTGCACCGCTATTCGGGGCAGGCCGATATTCGTGTCGGCGTACCTGTGGCCAACCGCAACCGTGTAGAAACCGAGCACCTTATAGGTTTGTTCGTGAACACTCAGGTGATGCGGGCCGAGTTCGACGTGCAGATGACCTTCACCGAGTTCCTCGCCCAGGTCAAACAACGGGTGGTCGCGGCCCAGGCCCATCAAGACTTGCCGTTCGAGCAACTTGTAGAGGCCTTGCAGCCCGAGCGCAGCCTTAACCACAGCCCGCTGTTCCAGGTGATGTACAACCATCAGACCCAGACCAAAGGCGAGGGCTTCAGCCTGCCTGGGCTGGAGGTAGGCGCGGTGGCCTGGGACAACCACACGGCCAAGTTCGACCTCACCCTGGAAACCTTCGAGCATGAAGCGGGTATCGGTGCCGCGTTGATCTACGCCACCGACCTGTTCGATGCATCAACCGCTGGCACCATGGCACGTCATTGGCAAAACCTGCTGGCGGCCATCATCGCTCAGCCTGCCCAGCGTATCGCAGACCTGGCCCTGCTGGACGACACTGAGCACCAGCAGATAGTCAAAGGCTGGAACGCGACCCAGGCCAGCTACCCGGATAGCCGCTGCATTCATCAGCTGTTCGAGGCGCAGGTGGCGAAAACCCCGGATGCCCCGGCACTGATTTTTGGCGAGCAGACCCTGAGTTATGGCGCTCTCAACCGCCGGGCTAACCAACTGGCGCACAAACTGCGCGAACAGGGCGTCGGGCCGGATGTGTTGGTGGGCATCGCCATGCAGCGCAGCCTGGAGATGGTTGTCGGGCTGCTGGGCATTCTCAAGGCGGGTGGCGCCTATGTACCGTTGGATCCGGAGTACCCGCAGGATCGCGTGGAATACATGCTCGAAGACAGCCAGGCAATCCTGTTGCTGTCGGAAACCCGCCTGATCTCGCGCATGCCTGGGCAGTTCCAGTCTCGTACGTTACTGCTCGACCAGTTGACGCTGGACGATTACCCCGACACCGACCTGGCCTGTACGACCACCGACCGCAACCTTATCTATTGCATCTACACCTCAGGCTCCACGGGTAAGCCGAAGGGTGTACAGATCGAGCACCGCAGCGTGGCGGCCTTGATTGGCTGGTCGCTGTCGGTGTACAGCCAGGCAGACCTGAGTGGCGTGCTGTTCTCCACCTCGATCTGTTTCGACTTGTCGGTATGGGAGTTGTTCGTCACCTTGTCGGCAGGTGGTTATGCGGTGCTGGCTGCCAATGCCCTGGAGCTGCCAACCCTGGCTGCCAAAGACCGGGTGAGGTTGGTGAATACCGTGCCCTCGGCCATCAAGCAGTTGTGTGAGGCTGGCAGCATTCCGCCTTCGGTAAAAACCATCAATCTTTGCGGTGAAGCGCTGAAACAGTCGATTGTCGACGAGCTGTATCGGTTGGAGCATGTGAGCGATGTATATGACTTGTATGGCCCGTCCGAAGACACCACGTATTCCACTCGCACGCTGAGGGTTGCCGGTGGCAAGGCCAACATTGGCCGCCCCCTTGACAACAGTGCGGCCTACGTACTGAGCGGCGCCCTTCAACCTGTACCTGTGGGTGCAGTCGGCGAGTTGTATCTGGCTGGTGCCGGGTTGGCCCGGGGCTACCTGAAGCGTGCAGGCCTTAGCGCCGAGCGCTTTATCCCCAACCCCTTCGACGAGCAGGGCGGGCGCATCTACCGAACGGGTGACCTGGCGCGCTATCGCCCTGATGGTGTGCTGGAGTATGTCGGCCGTGTGGATCATCAGGTGAAGGTTCGCGGTTTCCGGATTGAACTGGGTGAGATTGAGGTGCGTCTGCAGCAGGAGGCTGTGCGCGAGGCCGTGGTCATGGCCGTCGATGGCCCCGCTGGGCAACATCTCGTGGCCTATGTAGTACCTGCCGATACCCGTGTGATGGACGAGGCGGCTGCGCAAAATGCACTGCGAGACGACCTGCGGGCTGCACTGCGCAAGAACCTGCCGGAGTACATGGTGCCTCCCTACTTGTTGTTGCTGGACAAGCTGCCGCTGACCCCAAACGGCAAGCTGGACCGCAAGGCGCTGCCGCGCCCGGACGCAGCTCAGCTGGAAGAGGTGTATGTGGCACCGCGCACACCCCTTCAACAGCAGGTGGCCGCCATTTGGGCCGAGGTGCTGAAAATTGAACGGGTTGGCATGAACGACAACTTCTTCCTCCTCGGCGGGCATTCGCTGATCGCGACTCAGGTCACCAGCCGGGTCCAGGAACAGGCCGGGCTGCCGGTCAACCTGAAAGCGTTGTTCGAAAACCCAGTGTTCGGTGACTACTGCGCGCAGCTGGAGCAACTGACGCCACAGGCAGACCCCGTTCAGAACGAACTGGCTAAATCCCTGGAGGCCTTGAAACGTCTATCTACGGAGGAAATTGAAAAGCTGGTTTCTTAGGAGATTTTTACTGTGCAAGAGCTGCTTGAGTCTGTAAAGCTACTATCCACCAAAGAGCGTCTGGCCCTGGCAGCCTTGCTCAAGCAGCAAGGGGTGAACCTTTACGGCGTCACCCCGATCTTCAAGCGCGACCCTGAAGGTCCGGTACCCCTCTCCTATGCCCAGCGGCGGCAATGGTTCCTTTGGCAACTGGAGCCTGCGGCGCCGACCTACAACATTCCCGCAGCCTTGCGCCTGCAAGGCCTGCTGGATGTCGACGCACTACAGCGCAGCTTCGATGCGTTGATCGCTCGCCACGAAACCCTGCGCACCACCTTCAGCGAAGAAGGGGAGCGCACAGTTCAGGTCATCCACCCCGCACAGCCGCTGGTGCTTGATATCCAGGCGCTGCAACGGGCTGACGAGCAAGTTGTGCGCGAGCAGGTAGAAGCCGAGGCCCGACGCCCGTTCGATCTGCAGCAGGGGCCTCTGCTACGGGTGAAGTTGCTGCGTCTGGCGCAGGACGAGCATGTCCTGATGCTGACGATGCATCACATCGTCTCTGATGGCTGGTCGATGCCGGTCATGATCGATGAGCTCATGCAGCTTTATGCGGGCTACAGCCAAGGCCAGGAAGTGCAACTGCCGGCGTTGGCGGTTCAATACGCCGACTACGCGATCTGGCAACGCCAATGGATGGAGGCCGGCGAGCAGGAGCGGCAACTGACGTATTGGAAGTCAGAGCTTGGCGACGATCAGCCGGTGCTTGAGTTGCCAACCGACCGCCCTCGTCCAGTGGCCAGTACCTATCGCGGCGCCAGGCACGAAATTCGTTTGCCTGAAAACTTGGTGCATTCGCTTAAACAGTTGGCCCATCAGCAGGGTGCGACGCTGTTCATGCTGCTGCTGGCCAGTTTCCAGACCCTGCTGCACCGCTACTCCGGGCAGTCGGACATCCGCGTCGGCGTTCCGGTTGCCAACCGTAATCGTGTAGAAACCGAACGGCTCATCGGCTTTTTCGTCAACACCCAGGTGCTGCGTGCCGAGTTCGACTTGCACATGACCTTCAGCGAACTGCTGCAACAGGTCAAGCAACGTGCGCTGGGTGCACAGAGCCACCAGGACTTGCCATTCGAGCAGCTGGTGGATGCCTTGCAGCCTGAGCGCAGCCTGAGCCACAGCCCATTGTTCCAGGTGATGTACAACCACCAGATGCAGGCCAAGGGCAAGCAGCGCAGTGTGCACGGGCTGCACGTCGAGGGGCTGACCTGGGACCACGACACGGCCAAGTTCGACCTGACCTTGGACACCTTCGAGTTTGAGCACAGCCTAGGCGCTGCCTTGAGCTACGCCACAGACCTGTTCGATGCCGCGACCATCGAGCAGATGGCGCAGCATTGGGTGAACCTGCTTGAGGCGATCGTGCGCCAGCCTGGGCAGCGCGTGCTCGACCTGCCGCTGACAAGCCTGGCGCAGCAGCGCCAGACCGTTCAGGCCTGGAACCCGGCGTTGACGCATTTCCCTGTCGAGCAGACCCTTCACCAGTTGATCGAAGCCCAGGTCGAAATCGCCCCGAATGCCGTGGCCTTGGCTTTCGGCGAGCAGGCCATGAGCTACAGCGAACTCAACTGCCGGGCCAACCAGCTGGCGCACAAACTGCTGGAGCTGGGTGTCGGGCCGGATGTGCTGGTTGGCCTGGCCGTGGAGCGTGGCCTGGAGATGGTCATTGGCCTGCTGGGCATTCTCAAGGCTGGCGCTGCCTATGTGCCGCTCGACCCGGAGTACCCGCAGGACCGCCTTGCCTACATGTTCGAGGACAGTGGTATCCGCCTGTTGCTGACCCAGCAACATCTGCGTCACGCGCTGCGGGTACCGGAAGGCGTTTGCACCCTTGTGCTGGACGGCGAAACCGGCCTGAACAGCTACAGCGAAGCCAACCCCGCCCGCCAGGTGAGCCCGGACAACCTGGCCTACGTGATCTACACCTCGGGTTCGACCGGCAAGCCCAAGGGCACGTTGCTGCCACACCGCAACGTGGTGCGCCTGTTTGCCGCCACCCGGCACTGGTTCCACTTCGATGCCAGTGACGTGTGGACGGTGTTCCATTCGTACGCCTTCGACTTCTCGGTATGGGAGTTGTATGGCGCGCTGCTGTACGGTGGCAAGGCTGTCATCGTGCCCAAGGATGTGGCGCGCTCCAGCGAAGACTTCCATGCCTTGCTGGTGCGCGAGCAGGTCACCGTGCTCAACCAGACGCCTTCGGCCTTCAAACCACTGATCCCGATTGCCTGCGAAGCGGCGAAAGCAGGCCAGGGCCTGGCCCTGCGGCATGTGGTGTTTGGCGGTGAAGCCCTGGAAGTCAGCAGCCTTAAACCTTGGTTCGAGGTGTTCGGTGACCGCCAGCCGCGCATGATCAACATGTACGGCATCACCGAAACCACGGTGCATGTAACCTACCGGCCGATCACCCTCGACGACCTGCACAAGGGCGCCAGCAGTCCGATCGGCGAGGTCATTCCCGACCTGTCGTGGTACCTGCTTGACGCGGCATTGAGCCCGATCATGCCTGGCTGTACGGGGGAAATGCTGATCGGCCAGGCAGGCCTGGCACGGGGTTACCACGGCCGCCCTGGTTTGACTGCCGAACGCTTTGTGCCGAACCCGTTCGATGACAACGGAGGGCGCCTGTACCGTTCGGGCGACCTGGCGCGCTACCGTACCGATGGGGTTATCGAGTACATCGGGCGTATCGACCATCAGGTGAAGATTCGCGGTTTCCGCATTGAACTGGGCGAGATCGAGGCTCGTCTGCTCGAACAACCTGCTGTGCGCCAGGTGGCAGTGCTTGCAGTAGATGGGCCCAGTGGCAAGCAACTGGTGGGTTACGTGGTGCCGGTCAATGTAGGTGCGGTGCAAGGCGCCGAGCAGCAGGCCGTGCTGCGTGACCGCCTGCGAGGTGAACTCAAGGCCAGCCTGCCTGAGCATATGGTCCCCGCGCATTTGCTGTTCCTGGAGCAGTTGCCACTGACCGGTAACGGCAAGCTCGACCGCAAGGCCCTGCCTGCCCCGGACGCCAGCTTGCTGCAGGGCGAGTACGTCGCACCGCAAACCGAACTGGAGCAACAGATCGCGGCCATTTGGGCTGATGTGCTGAAGCTGGAGAAGGTTGGCCTTGCCGATAACTTCTTTGAGTTGGGCGGTGACTCGATCATGTCGTTGCAGGTGGTCAGCCGCGCTCGCCAACAGGACATTCAGTTCACGCCCAAGGAACTGTTCCAGCACCAGACCGTGCAAGGCTTGGCGGCCATAGCCCGGCGTGAAACCGCTACGGCAATCGACCAAGGGCAGGTGGAAGGCAGCATGCCGCTGACACCGATCCAGCAGTGGTTCTTCGAATCGGATATCGTCGAGCGCCACCACTGGAACCAGTCGGTGATGCTGCAAAGCAGTGAGGTGCTGGACGAGCATCATTTGCAAGCAGCCGTGCAAGCCCTGGTCGCGCACCACGACGCACTTCGCTTGCAGTTTACCGAGGCGCATGGGCACTGGCAGGCCATGTTTGGCAGTGCTGGGCAGGCCCTTTTATGGCGTCGGATGGCGGCAGATTCCCAGGCGTTGACGCAGCTGGCCAGCGAAGCCCAGCGCAGCCTGAACCTGACGCATGGGCCGTTGTTGCGTGCTGTTCTGGCCGATTTGCCAGATGGCGGCCAACGCCTGCTGCTGGTCATCCACCACCTGGTGGTGGACGGCGTGTCCTGGCGTGTACTGCTGGAGGACCTGCAGCAGGCTTATGTGGCGCTGCGTGATGGCCAGCCACTGAAGCTTCAGGCCAAGTCGACTTCGTTCAAAGCCTGGGCCGAACAGTTGCAGGGTTATGCAACCCGCGCTGATCTGCAGGCGGAGCTGGGCTACTGGCAGGCGCAGTTGCAAGGCATCAGCGATGCCTTGCCGTGTGATCGACCGCAAGGCAGCAACCTGGAGCGGCATGCCGCTTCAGTCAGCACCCGTCTGGACCGTGAACTGACCCGGCAGCTGCTTCAGGAGGCGCCAGTTGCCTACCGGACGCAGATCAACGACCTGTTGCTGACTGCGCTGGCGCGGGTCATTGCCCGCTGGACCGGCCGCGCCGAGGTGCTGGTGCGCCTGGAAGGCCATGGCCGGGAAGACCTGTTCGAGGGGGTGGACCTGAGCCGCACGGTAGGTTGGTTCACCAGCATGTACCCTGTCCGGCTCAGCCCGCAGACCGGGTTGGTCGAGTCGCTCAAGGTCATCAAGGAGCAACTGCGCGGGGTGCCGAACAAAGGCCTTGGCCATGGCTTGCTGCGCTACCTGGGCAGCGCCGAGGCACAGGCAACCCTGACGGCATTGCCGCGCGGTGAAATCGTGTTCAACTACCTTGGCCAGTTCGACGCCAGCTTCGACCAGCAAGCAGGGTTGTTTGTGCCGGCCAAGGAGTACGCTGGCGCTACCCAGGATGAAAGTGCGCCGTTGGGCAGCCTGTTGGCGCTGAACGGGCAGGTATACGGCGGGGAACTGAAACTGGGCTGGAGTTTCAGCCGGGACATTTTCGACGAAACCACCATCCAGCAACTGGCCGACGATTATGCCCATGAGCTGACACTACTGATCGCTCATTGCCGCCAACCGCAGCACCGAGGCGTGACGCCTTCGGACTTCCCGGTGGCTGACCTCACCCAAGTGCAGCTGGACAACCTGCCGGTTGCGGCGGAACAGATTGCCGATATGTACCCGCTGTCGCCCATGCAACAAGGGATGTTGTTCCATACCCTTTACGAACAGCATTCCTGCGATTACATCAACCAGCTACGCGTGGATGTCCAGGGGCTGGACGTGGAGCGTTTCCAACAGGCGTGGCAGGCGGTGGTGGATAACCACGCGATCCTGCGCAGTAGCTTTATCTGGCAGGGTGAGCTCGACCAAGCTGTGCAAGTGGTACACAAGCAGGTTGTGCAGGCCTTGGCCGAGCACGACTGGCGTGGGCGGCCGGCATTGGAGCAGGCGCTGCAAAACCTGGCCGAGAGCGACCGGCAAGCCGGGTTCGCGCTGGACCAGGTACCGTTGCAACGGCTTACCCTGGTGCGCACGGCAGATGACAGCCACCACCTGATCTACACCAACCATCACATCCTGATGGATGGCTGGAGCACATCGCGCCTGCTGGGCGAGGTGTTGCAGCGTTACGCCGGGCAGCAGGTGATTGCGCCGGCGACACCTTATCGTGAGTACATCGCCTGGCTGCAGCGCCAGGATGCAGCGGCGGCCGAGGCGTTCTGGAAGGCCCAGTTGGCAACGCTGGAGGAACCGACCCGGCTAGCTCA
The DNA here is from genome assembly GCF_037993085.1 of Pseudomonas sp. YNh. Classification (NCBI taxonomy): domain Bacteria; kingdom Pseudomonadati; phylum Pseudomonadota; class Gammaproteobacteria; order Pseudomonadales; family Pseudomonadaceae; genus Pseudomonas; species Pseudomonas sp. YNh. Next base: position 357,273 of record NZ_JBBMRJ010000001.1, on the reverse strand, counting down.
GGTGGTGCGTCGAAACGCGGCCCCGCAGGCCGGCCAAGGTGAGCACTATCAGTTATTTGACCGGGCGACGACCCAGCGTATCGAGCGTTTTGCCCGGGCCAACCGGGTCACGGTCAACACCTTGGTGCAGTCTGCCTGGCTGCTGTTGCTGCAACGCTACACCGGGCAACCTGCCGTGTGCTTTGGCGCCACCGTGGCGGGGCGCCCAGCGGACCTGCCGGGGGTAGAGGAGCAGATTGGCCTGTTCATCAACACCCTGCCAGTCGTTGGTGCGCCCCACAGCGAGCAGACCGTGGGTGAATGGGTTGCCCAGGTGCAAGCCTGCAACCTGGCCTTGCGCGAGTTCGAACATACCCCGTTGAATGAAGTGCAGCGCTGGGCTGGGCTGGGCGGCGAGGCCCTGTTCGACAGCTTGCTGGTGTTCGAGAACTACCCGGTTTCGCAAGCCTTGCAGGAGGGCGCACCCGAGGGATTGCGCTTTGGTCCGGTAGCCAACCTGGAGCAGACCAACTACCCGCTGACCCTGGCTGCCACCCTGGGTGACACCTTGGCCATCCAGTACAGCCACAACCGCAACAACTGGGATGATGCTGCTATCCAGCGCCTGGCCGAGCACTTCGGCAACCTGCTGCAGGCGCTGGTGGGTGATGCCACGGCGAAGATCGGCGAGCTGCCGTTGGTGGGGGATGCGGAGCGCCATTTGTTGCTGCATGACTGGAACCAAAGCGACGCCATTACCCCGTCGGGGCTGTGCGCCCACCAGTTGTTCCAGTTGCAGGCCCGTGAGCGCCCCGAAGCGACGGCGTTGGTGTTCGGTGAGCAACAGCTGACTTACCGTGAACTTGACCAACGCACCAATCGTCTGGCGCATCTGCTGGCTGCGCACGGTGTTACCGCCAACAGTCTGGTGGGTGTGGCTGCCGAGCGTGGGCTGGCACTGGCTGTGGCGCTGATTGCCATCCACAAGGCCGGGGCGGCCTACGTGCCGCTGGATCCGGAGTACCCGCAGGACCGTCTGGCCTACCTGATCGAGGACAGTGGCATCGACATGCTGCTGGGCGACGCCGAGGCCATGGCACGCATGCCGGTGCCTGCCGGGTTGCCATGCATCGAGCTACAGCCCGGTGAGCAGTGGCTGCAAGCATGCAGTGAGCACCCGCTGCCGTGTGAGGTCTCGCTCGACAGCCTGGCGTATGTCATCTACACCTCTGGCTCCACGGGCATGCCCAAGGGCGTGGCAATTGCTCACCAGGCGCTGTCGGTGTTCTGTGAGGTTGCCAGTGGTTACTCGCGGTTGACCCCGCAGGACCGCGTGCTGCAGTTCGCCACGTTCAGCTTTGACGGGTTCATCGAGCAGTTCTTCCCGCCCTTGTCGCGTGGTGCCTGCGTGGTGATGCGCGATCAGCAACTGTGGGACACCGACACGTTCAGCGCGCAGGTCATCCGCCATGGCGTTACCGTGGCTGACCTGCCGGCAGCTTACTGGCGACTGCTGGCGCTGGATCGCCGCGCTGCGTCTGCCTATGGCCAGTTGAAGCAGATTCACGTCGGCGGTGAGGCCGTGGCGCTGGACGGGTTGCAGGCCTGGCTGGAAGATGGGCCGGCGCAGGTGCGCCTGCTCAATACTTATGGCCCCACCGAAGCCACCGTGGTCGCGACCACCTACGATTGCTCGCGGCTGGCGCAGGTGCCTGATGCACAGAACGGTGTGCCGATTGGCCGCGCGCTGGCCGGGCGTACCCTGCGCACCCTGGATATCGGCCTGTTGCCTACGCCAATCGGCGTGCCAGGCGAACTGTACATCGGAGGTGACGGTTGCCTGGCGAGCTGCTACCACCAGCGCCCGTCGTTGACGGCCGAACGCTTCATCCCGGACCCGTTCGCCGAAACAGCGGGTGCGCGTCTGTACCGAACCGGCGACCTGGGCTACTTCGACGAGTACGGTGAGCTGGCCTATCGTGGCCGGGCCGACCATCAGGTGAAGGTACGCGGCTTCCGCATCGAGCTGGGCGAGATCGAGCAACACTTGCAGGCGCATCCACAGGTTCGCCAGGCTGCGGTAATTACCATCGACCACGCCGGTGTCAAGCAACTGTGTGGTTATGTAGTGGCGGCTGACCAGGCCGCAGACCAGACGGACCTGTGTGCCACGCTGAAGCAGGCCTTGAAGGCCAGCTTGCCGGACTACATGGTGCCGACCTACCTGATGCTGCTCGAACACATGCCCATAACACCAAGTGGCAAGCTTGACCGCAAACGCCTCCCGGGTGTCGACCAGATGCAGTCGCAACGTGAGTATGTGGCACCGCGCAATGCGCTTGAGCGGCAGTTGGCGGATATCTGGGCCGGCGTATTGAAAGTGGCGCAAGTCGGGGTGACGGACAACTTCTTCGAATTGGGCGGTGACTCGATCATCTCGATTCAGCTTGTCAGCCGTGCGCGCCAGGCGGGTATCCGCTTCACGCCCAAGCAGCTGTTCCAGCATCAGACTGTCGAGCAGTTGGCCGTTGTTGCCGAGCTTGGCGAGCAGGTTGACGTCGACCACCCCGCAAGCAGCCAAGCGGCGCCGCTGGCCGTCCTGACCCAAGCGCAGCTGGACCGCTTGCCAGTACCTGTGGCGCAGGTTAACGATGTCTACCCACTGTCGCCCATGCAGCAAGGCATGCTGTTCTACAGCGACCAGGGCGGTGACGCGGCGCTCTACCTCAACCAGACCTCGGTACCGGTCGACGGCCTGGATATCGAGCGTTTCACGCAGGCCTGGGCGCAGGTGGTGGCGCGCCATGACATTCTGCGCACCAGCTTCTGGTCTGACGCGCAGCTGGCACAGCCGCTGCAAATCGTCCATCGCCATGTCGAGTTGCCGATCCGTGTGCTTGATTGGCGTGAGCGTGATGACCAGGCCGAAGCGTTGCGGGCCTTGGTCGACGCGGACGCCGAACTGGCCTTTGACCTGTCGCAAGCGCCGTTGATGCGGGTAATGCTGGTGCGCCTGGGTGAGCAGCGCATGCAACTGATCTGGACCCGCCATCACATCCTGATGGACGGCTGGAGCAACTCGCGATTGCTGGGTGAAGTGTTCCAGGCTTATCACGGGCAAGCGCTTGACACCCTTGTGCCGCGGTTTGGTGACTACATTCGTTGGCTCGAGGCGCAACCTCAGGCTGATCTGGAAGCGTTCTGGACAAGCAAGCTTGGCCGCCTTGAAAGCCCGACCCTGCTGGAGCAGACGTTGCTGCCACGACCGGATACCAACCAGGCAGGGCATGCCGCCTTGTACCTGCATTGGGATGCCCAGCGTACCGAGCGCCTTCGAGCCCAGGCCCAACGCCTGCGGGTAACGCCCAATACGTTGGTGCAGGCGGCCTGGTTGTTGCTGCTGCAGCGCTACAGCGGGCAGCAAGCTGTCTGTTTCGGCGCCACCGTGGCTGGCCGTCCGGCGAACCTGCCGGGGGTGGACAACATGCTCGGCTTGTTCATCAACACGCTACCCGTCGTCCAGGCACCTGCTGCACATTGGCACGTAAGCGACTGGCTGCAGCAACTGCAGGCTTACAACCTTGAACTGCGTGACCATGAACATGCCACATTGTCGAATGTTCAGCGCTGGGCGGGGCGCCCGGGGCAACCCTTGTTCGACAGTATCATCGTGTTCGAGAACTACCCGCTGGACGAACGTCTGCACACCAGCGCCGACAGTGCCTTGAAGTTTGGCGCCGTGAGCGAACGTGGCGTCACCAACTATGCGATGGACCTGGCCGTACACCTGAGCGAGACGCTCTCGGTGGAGTTCATGTACCTGCGTGGCAGCTTCAGTGAAGCCGGTACTGCTGTTATCCGCGGCAGCTTCGAACGCCTGCTGGAAGGCATGCTGGGTAACCCGGATGCCACGCTGGGCAGCCTCGACATGCTGACGCCGGAGCAGAGCCGGCTGGCCCTTCAGCGAAATATGCTGGCGGCGGGTACAACGCGTGTCCCGCGCCTGGCCCTTAGCATCGCCGAACACGCACGGTTGCAGCCTGATGCCCCGGCCGTCGTGTGCGGTGACCAGCAGTTGAGCTATGCGCAACTTGACCAGCGCGCCAACCGCTTGGCACATCATCTGATTGCCTTGGGTACCAAACCAGAGACCACGGTCGGGATTGCCCTGGAGCGTTCGGTCGAAGTGATCGTCGCCTTCCTCGCGGTCATGAAGACGGGGGCCGGCTATGTACCGCTGGATATCGATTATCCGCAGGACCGACTGCAGTGGATTGTCGAAGACTCCGCCATGCACCTGCTGCTGACCCACAGTTCTTTGTGCCAGCGCTTTGCCGCAGTTGAGCAAGTCGTGGAGCTAGACCGGGTGGGACTGGCGGACCTGCCTGCCAGTGCGCCGCCCGCCCAGGTGCTGGATGACAACCTGGCGTACCTGATCTACACCTCTGGTTCGACGGGCAAGCCCAAGGGCGTGGCCGTCAGCCATGGGCAGATCCGCATGCACTGCCAGGCCATTGCCCAACTGTATGAGATGGACGAACGCACACGTGAACTGCTGTTCATGTCGTTTGCTTTCGATGGCGCGCAGGAACGCTGGTTGTCGACGTTGTCATCAGGTGGCTGCCTGGTTGTCCGTGGCAATCGCCTGTGGACTGCGGAGGAAACCTGGCAAGTGCTGCATGAGCAGCGCATCGATATCGCCTGTTTCCCTCCGGCTTATCTGCAACAGTTGGCCGAGTTCGGCGAGCGCCAGCAACAGGCTGCTCCGCCAGTGCGCATTTACTGCTTTGGTGGCGATGCGGTGCCCGATGCGTTGTTCGAGCTGGTAAAGCGCACGTTGCGCCCGCAGTACCTGACCAACGGCTATGGGCCTACCGAAACGGTGGTCACACCCTTGCTGTGGAAGGTATCGGCCGATCAATCCTGCCAGGCCGTGTATGCGCCGATTGGCGACCGGGTTGGCCAGCGTACCTTGCAGGTACTCGATCAGGACCTCAACCCGCTGCCTGATGGCGTGGCGGGTGAGCTGTACATCGGTGGCGAAGGGCTGGCGCGGGGTTATCACCAGCGTGCGGCGCTCACCGCCGAGCGCTTTGTCGCCGACCCGTTCGCGGAAAGTGCGCGTCTTTATCGCACCGGTGACCGCGTACGCCGCCGTGCCGATGGCACCCTGGATTTCATCGGCAGGCTGGACAACCAATTGAAGATTCGCGGCTTCCGCATCGAGCCAGGCGAGATCGAGGCACGCCTGCGCAACCTGGCCGGTGTCCGTGACGCAGTAGTGGTGGCGCGTGAAGGTGCCACCGGCAAGCAATTGGTTGGTTATGTGGTCAACAGCGGCGAAGCCACCACAGCAGCACAGTTGCGTGAAGCCCTGCGCAACGAGTTGCCGGACTACATGGTGCCAACGCAATTGGTGCTGCTTGAGGCGATGCCGTTGACGCCCAATGGGAAGATTGATCGCAATGCGTTGCCGGCGCCTGATTTCGTCGGGCAGCGACTGCACCGAGCGCCGCGCAATGATGTTGAACAAGTGTTGGCGCAGATCTGGCAAGCGGTGTTGAGTGTTGAAGAAATCGGAATCGACGACAACTTCTTCGAGTTGGGTGGCGACTCGCTGCGGGTGTTGAAAATGCTCTCCAGCGTGCGTGCACACAGTGGTTTGGCGCTAGACCTGAAGTTGCGTGACGTGATGGCCAAGCCGACCATCGGTGAGCTGTCTGGTTACTCGGTGAATGAAGCCAGCCTGGACCCTGTGTTGTTACTTAATACCCGTGTCGCCAATGCCACACCTTTGTTTTGCCTGCATGCAGGTTTTGGCACGGTGTTCGACTATGAACCGCTGGCGCGCCGCCTGGACGGCGTGTGCAGTGTCTACGGCGTGCAATGCCGAATGCTGCTTGACCGCACATGGCAGGATGAATCGCTGCAGGCGATGGCCATCGACTATGCCCAGTACATCCGCCAGAAGCAGCCAGAAGGGCCGTACCGCCTGGTAGGCTGGTCGCTTGGGGGCACCTTGGCGGTGCTGGTAACCCAGGAGTTGGAGCGTCAAGGCCAGACGGTAGCGTTGCTCGGCGTGGTGGACAGCTTCGTGCCGTGTGCATTGCATGCCGAGGTAGCCGAAGACTGGACGCTTGATTTACAGGGCTTCCTCAGCGTGTTGCTAGGCGTACCCAAGGAGCGGTTGGTAGTGCCTGAGCTGGCCGTGGGGGCAGACCTTCCATACTTGCAGGGTGTTATCGAGCAAGTGCGCACGGCGCAGCCCGGGCAATCGCTCTATGCCGAAATCGACAGTGCCGAACTGGCGCACACCTTTGCGGTGGCGATGCGCCTGAAAGCCTTGTCATTGAAACTGACCAGCCTGCCGCCCACCCAGGCGCTGGCAACATGCTGGTGGGCAGGCCGCAATGGCGACCCTGCGTGGACCTTCGCAACAGAGGCAAGCTATGCGGTGGAGGCAGGGCACTACGACATCCTCAAGCAGCCTGAAGTGATCGAAGGGCTGGCCATGAACTGGTCCAAGGAGGACACCATGACCGAGTGAAGATCACTGACGGGTTGAGTTAATTGCATCACCCTATCGCCCCGCGCCAGCAGCCCGAAAGCTGTCGGCGCGGGGCGATGTCGTTTGGTTAGCGGAAGATATGAGACCTTGCTGTCCTTTGCATTTACTCGCAAGAGCAATGAGGTAAAGGTGAGGTCGGAGGTGAAACGGCAGGGGCGAGGAGGGTGCAGCGGGGGAGTATGTGGCCAGCCCCGGGACTTGACTTGGGGCTGGCCAGCGCGGTTTAGAAGTCGTAACGCAGTGATACCGTGGCATTGCGTGGCGCACCGTAGTGGCCGTAGCTGCCTGCCATGCCGGCATAGTACTTCTTGTCAAAGACGTTGTTGACGTTCAGCGTGGCCGCGAGGTTCTGGTTGATACGGTAGCGGGCCATCAGGCTAGTGACGAAGTAGTCATCCTGGGTAACGTGGCTGTTGTAGCGCGCATACTGCAGCGTGGACTTGGAGTTCCAGTTCACGCCACCGCCCAGGGTCAGCTTGTCCCAATCGCCTTGCAGGCGGTAGGTGTTCCACAGGCGGAACGTGTCCATTGGCAGCTGGGTGGTCAGCCTGTTGCCGTCAGCATCTTCGGTGCGCGAGTGGCTGTAGCCGGTAAAAACGTTCCAGCCCGGCAGCACTTCGCCCGACAGCTCCAGGTCGACACCTTTGGTTTCTGCACCGTCCACTGCCTTGTAGGCATTGCCACCGTTGGGTGCTGGTTCAGTGGTTTCCTCGGCAAAGTTGTCCCTTTGTACCAGGTAGACGGCAACGTTGGCATTCAGGCGGCCATCCAGGAATTCGCCCTTCCAGCCCATTTCGTAGTTCTTGCCGACTTCCGGGTCAAGTGGCTTGCCGCTGGCGTCGATATTGCTTTGCGGCTTGAAGATGTCGGTGTAGCTGACGTAGACCGATTGCTCCGGCGTAAGGTCGTAGACCAGGCCTGCATACGGCGTCACTACACCATGTTCTTTCATGTTGTAAGTGGTCGGTGCATCAGGGCTGTCGATTATGCCCAGGCTGTAGTCAAAGCGGTAATCGGAAGCCCGTGCGCCCAGAATCAGGTGCAGGTCATCGGTGAAGTTGAACCGCGTGGCAGCGTAGTAGCCGCTTTGACGGTTGAAGATGTCATATTTGATGCTTGGCGACAGTTCGTCTTTACCCGGTTTGGGCGTTACGTTGTCCCAGGTGAAGTAATTGATGTCCTGATCAGGCCCTGCGTATTCGCGATGTTTGTTCTCGTACTCAAGGTAGTTGTAGCCAACAATGAGTTCGTGGGTTTGTCCAAACAGTTGAAACGGTCCTTGCAGGGAGGCATCAACACCTTTCTGGTACTGATCCGCCGAAGCCACGCCGGCGCTGATGGTTGTTGAACCATCCGGCTCCAGGTATGACCTGTTGGTTCTGGTCGAAACGTAGGAAGAGAACGTGTTGCGATCAACGTCCATGTACAGGGTCGATACCTTCAACTGCCAGTCGTTGGCCAGTTGCTGTTCGAGCGTCATGGTGTAGTTGGTGGTTTCGTAATCATCGTACCCCCAGCGAGCGTCAGAGCTTTTCGAACGGGAAAAGTTTGTGGGCTGGCCGTTGGTGAAGATGAGCGGAACACCCGATGCGCCGTTGACTTTGTAAGTTTGCCGGTCAATGCCGAAGCGGATCAGGGTGGTGTCGGTCAGGTCAGCTTCCAGGGCCCCGTACAGGATGCTGCGGTCCTGGGTGTACCAGTCCATGAAAGTGTGGTTGTTCTGCTGCGCGGCAACCAGGCGCCCGCGCACATTGCCTTCCTTGGTCAGAGGGCCGGAAACGTCTGCCTCTGCACGGTAGTTGTCCCAAGAGCCAACGTCGCCCTGGATGTAAGACTTGAACTCGCGTGTCGGGCGTTTGCGGATCAGGTTGACCACCGCACTGGGGTCACCGGCACCGGTCATCAGGCCTGTTGCACCACGAACGATTTCCACTCGGTCAAAAAGGGCCACGTCCAGCAAGGTGCTGGGCATGTTACGCGTCTGGTTGTCCTGAAACGTGGTGACACCATCGAACTGGTAAGTGTTGATTGCACTGCCACGAGAATAGATGTTGTAGCGCTCGCCACCGTCCTGGGACATGGTAATGCCAGGTGTCTGTTTCAGCACATCGGTCATGCTGCTCAGGTGCTGGTCATCCATGCGCTGGCGGGTCACCACGGTAATGGTTTGTGGTGTCTCGCGCATCGACAGGTTCATCTTGGTGGCCGTACTGGTCACACCCGTGGTGTAAGAGCCCGTGCCTTCGGTAGTGGCCCCCAGGCCAGTGCTATTGACGTTGGTCGCCGAAAGCTCGACCTGGCCGTCCTTTCCCGCCGAACCCGCTGTTACGGTCACGGTATTGCCGTCGATCTGATAACGCAGCCCGGTCCCTTGCAACAGGATGCGCAAGGAAGTCTGCAGATCATGCCGCCCCTTCAGCGCCGAAGATCGCAGCCCGCTGATGTCCTCCGGGCTATACAGCAACTGCGTATCTGTCTGCTTGGCCAACGCCTGCAACGCCGAGTTCATCGACTGTGCCGGAATATCCAGCGCCCATTCCTGCGCCTGCACCTGGGCAACCATCGCAGTGGACAACGCCAGACCGATGCCGGCGTGTGACAACGCGTGCCAGGGCCGAAGGGAATGACGGATCAGTAACGCTTTTGCAAGCGGGTTGAGCGGGCCGGGCAAGGACTTGGACATCTATTGCGGTCTCGTTGGCAGAAGGGTTTTTTTAATGTCAGCTATGTGACGCAGCACCTGTGAAAAACCGGAACGATTCTTATTGGCTGTTTTTTTCAGCGGTGCTGCGTTAACCGCGTCACAACTTCACAGTTCACGTGCTACGCGAAAACCGAGGAAGTCGCCGCGGGTTGTCTTGAGGCGGTCATTGCGGTTGGCCGAGCGGGAGAAAATTGGCGGCTCGCCCCAGTCGTTGCCACGCATGTGCGCGCGGATACATTTCGGGTCCTGAATCCAGGCGCTGCCGTCGGTGGGGGCGCCTTCATAGCTTTCGTGGTAGCAGTCGGCAACCCATTCGTAGACGTTGCCGTGCATGTCGTACATGCCAAAGGCATTGGCCGGGTAGCTGCCCACTGGGGCTGTGTAGGTGTAGCCGTCGCGAGGGCCGTAGGTGTTGGCGTGCTTGCTGATTTCGTACTTGCCCGGCTCGTCGAAGGGGAAGGGGAACGGACCGGTGGAGCCGCCGCGGGCGGCGTATTCGCGCTCGGCCTCGCTGACCATGCGGTAGGGCTTGCCGGTGGTCTTGGCGAGCCACTGGGTGTAGGCCTGAACTTCGTCGTAGTCCACGCACACCGCCGGCTGGCGGGGCCCTTGCTTATAGGTCGGCTTGCTGGCCTCGCACCAGCGGCCGGGGCGGTCGTCGCCGCTCTTGATGACGGTGCCGGTGGCCTTGATGTAGGCGTCCAGCTCGGCGGCGGTCACCTGGTAGCGGCTCATGGCGAAGGGCTTGGCGAAGGTCACGGTGTGCAACGGGCCTTCGTCGGGCTGGCGGCCGACTTCGTCGTCGGGGGCGCCCATCACGTAGCTGCCGGCGGGTAGCACGACCATTTCCGGGCAGTCCTTGCAGTCCTTGAAAACATCACCGGGCTTGGCGGCGTGGGCGTAGGCGCTGACCAGCAGCAGGCAGGTGATCTGGGCTGGCCGGTAGAGCCAGGCTTTTGCGTTCATGGGTGATCCTCGGAACGGGTGAATGCGTGCTGCGTTTCGCATTCAGACGAGCCGGAGCGATGGAAAATTAACCAGTGGCCAATCGGATGTGGCCTGTGTAGGAGCAGCCTTGTGCTGCGAAAGGGCCAGTGCTGCCTCATACATATGTGCAGGGAGTGATGGCCTCTTCGCAGCACAAGGCTGCCCCTGCACAGCAGTGTGTCGGCCTGGTAGTTGCCAGCCATGTGGCACCGGGCTATAGTCCAACCCACTGTTCTATTCCCGAAGATCTGTTCATGCCAGCCAGCCCTTCCACCACATGCTTTGCTATCGCGCCAGTCGCGGGCATGGTCGTGCGTGGCAGCCTGCAGCCGGTCATGATCAGTCACTACCCACCACCTGTCAGTGGCGTTGTAGGCGGCGTAGCTCCGCCTCCTTGCGTGGTCGTGCTGGGCTGATCGGCTGCTTGCCGAACCCCTTCGCACACGCAACCTACTGAACACGGTCGGCTACTTCCCTCGCTGAAGCGCACGCCGTCCGTTTGGCTTTCCTGCCTACTATCAGGTGGCAATACATGTCTGTCTTTACCAAAGCATCCGTGGCCTCGGCGGCCACTACCAGCCTGTTCGTCCTGCTGTGGAGCAGTGGGGCGATCGTCTCCAAGCTGGGCCTGGCGCATGCCAGCCCGTTCGCCTTCCTGCTGTTGCGCTCGGCGCTGGCCTTGGCCGGCCTGCTGCTGATCGGCCCGCTGCTGGGGCTGCGCTGGCCGCGCAGCCGTGGGGCCATCCTGCGCGCCCTGGGTACCGGGTGTGTGCTGCTCGGCGCCTACCAGATTTTCTACTTGCTGGCGCTCAACACCCATGTCACCCCTGGCGTCATGGCCACGGTCATGGGGGTCCAACCGATCCTCACCGTGGTGCTGATGGAGCGTCAGCGCTCGTGGAGCCGTCTGTTCGGCCTTGGGCTGGGGTTGGCTGGCTTGATCATGGTGGTCTACCAGGGCATCAACCTGGGCGGGGTCTCGCTGGCGGGAATGCTGTTTGCCCTGTTGGCGCTGGCCAGCATGACCTTGGGCTCGATCCTGCAGAAGCGCATCACCGATAACCCTATGGGCACGCTGCCGTTGCAGTACCTGGCCGGCTTTGCCATGTGCGCGGTGTTCGCACCGTTGCAACCGCTGCATGTCGAGTGGACCGGCGGCTTTGTCGGCGCGCTGCTGTGGATGGGCCTGGTGGTTTCGTTGCTGGCGACCTTGCTGCTGTACCGGCTGATCGCCAAGGGCAACCTGGTCAATGTCACCAGCCTGTTCTACCTGGTGCCGGCGGTGACCGCAGTGATGGATTTGCTGATCTTCGGCAACCGCCTGGCACCGCTCAGCCTGCTGGGCATGGGGTTGATCGTGGTGGGCCTGCTGTTCGTGTTTCGCAAGCCCGCCGCGCGCCTTGCCCAGGCGTAGGCCCTAGCGGAATTCTTCGGGGATGGTGTGGCGTAGCACGCCTTCCTCGAAGTCCAGCAGCCCAGCTTCGCGCTGGGTGAGCAGGTAGTAGAGCAGGGTGTCGAGCGAACGTTGCGGCGGGACCTCGACAGCCAGCATCTTCACGGCCTGCTCGGTTTCGCAGTTGCAGCCGAAGTCCTGCAAGGCCGCACTTACCTGGTCCAGGGTTTCCGGGGGCTTTACTAGCACCCGGAACACTGAGCTGCCGCTGCTGCTGCGCAGTGCATCGAACCAGGTTTCGCCGTTTTCTTCACGGGTGGTGATTACATCACCTGGTGCAATGCCGTAAACATGGAAGGGGATGTTGTCGACGGCATAACCACCTTCCACGGCCTTGGCCCACAGGCCCTCGACCGAGGCCGGCGGGTAGCCGTTCTCGTCCTGTTCCAGGCGGAACAGGACCTTTTTGTACATGCTGTTCATCGTGGGCCCCGCTTCAGTTGCGCGCCGGGCGCAGCACCAGCCACAGTGCCATGCCAATCAGCAAGCCGCCGTACAGGTGCCCCATGGACAGCGACTCGTCCAGTAGCCACGCCCCCCACAATACACCGAACACCGGGATCAGGAAGGTCACGGTGCTGGCCTTTACCGGGCCGATTTCTTCCAGCAGGCGGAAGTACAGGATGTAGGCGAACGCCGTGCACAACAGCCCCAGGCCCAGCAGCGACAGCCACACCTGCCAGCCGCCCCAGCTGGCGGGTGGCTGGCTCAGCGCGCTCCAGGCGAACAGTGGGCTTAGCAGCAAGGTGGCGCCGAGCATGCTGCCCAGCGCTGACAGGCGGCTGTCCAGGCCGCTGACCCAGCGGCGGGCAAGGAAGCCGGCAAAGCCGTAGCAGGTGGTGGCCGCCAGGCAGGCGAGGGCGCCTTGCACCAGGGCCATGTCCAGCGCCACTGGCCCGGCGCCGCTGAGGATGCCGACGCCAAACAGGCCAAGGAAGATGCCGCACATCTTGGGCAGGGTCATGGGCTCGCGGAAGAACAGCATGCCGATCAGCACGCCCATCAGTGGTGTGGTGGCGTTGAAGATCGCCGAGTAGCCGGCCGGCAATACCTGAGCGGCAACGGAATAGAAGGTGGCCGGGATACCGGAGTTGATCATGCCCAGCACCAGGCAGGCACCCAGCTTGCCCTGGAAGTCCCACCGCACGCGGGCGGCCGCGACGATGCCGATCAACCCCAGGCAGGCAATGGACACACGGAAGAATGCGGTCGGCACCGTGCCCAGCTCGGGGGCGATGATGCGCATGAACAAAAAGCTCGCCCCCCAGACGGCAGCAAGTGTCAGCAGGCGGGCTAGGGCGATGGGGCTCACGGCGGTCTCCGGGTACAGGGCAGGGCGCGAGTGTACGCCAGGGGGCGGGGGGATTCTTGTGCTTTCTTGCGGTGCAATCCATTGCGCTCTGCACGGCCCTTGCAGGAGCAGCCTTGTGCTGCGAAGAGGCCGGTACAGGCGAAAAATACCTGTGCTTGTACCGGCCTCTTCGCAGCACAAGGCTGCTCCTGCAAAGGCCATGCAGGCCTTCGAGGTGTGGCATTAACCCATGACCACAAGGGCGGCTAAGCTCAGTACTCAATCTTTGCACCGAGGCCCACCGCATGACCCAGCACTGGCCTGCAGGCGAGATCGCCCGGATGATCCTCGATGGCTTCGACGACTACCGCGAGCATTTCCGCCGCATCACCCTCGGCGCCCGCGAGCGCTTCGAGCAGGCGCGTTGGCAAGACAGCCAGCGGGCTGCCGCCGCTCGGATCAACCTTTACGAACAGAAGGTCGGCGAGGTCAACGGCTGGTTGCGTGATGCGTTCGATGACGAGGTGCTGCTGGAGGTCGAGCAGTGGCCTCTGGTGAAAAGTGCCTACATACGCCTGATCGACCCGCGCCTGGACGATGAATTGTCCGAGACCTGGTACAACTCGTTGTTCTGCAGCCTGTTCAGCCATGACCAGATCAGCGACGGCTGCATGTTCATCCACACCACCCGGCCGTCCATCCGCAGCCACCAGCGCGCCACACAAACCTGTACCTATCGCCCCGATGGCAATCTGCAGGGCCTGCTGCGGGCGATTCTTTCCGACTACGCATTCGCCTATGGCGACCTTGAAAGCGACGTGTCGCGCCTTGAAGAGCAACTGCGCGAGTGCCTGCCGGACTGGGTTTGCAAAGACCCGACGCTGGCGGTGGAGCTGTTTTCGCCGGTGCTGTACCGCAACAAGGGTGCCTACCTGGTCGGCCGGCTGTACAACAGCGACGAGCAGTGGCCGCTGGTGATACCGCTGCTGCACCGCGAAGGGCATGGTATCGAGGCCGATGGGCTGATCACCGACGAGGCCGAGGTGTCGATCATCTTTTCCTTTACCCGCTCCTATTTCATGGTCGATGTGCCGGTGCCGGCAGAGTTCGTCAACTTCCTCAAGCGCATCTTGCCGGGCAAGCACATTGCCGAGCTGTACACCTCCATCGGTTTCTACAAGCACGGCAAGTCGGAGTTCTACCGGGCGCTGATCAACCACCTGGCCGGCAGCGAAGACCGCTTCGTCATGGCGCCTGGGGTGCGGGGCATGGTCATGAGTGTGTTCACCCTGCCGGGCTTCAACACCGTGTTCAAGATCATCAAGGACCGCTTCTCGCCCTCAAAAACCGTTGACCGCGCCACCGTGATCGATAAATACCGGCTGGTAAAAAGCGTTGACCGCGTGGGGCGCCTGGCCGATACCCAGGAGTTTGCCGATTTTCGCTTCCCACAGGGCAAGTTCGCGCCGGAGTGCCTGGCCGAGCTGCTGGAGGTGGCGCCGTCGACGGTAATACTGGAGGGTGACACGGTACTGATACGCCACTGCTGGACAGAGCGGCGCATGACGCCCTTGAACCTGTACCTGGAGCATGCCAGCGAAGGCCAGGTGCTGGAGGCGCTGGAGGATTACGGCCTGGCCATCAAGCAGTTGGCGGCGGCAAACATTTTCCCCGGTGACATGTTGCTGAAGAATTTTGGTGTTACCCGCCATGGGCGGGTGGTGTTTTACGACTATGACGAGATCAGCTTCCTGACCGAGGTAAACTTCCGCCATATCCCGCCACCGCGTTACCCGGAGGACGAGATGTCGGGCGAACCGTGGTACTCGATCGGGCCCCACGACGTATTCCCCGAAGAGTTTCCGCCGTTCCTGTTTGCCGATATTGGCCAGCGACGGTTGTTCAGCCGCTTGCATGGGGAGTTGTATGACGCGGATTACTGGAAGGGGCTGCAGGCGGCAATTCGCGAGGGGAAAGTGATTGATGTGTTTCCGTACCGGCGCAAGGCCCGGTAAATGCTTGGCCTGTCTTGGCCCTATCGCCGGCAAGCCAGCTCCCACAGGCTTGCCACAGGGCTGAGCTTTCTCCGGGACCTGTGGGAGCTGGCTTGCCGGCGATAGGGCCAAGACAGGCAACCAGTGACTTCAACCCTTCAAACACTTCAATTCACTGAAATCAGTCCGCACCTTGCCCAGCTTTTCTTGCAAGAACCGCCGCTGTTGCGGGGTACTCTGCTGCACCAGGTCCACCAGCAAACTGCGCGCTTGTTGTTCGGTATTTTGAAACGCTGAGCGGTATTCAGGCGTCCATAAACTCTCCTTGCGTTGCAGCAGTGTCGCCAGGCGTGGCTCGAAGCTGGCGTCGTTGCGCTGGTTCATCGCCAGCAACAATTGCTGCTGCCAGTGGGCGCGGTTGGCGATCCATTCGCGGTTCTGGTCGCCCAGCGCTGCGGACCAGGCCTGCACCCGCTGCTTCTGCGCTGCGGTCAACTCGCCAAACCACGGGGTCAGGCGTTTCTCCATGCGCTCGCTACGCCGGGCGATTTGCTTGGGCAGCGGGGTATCCACGTACTTTTTCTGCCGTTCGCTGATGTCCTCGCGGAACGCCTCGCGCATTTCCGCCACCTGGCTGTCGCTCATGCCGCGCAACAGTTCCGTGGCCGACGGGGTGATCTCCTCTGCCACCCGGCCAATCGCCTCACGGGCCTCGCGGGTACGTTGCTCCAGCGCCTGGTCGGTCACCTGGCCATCGGCGACCATGCCGCGTACCCGGTCCAGCCAGTCGATGTAGCCGGGCAGCTGGGTCTTGCAATGCCAGGCCAGGTGTTCGCGCAAGCGGTCGTCGAGCAAGGCCTTCTGCTCGCTGTTCATGTCCAGGTAATCGCCCAGCGACCATGGCACCAGGCGGTCCAGGTTGCGGTAGGCCAGGTCGATGCGGCTGCAGGCGGCCAGCGCCAGGGCGAAGCCGAGGGTGATAAGCAGGGCTTTGGACAGGCGTGCAGGCATTTGCTGTTCCTTGCAGTGGCGGCCAATCGGTAGAGGTAAGGGTAGCCGCAGGGTTCCATTGCATCGCAGCAATGGCGATTCCCTTCCATCGGCAATCTCACTATTATTGCGACTAATTCTTATCCGCATCGTTACAAGGATGATTGCGTGTACAAGGTCCCGCCTGCACCGCACGATGACATGCACTGCCTGTACCGCGACCACAGCGGCTGGCTGCAAGGCTGGCTGCGCCGGCGCCTGGGCGACCGGGAGCGGGCGGCGGACCTGACCCAGGACACCTTCGTGCGCCTGATCGCCAGCACAGTGGCCCACCCGTTGCGTGAGCCACGCAATTTTCTGGCGACGGTGGCCAAGCGGGTGATGGTCGACCATTTGCGCAGGCGCTCGCTGGAGCAGGCCTACCTGGAGGCGTTGGCACTGGAGCCGGAGTTGCTGGAGGTGTCTGCCGAGCAACGGGTGATCCTGCTGGAAACCTTGTTGCAGCTCGATGCCATGCTGGACGGCCTGAACCACAAGGTGCGCCAGGCGCTGTTTCTGTCGCACCTCGAAGGCTTGAGCTATGCCGAAATCGGCGAGCGCCTGGGGGTGTCTGTAAGTTCGGTGACCAAATACATCGCCAAGGCCACCGAACAGTGCCTGCTGTTCGCGCTGGATGCCGAGCTGTGAGCCCGGCGCAGCAACGCCAGGCGCTGCGCGATGCGGCGCAGTGGCATGCCCGCTTGAGTGCCGGGCCGGACTACCCGGCGCTGTACCAGCGTTGGCAGGCGTGGCACCAGGGCGACCCTGTTCATCAGTGGGCCTGGCAGCGGCTGGAGGCCTTTCACGCCGAGCTGTGCAGCGTGCCGGCGACCGTGGCGCAGCGCACGTTGTTGGTGGAACAACCACTGGCAGGCAGGCGTACCGTGCTCAAGGGCCTGGTGCTGGGCCTTGGCGTGTCGGGCCTGGCCTGGACTGGCTACCGGCAGACGCCGCTGTGGCTGGCCGATGTGCGCACGGCCACGGGCGAGCGGCGTCAGCTGCGGCTGGAAGATGGCACCCAGCTCACCCTGAACACGGCCAGTGCCGTGGACATCCGTTACGACCACCAGCAGCGCCTGATCATCCTGCGTGCTGGGGAAATCATGGTGACCACAGGCAAGGATGCACGGCCACTCAGCGTGCGCAGCCAGCAGGGCGAGATGCGCGCGTTGGGTACGCGTTTTGTCGTGCGCCAGCTGGACGGGCAGACAGAACTGGATGTGCTTGAGCATGCCGTTGCCGTGCGCAACCGGGCAGAGCCTGAACCGTTGCGGGTGGAGGCGGGCATGAGCCTGCGCTTTGGCTCAGGGCCGCTGCCCGCGCCACAGTTGCTAGACCCGAACCGGGACGAATGGATCAATGGACGGTTGGTGATCGACAACTGGCCGCTGGGTCGGGTGCTGGATGAGTTGCAGCGCTATCGCCCGGGCTTCATCGAGTGTTCGAAGGAGGTTTCGCACCTGCGCCTGTCCGGGGCCTTCCCGCTGGACGATACGGCACGCGCACTGGACGCCATCGCCCAGGCGCTGCCAGTGCGGATCGAAACCCGCACGCGGTTCTGGGTGCGGGTACGGCCTTTAGCCTGAACCTGGGATTGGGGCTGCTGCGCAGCCCTTCGCGGGCGCGCCCGCTCCCACAGGGGGCAAGGCTGTTGCAGTAAATGTGGGAGCGGGCATGCCCGCGAAGGGTCTCAAAGCGACCGCATAGTGCAGGAAACAGTTTTTTAAAATATTTCTCGTTTGCATTGTCGGTTTTCCGGTTTCACACGACCCCTCCTGCAAACCGCCACCACTGGCCTTTGAAGGAGCCCCCCATGCACCCCCGTGTTACCCGCCACAGCTACCCCAGAAAACCCCTCGTTGTCGCCATGTTCAGCGCCGCCTTGCTGCTGCAGGCCGGGGTAGTTCATCCACTGACCAGCGCCGGGCAAGCCAGTGCCGCCGAAGCCGCTCGCAGCTATGCCATCGCCGCAGGGCCACTGGGTGCAGTGCTCAGCCGTTTTGCCAGTGATGCCGGGGTGGTGTTGTCGTTCGACGCAGAACTGACCCAGGGCAAGCGCAGCCCGGGTTTGCAGGGGACATACAGCGTCGAGCAAGGTTTTGCCCGGTTGCTGGCCGGCACTGACCTGCAGGTGATGGCCGCGAGCAATGGCAATTACGTGCTGGTGCCACGCTCGACGGATGGAGCGCTCGAACTGGGCGCGACAAGCATCAATGCCTCGGGTTTTGGGGCTACGACGGAAGGGACCGGGTCTTATACGACCGGGTTGACCAGCACCGCCACCAAGATGAATCTGTCGCTTCGTGAAACGCCGCAATCTATCACTGTTGTTACCCGTCAACGTATGGATGATCAACATCTAGGCGCCATTACCGATGTGCTGAAACAGACGCCAGGTATCACCATTTCCCAAGATGGAGGAGAACGCTTCAACGTCTATTCCCGCGGCAGTGCTATCGACACCTACCAATTCGATGGCGTCAATACAAGCCAGGAAAACCAGACGCGTAACATGCCCAGCACACTTCTGGACATGGCG
Source organism: Pseudomonas sp. YNh (assembly GCF_037993085.1). Taxonomy (NCBI): domain Bacteria; kingdom Pseudomonadati; phylum Pseudomonadota; class Gammaproteobacteria; order Pseudomonadales; family Pseudomonadaceae; genus Pseudomonas; species Pseudomonas sp. YNh. Next base: position 338,729 of record NZ_JBBMRJ010000001.1, on the reverse strand, counting down.
TTGTACGATCGGGTAGAGATCGTCCGCGGTGCCACAGGCCTGATGACGGGAGCAGGTGAACCTGGCGGGGTCATTAACCTGATCCGCAAAAAGCCAACCCATGAGTTCAAGTCCTATATCAAGGGCAGCGTAGGCTCCTGGGGCAACTATCGCAGCGAAGCCGACGTATCTGGCCCGTTGACCGAAAGCGGCAACGTACGAGGACGCATGGTTGCGGCCAAGCAAGACAGCCACACGTTCATGGACTGGTACGACCAGAAACGCGAGATCTTTTATGGGGTCATCGAGGCTGATGTGACCGACACGACCTTGGCCCGCTTTGGTGTCGACTATCAGAAATACCGGTCGACTGGCTCGCCTGGTGTTCCGCTGTTGTTCACCAATGGCAAGCAAACCGATTTCTCCCGCTCCACTAGCTCCGGCGCACGGTGGATGTATGACGATTTCGAAACCATGAACTACACCGCTACCCTGGAGCAGCAGTTGGTGAACGACTGGAAGCTCCGGGTAGTGGCCAACTATATGGATGTGGACCGCGATGCCGACTTGGGTTGGTACCGGAGCACGTCCGGTGTCGCTTACCTCAACGAGGCAACCGGTTCGGCAAGCGCCGAGCGAGCCAAGATTTCTGCCGACCAGACGCAAAAAGGCCTGGACGTCAACCTCGCCGGTACCTACGACCTATTAGGTCGCAGTCATGACCTGGTACTGGGCTACAACTACTCTGAGTACGAGAATGACCACCACTCCCAGACAGGCGGCATCGCCACCTTCAACTTCTACAACTGGGACAACTATCTGGCACGCGACGGCTACCGCCCATCCTTGATTTTCAACATCAAGACACGTCAGAGCGGCTACTACGTAGCCAACCGTTTCAACCTTACCAATGATCTGCATCTGCTGCTCGGTGCCCGGGTTTCGCAGTACACCTACGGCTCAGACTTGACGTCCCTGATCGCCAACACCAATACAGTCAGCAAGATGCGTGAAACCGGCCAGGTAACGCCGTACGCAGGTGTGATCTATGACCTTACGCCTGAACAATCCGTGTACTTCAGCTACACCGACATCTTCAAACCGCAAACGTCGATGGACAAGGATGGCAAAGTCCTCGAACCGGTAGTCGGCAAGAACTACGAAGCAGGCTGGAAAGGCGAGTTCTTCCAAGGCCGGCTTAACACCAGCGCTGCTGTGTTCATGGTCGAGCGCGACAATTTTGCCGAACTCGATCCTGGCCAGCTCACACCGACCGGCTCTTCGGCTTATCGTGCAGTCGATGGGGCGAAGACCAAGGGCTTTGACCTTGAGGTTACTGGTGAGATCGCACCGGGCTGGAACGTGCAGACAGGCTACAGTCACGCCAAAACCAAGGGTGCCGATGGGGAACGCCTGACCACTCAATTGCCCATGGACACCTTCCGCCTGTGGACCACCTATCACCTAAAGGGCGACTGGGACAAGTTGACAGTTGGCGGCGGCGTGAACTGGGATTCGAGCAAATCGCTGACCTTTACCGACATCAACAATGCCAAGGCCAAGGATGACGATTTTGCCGTGGTCAACCTCATGGCTCGCTACCAGGTGACTGAACAGCTGACGGCCACTATTAACGTGAATAACCTGTTTGACGAAAAATACTACTCCGGTATAGCCGGCAGCTATGGCCATTATGGCGCACCGCGTAACGCGATGCTGGACCTGCGCTACGATTTCTGATCCAGCGCCCCAGAACGTCAAGCACAAAGGGGCAACCGTCCGGAAGCTTTGACACCACCCCGTGTCTGTCTGGAAAATAGCCCCCTTGTCTTGAGGATCATCGGAAATGGCTCTGCTTGGGCGTTACAACAGTTTGCAAATCGTGAAGCACGTGGACTTCGGCCTGTACCTGGACGGCGGCGCCGATGGCGAGATCCTGCTGCCGGGGCGCTACATCCCGAAAAACGCCGAAACCGAGGTGGATGACTGGCTGAACGTATTCATCTACCTGGACAGCGAAGATCAGCTGATCGCCACCACCGAAAAGCCCAAGGTGCAGGTGGGGGAGTTCGCCAGCCTCAAGGTCAAGGACATCAACGGTGCCGGCATCTTCCTGGACTGGGGCCTGCCCAAGGACCTGCTGATGCCGTACTCGGAAGAGGCACGGCAGCTGAAGATCGGCGATTACTGCGTGGTGCACGTCTACCTCGACAAGCGCACCCGCCGCATCACCGCCACGTCACGCCTGGACCGTTACCTCGACGTCACCCCGGCCGACTACAAAGTCGGGCAACCGGTCGAGTTGCTGGTGGCCGGCGAAACGCCGATGGGCTTCAAGGCCATCATCAACAACCGTCACTGGGGCCTGATCCACAAGAACGAGGTGTTCAAGTTCCTGCGTTCGGGCATGCACGAGAAAGGCTTCATCAAGGAAGTGCGCCACGACGGCAAGATCGCCCTGAGCCTGCAACCGGTAGGTGCGGCCCTGGCCGACAGCCTGCAAGAGCAGATCATGGCGCGCCTGGAGGCTGAAGGCGGGGTGTTGGGCGTGTGCGACAAGAGCGACCCGGCCCTGATCAGCAAGCTGTTCAACGTCAGCAAGGGCAACTTCAAGAAGGCCATCGGCGCGTTGTTCAAGCAGGGCCTGATCGTCATCCATGACGATCGCATCGAAAAGGCCTGACGGCCTTACGGCTGTACGAAGTTGCGGAAGTCCAGCTGCTCGCCACCCGGACGGGTGTCGCGCAGCAGCGAGTCGCGGTCGGCGCTGAGGGCCAGGCTGATGGTGGAGCGGCGCTTGCCGGGCTTGCGCACTTCCATCTGCTCCAGGTGAGCCTTGAGGAAGTTGGTGGGCACTTTCAGGTGCTGCAGCTCATCGCTCTCTGGCGTGTGCAGCAGCAGGTTGACCCAGTCGGCCTGGCCCTTGCCCAGCAGCTTCACGGGCACTTCGAACCACCACAGGTTGCGTTTGTTGTCCAGGATGGCGAACAGGGTGTTGCTGCTGTTCAGCACCGGCTTGGCCAATGCTTCGTTGCGCCGGGCGATGGCGGCGGGTTTGTCGAGTTTCATGCAGGTTCCTGCGGGTTGACGCTATGAAGGCCTGCATTGTGAGGGGTGGCAACGGGCGGGGCAAGGTTTGTAACTTGCGGTGCCTGTGCCGGCCTCTTCGCGGGCTCGCCCGCTCCCACAGGTTTACCACGGGTTTGTAAACCGTGCGGTCCCTGTGGGAGCGGGCAAGCCCGCGAAGAGGCGGGAAGCCTTACCGCCGAACCGGCAGGCTCAACTCGGAGGTTGCCCCATCGGCAGTGGTTACGGTCGCGGTAAAGCTGCGCAACCCACCGATGTTCTCCAGCACTTGTGCAAACCGCGCTTGCCCCTGTCTGTCACTGTTCACCAGCACCTCCCCGAGGTACTGCTCCGCCTCGGTGCCATTCGCCTCGGCATTGCCAAAGAACTCCACCCGCAGCAGGCTCGATTCCGGCCCCTGTACTTCACCGCGCAACACATTGCCTTCCAGCGCAATCAGCCTTGGCGCCTGCTGGTTATGGTTGGGCAGCGGCTGGCAAGGCTTGGGCTCGCCGTTGGCATCGCAGATGATCGCCTGGTCTTTCTTCGGCAAGTCGGCGCCCACCCCGCGCGAACCTACATACAGCGCATGCGCCTGCGCAGGCACGCCAAACACGATGGCGCCGGTGCGTTGGCCCGGCACGCACGAACCGCCCGCTTCACAGCGGCGGATATCCTGGCTGTTACCCCAGATGCGGTTGCCGCTCAGGCGCGTGGCGGTAGCATCCGGTTCCGGGCGCAGTGCAACGCCGATGCGGTTGCCGTGGATCAGGTTGCCGTCGAGGATGTTGCCCTCGCCGGTGACGCTGACGCCGATCGAGTTGCCGCTGAAGGTGTTGGCCGCCAGGTAGTTGCGCTTGCCCCAGTTGATCTGCAGGCCGTCGGAGTAGTTCTCGAAGCGGTTGCGCACCACGCTGTTGTCGTTGCCCAGCAGAATCTCGATACCCTGCGAGGGTTCGGGGTTGGCCGCCGTGGAGCGGAACAGATTGTCGGCCACCAGGTTGAATGCCGCTCCGCGGGTCAGCTCCAGGCCGTCGCCATTGTCGATCAGTTGGTTGCGCAGCACCTTGTTGTTGTTCGTGGTGGTGGCGGTGGGGTTACCCGCGCCGTCGTCACCGGTCAGCATGATGCCCGCGCCACCTTTGTTGGCGACGATGCGGTTGTCTTCGATCACGTTGCCGCTGGCGCGGTTGACCAGGATGCCGATGCAGAAGTTGCGCACTTCCAGGCCGCTCAGGTGCACGCCCTGGGTGTCGCGCAGCACCAGCCCGGGGTTGGTGGTGGTGCGCACGTTAGTGCCGAACTGGCCGGGCAGGGCGCCGGGGCAGGTACGTACGCCCTGGTCCTTGATGTAGGCCGAACCGTCGATGGCGATGTATTGGCCATCGCGGGCCCAAGGCAGGCCGGTGATGCGCACCGGCCCCTTGATTTCCGGCAGCGCACGGCTGGGGCGGATCACGTAGGGCGGCTGGCCGACGGCGGCAATGTCGATGCTGTAGTGGCCGGGGTTCTGGTTACTGGTTTCGATGGCCCAGCGCAGCGAGCCGGGCTGGTCGTCGTCAGCGTAGCGCTCGACACGCAGGGTTTCGGGGTTGGCCGGTGCGGCGGCCAGGGCGGGCAGGGGGAGCAGTGGCAGCAAGGCCACCAGCGCAGGCATCAGACGCATGGGTGCGGGTATCCGGAAAACATTGTTTTTATCGAGTGTCAGCCTGCTCTGGGCGGACGTTTGCGGGCATTTTAGGGCAGCGATGCCAGCTGCGTAGGTGCGCCGAGGGGATTTGGTGCGGTATTCGCCCGCAGTTTTACCGCTCGGCTTGTGACTGGAAAATCCGTTGAAACTCCCGGCGAGGGTAGTGGGTCCACCTTCTGTCGACACGGTTCACGTGTCTCCATTTGCAGGAGTTTTGCCATGAGCGGTACTAAAGACAAAGCGAAAGGTCTGGCCAACGAAGCAATCGGCAACGTGAAACAGGGTGTTGGCAAGGTGACCGACAACGACAAGCTGCGCGCAGAAGGCAAGGCGCAGGAGTTGAAAGGCGAGGCGCAGCAGGTCAAGGGCGATGTAAAGGATGCAGTGAAGAAGCCTTGATTTGAGGCAACCTGAACCGGCCTCTTCGCGGGCACGCCCGCTCCCACAAGTACCTGGCTGTGGGAGCGGGCGTGCTCGCGAAGAGGCTGATACAGGCTTACACAATTTTGATGCATTGGCCGGGAGCAGCACAGCAGCGGTATGGTCTATTAGACTTGTCTGTTGAATCGATCGAGCGGCGAAAGGAGACGCTATGATTTTTTCCGCCCTGCAGGGCCTGCCCTTGCACCGCGTGCTGGTTCGTACCGTCAAGGAATTTCTTGATGACGAGATGTCCACCTACGCCTCCGCGCTGGCTTACCAGGCGCTGTTCTCGCTGTTCCCTTTCTTGCTGTTCCTCATTGCCCTGATTGGTTTCCTGCATTTGCCGGACTTCTTTTCGTGGCTGCGTCTGCAATCGGAACTGGTGCTGCCACCTCAGGCACTGGAACAGGTCAACCCGGTGATCGACCAGTTGCAGCAGTCCAAGGGCGGGCTGTTGTCGGTGGGTATCGTGATTGCCTTGTGGACCGCGTCGGCTGGCGTGCGCCTGATGATGAGCGCGATGAACGCTGCTTACGATGTGCCCGAAGGCCGCCCGGTGTGGAAGCGTATCCCGCTTTCCATTTTCTACACCATCGGCCTCGCTGGCATGCTGTTGGCGGCCGCAGCGCTGATGGTGCTGGGCCCGCAGGTGATGGAATGGATCGCCGCCCAGATCGGCATGCAGGAGTTCATTGTCACGCTTTGGACCATTCTGCGCTGGCCGGTGATCATCATATTGCTGATGGTGGCGGTGGCCCTGATCTACTACGTGATGCCTGACGTAAAACAGAAGTTTCGCTTCATCACCCCCGGCTCGGTGCTGGCGGTGGTGGTGTGGATCGTGGCGTCACTGGGCTTTGCCTACTACGTGAAAACCTTTGCCGACTACAACGCCATGTACGGCAGCATTGGTGCAATCATCGTGCTGTTGCTGTATTTCTATATTTCCGCCGCCGTGTTGCTGCTGGGCGCGGAGATGAATGCGGTGATCGAGCACATGTCGAGCGAGGGCAAGAACCCTGGCGAGAAGGATTTCGAAGGGCACAAGGCCCCGGAAACCATCACCGTGCTGGGCCATGAACACCCGCAACCGAGCCAGCACCAACCTTCCGAGCCGAACCCCAGATGATCCGTGACATTTTAAAGATGGGCGACGAACGCCTGCTGCGCATCGCCCCGCCAGTGCCCGAGCACATGCTCGGTACTGCCGAACTGCAGCAACTGATCGACGACATGTTCGAAACCATGCGCCATGTGGGCGGCGTAGGCCTGGCCGCGCCACAGATTGGTATCGACCTGCAGTTGGTGATTTTCGGCTTCGAGCGCAGCGAGCGCTACCCGGATGCCGAAGCGGTGCCGCAGACCATTTTGATCAACCCGGTCATCACGCCGATGTCCACTGAAGTGGAGGACGGCTGGGAAGGTTGCCTGTCGGTACCGGGTCTGCGGGGTGTGGTGCCACGCTTCAAGCATATTTGCTACGAAGGGGTCGACCCCCAGGGCAGCCCGATCAACCGCTTTGCCGACGGCTTTCATGCGCGGGTCGTGCAGCATGAGTGCGACCACCTGATCGGCCGGCTGTACCCGTCGCGTATTCAGGACTTTGCCAGGTTCGGCTACACCGAGGTGCTGTTCCCCGGGCTTGAACTCAGCGACGACTGACCCCGCTGTAGCGCTATCAGGCGTTTGCTACGCTGGTAGCGCTGTAGGCGACCGGCCAGGGTTTCGGGCAGTTGCACGGCCATGTGGAAACCCAGGCGCGCATAAAACGGCACCAGGTCCGGGTGGCAGAACAGCCAGGTTGGTCCCTTTTCCTGTTCCAGCGCCGCCTCGATCAATTGCCCGGCCACGCCTTGGCCACGCTGCTGCGGGTCTACGAACAGTCCCGTCAACCAAAAGCCTTCACCCACCCCACTCAGGCTCAAGCCTGCAACGATGCCCGGGGCCCTTGCCACCCACAGTTCAGCGTCGCCCGCAGCCCGCATGCGCGAGCCGTGTTGGCGGTAAAAGTGGTCCAGCAGCCGGCGTTCTGTGGCCGAGAGTTTCGAGCAGTGAATATTTTTTAATGAGATGGCGGGTCCTGCCCTGAAAGCTCGCCAAAGGCTCTGGCGTGAGATTTTGCGGCCAATTTGACGCAGATTGTTGCAAATACGGCAAGGGTGAATAACCGACTTCAGGGTTCAACTATTGCGAACCGGGAGTAAAATTTTACTCATCCCCCCTGGCAGTACGAAGCGGGATCGGTACTTCGTGCCATCTTCACCGTAGATGGCAACTTCTCCGCGCCACTGACGGCATTAGAAGTCAATCGATCAGCTTGAATGCTCAAAAGGCAAACCCACATGAAACCATTACTGATTCTTGCATTGGTCGGTCTGTCCTCGTTCGCCCTTGCCGACGAGGCCCAACCTGTCTCCAGCCAGCCTGTGGCCCAGCAGTACGACTACACCATGAACCTGGACATCAAACGGGTGATCAACCTCTCGACCATCCCCAATGTCTGCGAAGTGGTGCCTGCGACCATGACCTACGAAGACCACCAGGGCCAGGTGCACACCATCCAGTACCGGGCCATGGGTGAGGGTTGTCAGCAGGGTTGATCGGGCCTTGTCAAAGATTGATGGCCCTCTTGCTTCCCCAGGCTAGAGGGCCATCAGCGGTCTTACAACTCGGCAATGTAAAATCCTGAATGAATATCGAGGAAAAAGTGCTATCTTAATTTGATAGCATTTTTCGATGAACACTCGATACCGCAAAATTCTCGACGCAATTTTCCGAACGCCGACCACGGCGTCGTTGGCTTTTTCCGAAATTGAGGCATTGATACTCCATCTCGGTGGCCAGGTGCAGGAGCGGCAAGGCTCAAGGGTCAAGCTGCTGCTTGGTGAGCACTGCTGGAGGTGTCACCGGCCTCATCCAGGTAAAGAAGCCAAGCGGTATCAGATTGAAGAAGCTCGCGAATTTCTATTACGGGCAGGGGTCAGGACATGAGTTGCATGCGCTACAAAGGCTACGCCGCTCGTATCGAGTACGACGAGCGTGATGACATTTTCGTCGGCCGTGTGCTCGGTATGCGAGACATCATCAGTTTTCACGCAAGGTCGGTGCCCGAATTGCATGAAGCGTTCCGCGATGCACTGGAGGATTACCTGGCCGATTGTGCAGAGCAGGGCATTACTCCGGAGAAGCCTGCTTCGGGTAAGGTCATGCTGAGAATTCGGCCTGAGGTTCATGCTGCGGCGAGTGTCGCTGCCCGTGCTGCCGGTAAAAGCCTGAATCAGTGGGCTGATGAGGTATTTGAACAAGCCGCGATGGCCTGAGCCACGCTGCTCTAACGCAGCGCATAGGTAATATCCTGCCGTCACTGAACAGAATAGTTACCAAGGCCTGTCGATTCCTTCGCTCTCCGTTCGACCATAGGTGAAGGCACGCCGCACTGCGTGTCAAAACCTTACGTACTGTCGGAGGCACCCCGATGAGCACCGCAGCCGAAACCGAGATCCGCCAACTGATCGAACGCTGGATGCAGGCCGTGCGCGATCGTGACATCCCCAATATCACCGCCCCCTATGCCGATGACATCGTTGCCTTCGATGCCATCCAGGCCCTGCAATTCAAAGGCAAGGCCGCCTACACGGCGCACTGGGAAATGTGCATGGGCATGTGCACCGGCCCCATGGTCTTCGAACTGGCCGAACTCACCGTACATGCCGCGGGCGACCTGGCCCTGGCCCACTGGCTGAACCGCTGCGGCCCGGGCGACGACGAAAGCCAGTGCGGCTTCATGCGCGCCACCGTGGGCTATCGTCGGAAAGGTGACCAGTGGCAGGTCATCCACGAACACTGGTCGGCGCCTTTCGACATGGAAACGCAAAAAGCCCTGTTCGATCTCAAGCCCTGAGCCGTTATCGCCAAACGCACTTTGCCGATGCCCTGGAGGCGACCATGAAATACCTGTGCCTGGTCTATTGTGACGAGGGGCTGTTGCACAGCCTGCCCGACAGCCCGGAAGACGCCGAATGCATGGCCTACGCCGAAGCCGTGCATGGCTCGGGGCGAATGCTGGCGGCCGAGGCGCTCAAGCCTGTGCAAACCGCCACCACGGTTCGGGTGCGTAACGGGCACATGAGCCTGACCGACGGCCCGTTTGCCGAAACCAAGGAGCAACTCGCGGGCTTCTATCTGGTGGAAGCCCGCGACCTGAACGAAGCGCTGAACATCGCCAAGGGCATCCCGGCCGCACGGGTCGGCAGTGTCGAGGTGCGACCGGTGCGCGAACTGCAACCCTGACAGCTACGGAGAACCATCAGCATGAGCCTTGCACACCCCGCGCAAGCACGCCACGAGTTGTCCATCAGCCGGCTGATCGACGCACCACCGGCCAAAGTGTTTCGCGCCTGGACCGAACCCCAGTGGCTGATGCAGTGGTGGGGGCCGCACGGCATGACCACCCCGGAGTGCGAGATGCAGTTGTGGGTTGGGGGGGGATTCCGCACCCTGATGCGGGCGCCGGATGGTAGTGAATACCCGACCCAGGGCGTTTTCTTGGAAATTGCCGCGCCGCGCCGGCTGGTGTTCACCGATGCCTTTGGCCCCGGTTGGGTGCCGTCGGACAAGGCCTTCATGACCGCCGTCATCAGCTTTGACGAGGAGCAGGGCAAAACCCGCTATACCGCCCGCGCCTGGCACTGGAATGCCGCTGACTGCCGGGCCCATGAGGAAATGGGCTTCTACCAGGGCTGGGGAGAAAGCCTGGACCGCCTGGTGGAGGTGGTGACCCAGCGGATGCCCGACTGATGACGGCACTGGCGCAGGTGCGTGCCGAAGTCGAGGCCGTGTACCGGCGGGATTCGCGACGCATCCTGGCGACGTTGATCCGCCTGCTGGGTGATTTCGACCTGGCAGAGGAGGCCATGCATGATGCCTTCTTCATCGCCGTCGAGCGCTGGCAGCGCGATGGTATCCCCGATAGCCCACGGGCCTGGCTGGTTTCCACCGGGCGTTTCAAGGCCATCGATGCGCTGCGCCGACGGGCCCGTTTCGACCGCTCTCAGGCAGACCTGAGCATGCTGCTCGACGGCCAGGCACACGACCCCAGTGAAGAAGAGTTGTTGGCGGATGACCGATTGCGGCTGATCTTCACCTGCTGCCACCCGGCGCTGTCAGCCGATGCCCAGGTGCCGCTGACCCTGCGCGAAGTCTGCGACCTGACCACCGAGCAGATTGCCCGCGCCTTCCTGCAAAGCCCGGCCACCATCGCCCAGCGCATCGTCCGCGCCAAAGCCAAGATCCGCGACGCTGGCATCCCGTATCAGGTGCCGGAACTGAACGAGCTGCCCGAGCGCCTGGAGAGCGTGTTGCGGGTGATCTACCTGGTATTCAACGAAGGCTATTCGGCGTCCTCGGGCGAGTCACTGCTGCAGCAGGAACTGAGCGATGAAGCCATTCGCCTGGCGCGGCTGCTGGTGCAATTGTTGCCTGATGCGGAGGCGATCGGCCTGCTGGCCTTGATGCTGCTGCAGGCGTCCCGGCAGCAGGCGCGAACCGATGCCCACGGCAACCTGGTGGTGCTGGAACAGCAGGACCGCAGCCTGTGGGACCGGCAACGCATTGACGAGGGCTGCGAGCTGGTGCGCCAGGCCCTGCAAAGCCGGGCATTCGGGGCCTATACGGTGCAGGCGGCGATTGCCGCGGTACACGCTGAAGCGGCAACGGCAGAAGAGACGGACTGGGTGGAAATCGTCGGGCTGTATGACGTGTTGCAGCGGCATTGGCCTTCAGCGGTGGTGGAGCTGAACCGGGCGGTGGCGCTGGCGAAGCGGGATGGGCCGGCGGCTGGCTTGCGGGAGGTCGAAGGGATTCTGGCGCGCGGTGAGCTGCTGGACTATCACCTGGCGCATGCGGCGCGGGCCGAGCTGCATTATCAGCTGGGGCAGTTGGAGGAGGCGCGTGCGGCGTGGCGGCAGGCGCTGGCGCTGACCCGGCAGGCGCCGGAGCGGCGGCATATCGAACAGCGGTTACAGGCGCTTGAATGAGGGTGGCGGTACCGGCCCTATCGCCGGCAAGCCAGCTCCCACAGGATCACCACAATGTTCAGGCCTGTGGTGATCCTGTGGGAGCTGGCTTGCCGGCGACAGGGCCGGAACTGGCTAATTCGGTTTTCAGCTAGCCACGAAATTCGGCGGCGACACCAGCTCGACTGTCTGCTGCTTGCGCGGCGCCAGGATCTCGGCCTCACCCTGCACCACCAGCTCATTGTTCTGGTTGTACACATTGGTGGCGATGCGCACCTTGAACTTGGGCAGCTTCTCGAGAATCTCCAGGCGCACGGTCAGGGTGTCGCCAATTTTCACCGGCTTCTGAAAGCTCATCTGCTGGCCCAGGTAGATGGTGCCAGGGCCAGGCAGGGTGCAGGCCACTGCAGCACTGATCAGCGCGCCGCTGAACATGCCATGGGCAATACGCTCGCGGAACATGCTCTTGGCGGCAAACTCGGCATCCAGGTGAACCGGGTTGTGGTCACCGGACATCGCAGCAAACAGCTGGATGTCGCGTTCTTCAACGGACTTCTTGTACTCGGCCGTCTGGCCAACTTCGAGGGCTTCGTAAGGCGTGTTGGTGACCTGGGACATCGGTGCTTCCTTAAGCGTTGGGCGAGGGCGGCTATCATTCACTGCGCACAGGGCGGCCAAGGGCCAGCGCCTGTTCAAGCCAGCCGAGAATATCGGCGGTGACCTCGTCACGGTTGGTTTCGTTGAGTACTTCGTGCCGCGCCTCAGGATAGACGCGCAGCTGTACATGTCGATTGCCGGTCGCGCGCAGAGCGTCGGCCAGATGGGTGAGACGCTTGCCGGCACTGACCGGATCACATTCACCACCGATTACCAGCATGGGCAGGTTCGGATCGATCTGCGCGAGGTTACCCGGCTGGCTGATTTGCGCCAAGCCTTGCAGCAGGTCGAGCCACAGCTGGTTGCTGCAGCGAAAGCCGCACAACGGGTCGCTGACGTACAGGTCGACCTCGGCTGGGTCGCGGCTAAGCCAGTCGAACGCCGTGCGGTTGGGCTTGAACGCTTTGTTGAACGAACCGAACGACAACCATTCGATCAGCGCACTCTTGCCCTGCGGCCCCTGGCGCCAGGCCTCCAGCCTGGCAATCAGCCGCGCCACGCGATACAGCGCCGCCGGTTGGTAGTTGGAGCCACTGAGAATCGCCCCGTGAAGGCTGGCGCTGTGGTGCAGCAGGTAAGCCTGGGCGATGTAGCTGCCCATGCTGTGGCCGAACAGAAACAACGGTGTGCCCGGGTACTGCTGGCCGATGTGCTGGGCCAGCAGCCCAAGGTCGTTGACTACGGCATTCCAGCCATGATGGCGGGCGAACAGGCCGAGGCTGCCCAGCTCGGCGGTGCGCCCGTGGCCGCGTTGGTCGGCAGCGAACAGGGCAAAGCCCGCCTCGCTCAGGGCATGGCCCAGGCGCAGGTAGCGCCCGGCATGCTCGGCCATGCCATGGGCCAGCAGCACCACGGCCTTTACCGGTGTGGCCGGCAGCCATTGGTGCACGTGCAGGCTGCAGTGCTCGCTGGCGGGTAGCCAGAAGGCGTCGTGGGGCATGGCGGGTCCTTGTGCGCGCGGGTACCCGAACAGTGTATGCACAACCGGCCGGATTGCAGGAAGGGCACAAATAAGATTCACAATGTTAATGGCGGCACTTGGCGTATATGCCGCCTTGGGCTTACCTGCTAACGTCGGATCAACGCCTTTTCGCCTGCAGGCGATCAGGTAAAGGACTAAAGGACGCAGTGCAGGTCCAGGCAGAGGAACAATAATAAATGCAAGCCGACTTCTGGAATGACAAGCGCCCGGCGGGCGTGCCTTCCACCATCGACATCAATGCCTACACCTCGGTCGTCGAGGTGTTCGAGCGCTCCTGCAAGCGCTTTGCCGACCGCCCGGCGTTCAGCAACCTGGGCGTGACCCTGACCTACGCAGAGCTGGAGCGACATTCGGCAGCTTTTGCTGCCTGGTTGCAGCAGCACACCGACCTCAAGCCGGGCGACCGCATCGCGGTGCAGATGCCCAACGTGCTGCAATACCCGATCGCCGTCTTTGGTGCCATGCGCGCCGGCTTGATCGTGGTCAACACCAACCCGCTGTACACCGAGCGCGAAATGCGCCACCAGTTCAAGGACAGTGGCGCACGTGCGCTGGTGTACCTGAACATGTTCGGCAAGCGTGTGCAGGAGGTGCTGCCCGATACTGGCATCGAGTACCTGATCGAGGCGAAGATGGGCGACCTGTTGCCCGCCGCCAAGGGCTGGCTGATCAACACGGTGGTCGACAAGCTGAAGAAGATGGTGCCAGCCTACCAGTTGCCCCAGGCGATATCGTTCAAACAGGTGCTGCGCCAGGGCCGCGAGCAGTCGCCCAAACCGGTGCCGTTGAGCCTGGACGACATTGCCGTGCTGCAGTACACCGGCGGCACCACTGGCCTGGCCAAGGGCGCCATGCTCACCCACGGCAACCTGGTGGCCAACATGTTGCAGGTGCTCGCCTGCTTCTCGCAGCACGGCCCCGACGGGCAGAAGCTGCTCAAGGACGGCCAGGAGGTGATGATCGCGCCGCTGCCGCTGTACCACATCTATGCCTTCACCGCGAACTGCATGTGCATGATGGTCACCGGCAACCACAACGTCCTGATCACCAACCCACGTGACATCCCCGGCTTCATCAAGGAGCTGGGCAAGTGGCGTTTCTCGGCGCTGTTGGGGCTGAACACCCTGTTTGTCGCGCTGATGGACCACCCCGGTTTCCGCCAGCTGGATTTCTCGGCGCTGAAAGTCACCAACTCCGGCGGCACGGCGCTGGTCAAGGCCACTGCCGAACGCTGGGAGGCCCTTACCGGGTGCCGCATTGTCGAAGGCTACGGCCTGACAGAAACCTCGCCGGTGGCCAGCACCAACCCCTATGGCCAACTGGCGCGCCTGGGCACCGTGGGCATCCCGGTGGCGGGTACCGCGTTCAAGGTTATCGACGATGACGGCAACGAATTGCCGCTGGGCGAGCGGGGCGAGTTGTGCATCAAGGGCCCGCAGGTGATGAAGGGTTACTGGCAGCAGCCTGAGGCCACTGCTCAAGCGCTGGATGCGGACGGCTGGTTCAAGACCGGGGATATCGCGGTGATCGACCCGGACGGTTTCACCCGCATCGTCGACCGCAAGAAGGACATGATTATCGTCTCGGGCTTCAACGTGTACCCCAACGAGATCGAGGACGTGGTGATGGGCCACCCCAAGGTTGCCAACTGTGCAGCCATCGGCGTGCCGGACGAGCGCTCAGGCGAGGCGGTGAAGCTGTTTGTGGTGCCGCGCGAGGGCGGGGTGAGCGTGGATGAGCTCAAGGCCTACTGCAAAGCCAACTTCACCGGCTACAAGGTACCCAAGCACATCGTGCTGCGTGATTCGTTGCCGATGACGCCGGTGGGCAAGATCCTGCGGCGGGAGTTGCGGGACATAGCTTGAGTCTATGTTGGCTGTTTCGCGGGTGAACCCGCTCCCACAGGTACTGCACAGCCTCCAAGCTTTGTGCGGTCCCCTGTGGCAGCGGGTTCACCCGCGAATGCCTTGAAGGTGGTCTAACAGGCCTGTTTCAGCCTGATCTGCGACATTTTGGTTAAAAACTCTAAAAATGACCTGTATTGTTCATTGAGTCATTTTTGTGACTGCAAGGCCTGTTTTGGCCTCTAGGCGACCCCAGGCAAAGCTGTTACTCTCGGCCCGCTTTCAGACGATCCGGTTTGCAACGAACCGCCGTCTCATATCAATAATAAGCGCATCGACGCGCCAATCGAACTTCGCTGTTGCTGAAGGAGTGGGCTTCCATGATCGAAAATTTTTGGAAGGATAAGTACCCAGCCGGGATTACGGCGGAAATCAATCCTGACGAATTCCCCAATATCCAGGCAGTACTCAAGCAATCCTGCCAACGCTTTGCCGACAAACCGGCCTTTAGCAACCTGGGCAAGACTATCACTTATGGCGAGCTGTATGCGCTGTCGGGGGCGTTTGCCGCCTGGCTGCAGCAGCATACCGACCTCAAGCCCGGTGACCGCATTGCCGTGCAACTGCCCAACGTCATGCAATACCCGGTCGCGGTCTTCGGTGCCATGCGTGCCGGGTTGATCGTGGTCAACACCAACCCGCTGTATACCGCGCGGGAGATGGAACACCAGTTCAACGACTCCGGCGCCAAGGCCTTGGTGTGCCTGGCGAACATGGCCCACCTGGCCGAGAAGGTGGTACCCAAGACTCAGGTCAGGCACGTCATCGTCACCGAAGTGGCCGACCTGCTGCCGCCGCTTAAACGCCTGCTGATCAATAGCGTGATCAAGTACGTGAAGAAGATGGTGCCGGCCTACAGCCTGCCGCAGGCCGTGCGCTTCAACGACGCCCTGGCCCTGGGCAAGGGCCAGCCGGTGACCGAGGCCAACCCGCAGGCCAACGACGTGGCCGTGCTGCAGTACACTGGTGGCACCACCGGCGTGGCCAAGGGCGCCATGCTGACCCACCGCAACCTGGTGGCCAACATGCTGCAGTGCCGTGCACTGATGGGGTCGAACCTGCATGAAGGCTGCGAAATCCTCATCACCCCGCTGCCGCTGTACCACATCTACGCCTTCACCTTCCATTGCATGGCCATGATGCTGATCGGCAACCACAACGTGCTTATCAGCAACCCGCGTGACCTGCCGGCCATGGTCAAGGAGCTGGGCAAGTGGAAGTTCAGCGGCTTTGTCGGCCTCAACACCCTGTTCGTTGCCCTGTGCAACAACGAGGCGTTCCGTGCGCTGGACTTCTCGTCGTTGAAAATCACCCTGTCGGGCGGCATGGCCCTGCAATTGAGCGTGGCCGAGCGCTGGAAGGCCGTTACCGGCTGCGCCATATGCGAAGGGTACGGTATGACCGAAACCAGCCCGGTGGCAGCGGTGAACCCGGCAGAAGCGAACCAGGTGGGTACCATTGGCATTCCGGTGCCATCGACCTTGTGCAAGATCATCGACGACGCTGGCAACGAGCTACCGCTGGGCGAGGTGGGCGAGTTGTGCGTCAAGGGCCCGCAGGTGATGAAGGGCTACTGGCAGCGCGAAGACGCCACCGCCGAGATCCTCGACAGCGAAGGCTGGTTGAAGACCGGCGATATCGCCCTGATCCAGGCCGACGGTTACATGCGCATCGTAGACCGCAAGAAGGACATGATCCTGGTGTCGGGCTTCAACGTGTACCCCAATGAGCTGGAAGACGTGTTGGCGGCCTTGCCGGGTGTGCTGCAGTGCGCAGCCATTGGTGTGCCCGACGAGAAGTCGGGTGAAGTGATCAAGGTGTTCATCGTGGTCAAGCCGGGCATGACCGTGACCAAGGAGCAAGTGATGGAGCACATGCGTGCCAACGTTACCGGCTACAAGGTACCGCGCCTGATCGAGTTCCGCGATTCGCTGCCGACCACCAACGTGGGCAAGATCCTGCGCCGCGCGCTGCGCGATGAAGAGCTCAAGAAGCAAGGCTTGAAGAAGATCGCCTGACGCCCCGCCAGCGCGGTCCCTGTAGGAGCAGCCTTGTGCTGCGAAAGGGCCGCGAAGCGGCCCCAGCAATTTCAGCATTCCGGCTGAGACCCTGGGGCCGCTTTGCGGCCCTTTCGCGGCACAAGGCCGCTCCTACAGAGGTTGCACCGCTTTCGGGCTCAGCGCAGTTTTTCCAGCATCTGGTAGTACCACATCCCCGCCGCCAGCAGCGGGTTGCCCAGCAAATCCCCCATCGGCACCCGCACATGCTTGCACTGGGCAAAGGTGTCGAACTTCTCCAGTGTCCCGGTCAACGCTTCGGCCATGATCTCGCCCATGATGTGGCTGGTGGCAATGCCGTGCCCTGAATAACCCTGGCAGTACCATACGTTGTCCGACAGCTTGCCCAGCTGCGGGATCCGGTTGACCACGATCCCCATGGCGCAGCTCCACTGGAACTCGATGGGCACGCCTTTGAGGGCCGGGAAGGTGCGTTCGATGCACGGGCGCAGTTCGCCTTCGATGTCGCGTGAATCCTTCCCCGAGTAGTTGGCGCCGCCCCCGAACAGCAGGCGCTTGTCGGCGGTCAGGCGGTAATAGTCGAGCACGAAGCGGCAGTCGTACACCGCCAGGTCCTTCGGATTGATCTGCTCGGCCAGCTCACCCAGCGGCGCGGTGGTGACGATGCCGCCCATGGCCGGGAATATCTTGCCCTTGAGCTGGCGCTTTTCCAGTTTGTGGTACACATCGCCGGCCAGCATCACCTGGCGAGCCTCGACCCGGCCATGGGCGGTAACCACCGCCGGGCGCGGGCCGTGGACGATGTCCAGCACCTCGGAGTTTTCGAAGATCAATGCACCCAGGCTGTGGGCAGCGCGGGCCTCACCCAGGCACAGGTTGAGCGGGTGCAGGTGCAGGTTGCGCAGGTTCTTCAACGCGCCCAGGTACAGCGGGCTCTGCAGGTGCTCGGCCACTGCAGCGCGGTCGAGCAATTGCACCTGCTCGCCCATGCCCCGGCGCTGGGCCTCGGCCTCGAATGCGCGCAGCTCGTTCATGTGCGAGGGCTTCATCGCCGCATGCAGGTGGCCGTGCTTGAGGTCGCAGTCGATGCCATAGCGCGCCACGCGCTGTTCGATCACCTGGTGCCCGCGCCAGCGCAGGTGCCAGATGAAATCGTCGACTTCGGCGCCAAGGTGGCTACGCATCTGCGTGCGCATGGCCTCGTCGCCCGACAGGCTGCCGGTGACCTGGCCGCCATTGCGCCCGCTGGCGCCCCAGCCGATACGGTTGGTTTCGACGATGGCCACCTTCAGACCACGCTCGGCCAGCTCCACCGCCGTGGCGACGCCGGTAAAGCCGCCACCGATGATGGCCACGTCCACCTGCACCGTGCCCTTGAGTTGCGGGTACTCGGTGTGGTCGTTGAGGGTGGCGCTGTAGTAGGACGGCGCACGTTGCGCCGGGCCTTTGTTCAATGCTGCGTTCATGGGTGTTCCTTGTTATGTAGGGGCTCAGGCCTGGTGCAGGTACCAGCGCCAGTCCTGCTCGCTGACTTCGGCCATGAACTGGCGGTACTCGGCGCGTTTGACCTTCAGGTACACGCCAAGGAAGTCTTCGCCCAATGCTTCGCGGGCCCAATGGGAATGTTGCAGGGCATCGAGGGCAGTCAGCCAGTCGGTGGGCAGGTGTTCGGTGGCCTGGGCATAGCCGTTGCCTTCCACCGGTGCGCCCGGGTCCAGCTGTTCGCGGATGCCCCGGTGGCTGGCGGCGAGAATTGCCGCTGCGGCCAGGTAGGGGTTGGCATCGGCGCCGCAAATGCGGTGTTCCACATGCCGGCTGTTGGCCGGGCCGCCTGGCACACGCAGGCTCACGGTGCGGTTGTCCACGCCCCAGGTCGGCGCCAGCGGCGCATAGCTGTTGGCCTGGAAGCGGCGGAACGAGTTGGCGTTGGGGCAGAACAGCAGCAGCGAGTCGCGCAGGTGGCGCAGCATGCCGGCCACAGCCTGGCGCAGCAGCGGGGTGCCGGCTTTGTCTTCACTGGCGAACAGGTTGTTGCCTGCACTGTCGGCCAGGCTCAGGTGCATGTGCATGCCGGTACCGGCCAGGTGGGCAAACGGCTTGGCCATGAAGCAGGCTTGCATGCCGTGGGCATGGGCCACGCCTTTCACCAGGCGCTTGTAGCGCACGGCCTGGTCCATCGCCTGCAGCGCATCGCCGTGCTCCAGGGTGATTTCCACCTGGCCTGGGGCGTATTCCGAAATGGCGGTACGCGCCGGAATGCCTTGGGCCTTGCAGGCGGCGTACAGGTCGGCGAGAAACGGTTCGATCTGCTCCAGTTCACGCAGGCCATAGACCTGAGTGGCGCGCGGGCGGCCACCGTCGTTGTCCAGCGCCGGTTGCGGGCGGCCTTGGGCATCGCGGTGCTGGTCGAGCAGGAAGAATTCCAGCTCGCAGGCCATTACCGGGTGGTAGCCGTCGGCTTTCAGCGCTTCGATGGTGCGCAGCAGCACATGACGCGGGTCGGCGATGCTGGCCGGCAGGCCTTCGCTCGGGTGCATGCTGACCTGCACGGCAGCGGTTGGCACCCGGCGCCAGGGCAAGCGCACCAGGCTGCCTTCAAGCGGGTAGGCGCGGCAGTCGATGTCGCCCACGTCCCACACCAGGCCCGAGTTTTCTACGTCGTCACCGTTCAGGGTCAGGCCGAGGATGGTGCTGGGCAGCGGCCGGCCGGTCTGGTAAACGGCCAGCAGTTCCTCGCGGTGCAACAGCTTGCCGCGCGGTACGCCGTTGGCGTCGAGGATAAAGAGCTCGAACAGCTCGATATCGGGGTTATCGGCCAGGAAACGGGAAGCCTGCTCTACGGGTGCAAAGTGCATGATTGATTCGCTCACGGGCGCACAGGGCCACCGCACAAGCAGGCGGCCCAGTTGAGTCAAACGGCCGGAAGGAGGCCGGGTTTGGTCACAATGGCGTGAGCGTGGTGTCCGGTGGGCGCGCGTGGCGGCAGTGCCACAAAGCCCAGAAGGCGAGGATGATGTGAACCAGCGGATTTTCCCCGGCACGGCTCCGGGCCTTCGGTAGCGAAGGGCGGGACGACGGTGGGGCGATGGGCTGGACGGGAGTCATGCCTTTGATACTCACATGCGGCGTAAGGTTGATTAAAGCAGTGAATGGCAACCTTTACATATGCCCTTGCTAAACTTTCAGCCGCTACGCGATCCCTGTAGGAGCGGCCTTGTGCCGCGAATGGGCCGCAAAGCGGCCCCGGCAATGTGTGCTGGGGCGCAAATCCTGGGGCTGCTGCCGCAGCCCATCGCGGCACAAGGCCGCTCCTACAGGGACCGTGCCAGCCTGGACAGCAAAGTAGGCCCAAATCTGCGACAATCGCGCATCCTTCGAATGCCGATCATGAAAAAGCAGGCTCACCTGCATCACTAAAAAGCCCCATGACTGACCACGCCATCGACAAACTGCTGCAAAACCTCGACCACGCCATGATCGCCGACCGCCATCGTCTGCGCCGGCAACTGCACGAACTGCGCAAGCGCCCCGACGAGGCGAAGCTGGCGCAGTGGGTGGAAAAGGTCCAGGCGTCTTGCGCCCAGGTCACCGCGCGCCAGCAGAGCGTGCCGACCGTGCGCTACGACGACAACCTGCCGATCGCCGCCAAGCGTGATGAAATCAAGAAGGCCCTGGCCGAAAACCAGGTGCTGGTGATCGCCGGCGAAACCGGGTCGGGCAAGACCACCCAGCTGCCGAAAATCTGCCTGGAGCTGGGCCGTGGCAGCCATGGCCTGATCGCCCACACCCAGCCGCGCCGGATCGCCGCGCGCAGCGTGGCGGCGCGGGTTGCCGAGGAGCTGGGTACGCCGCTGGGCGGGCTGGTCGGCTACCAGGTGCGTTTCGAAGACCAGAGCGATTCCAACACCCTGGTCAAGCTGATGACCGACGGCATCCTGCTGGCCGAAACCCAGCACGACCGCCTGCTGGAGCGCTACGACACCATCATTGTCGACGAAGCCCACGAGCGCAGCCTGAACATCGACTTCCTGCTCGGCTACCTGAAGACCCTGCTGCATCGTCGGCCGGACCTGAAGCTGATCATCACCTCGGCGACCATCGACCTGGAGCGCTTCTCCAGGCACTTCGATAACGCGCCAATCATCGAGGTGTCCGGGCGCACCTTCCCGGTAGAAACCTGGTACCGCCCGCTGACCAGCGAGCAGGACGAGGAAGGCAACCAGATCGAAGACGACCTCACCGTCGACCAGGCCATCCTCGCCACCCTGGATGAGCTGGCGCACCATGAGCGCAGTGAGGGCAAGGGCCCGGGCGATGTGCTGATCTTTTTGCCGGGCGAGCGGGAAATCCGCGATGCCGCCGAGATCCTGCGCAAGGCGCAGCTGCGCCACACCGAGATTTTGCCGTTGTACGCGCGCCTGTCGCCGGCCGAGCAGCAGCGCATCTTCCAACCGCACACCGGGCGCCGCGTGGTGCTGGCCACCAACGTTGCCGAAACCTCGCTGACCGTGCCTGGCATCCGCTACGTGATCGACACCGGTACCGCGCGCATCAGCCGCTACAGCTACCGCGCCAAGGTACAGCGCCTGCCCATCGAGGCGGTGTCCCAAGCCAGTGCCAACCAGCGCAAAGGCCGTTGCGGCCGGGTCGAGCCCGGCATCTGCGTACGCCTGTACAGCGAAGAAGATTTCAACAGCCGGCCCGCGTTCACCGACCCTGAGATCCTGCGCACCAACCTGGCGGCGGTAATCCTGCAGATGCTGCACCTGCGCCTGGGCGCGATCGATGCCTTCCCGTTCATCGAGCCGCCGGATGGCAAGGCCATCAGCGATGGCTTCAACCTGTTGCAAGAGCTGTCGGCGGTCAACCGCGAGAACCAGCTGACCCCGATCGGCCGCCAGCTGGCGCGCCTGCCGGTGGACCCACGGCTGGGCCGCATGCTGCTAGAAGGCGCACGCCTGGGCAGCTTGCAGGAAGTGCTGATCGTCACCAGTGCGCTGTCGGTCCAGGACCCGCGCGAACGCCCGCCGGAGCGCCAGCAGGCCGCCGACCAGGCCCACGCACAGTGGAAGGACGTGGACTCCGACTTCGCCGCGCTGGTCAACCTGTGGCGTGGTTTTGAAGAGCAGCGCCAGGCGCTGACGGCCAACCCGCTGCGCAACTGGTGCCGCAAGAACTTCCTGAATTACCTGCGCCTGCGTGAATGGCGCGATGCCCACCGCCAGCTGGCACTGATCTGCCGTGAGCTGCAGTTGACGGTGAACAAGGAACCGTCCGACTACCTGAAGATGCACAAGGCCATCCTCAGTGGCCTGCTGAGCCAGATCGGCCAGAAGACCGAAGAGGGCGACTACCAGGGTGCCCGCCAACGGCGCTTCTGGGTACACCCGTCGTCGGGCCTGGGGCGCAAGCGCCCGCAGTGGGTAATGGCCGCCGAACTGGTCGAGACCACCAAGCTGTATGCGCGCATGGTGGCCAAGATCGAGCCGGACTGGATCGAGCCGCTGGCCGGCCACCTGGTCAAGAAGAACCACTTTGAACCGCACTGGGAGAAGAAGCGCGGGCAGGTGGTGGCCTATGAGCAGATCACCCTGTACGGCCTGATACTGGTCGGCCGCCGCCCGGTGCACTACGGCCCGATCGACCCGGTTACTTCGCGCGAGCTGTTTATCCGCGAAGGCCTGGTGGGGGGCGAAATCCAGTCGCGAGCCAAGTGCCTGACTGCCAACAAACGCCTGCTTGAGGAGCTTGACGAGCTGGAGGCCAAGGCCCGCCGGCGCGACATCCTGGCCGACGAAGAAACGCTGTACGCCTTCTACGAAGCGCGCCTGCCGGCGGAAATACACCAGACCGCGACCTTCGACAGCTGGTACCGCATGGGCAGCCAGAAGGACGCCAACCTGCTGATCATGCGCGAGGAGGACGTGCTGGCCCGCGAGGCCAGCGAGGTGACCGCAGCGCAGTACCCCGACAGCATGCAAGTGGGCGAGCTGCGCCTGCCGCTGAGCTACCATTTCGAGCCCGGCCACCCGCGTGACGGCGTGACTGTGCGGGTGCCGGCACCGCTGTTGCCAAGCCTGCCCGGTGAACGCCTGGAATGGCTGGTGCCGGGCCTGCTTGAAGCCAAGTGCGTGGCGCTGGTGCGCAACTTGCCAAAGGCCCTGCGCAAGAACTTCGTGCCGGTGCCGGACTTCGTCAAGGCCTCGCTGGCGCGCATGACGTTCGGCCAAGGGGCGCTGCCGCAGGCCCTGGGCCAGGAGCTGTTACGCATGACCGGTGCGCGGGTGTCCGATGAGGCCTGGGAAGAATCGGTCAAACTGGTCGAAGGCCACCTGCGGATGAACATCGAAGTGGTCGATGGCCAAGGCAAGTTCCTTGGCGAAGGCCGCGACCTGGCCGAGCTGACCGCACGCTTTGCCGCTGCCAGCCAGGCAGCGCTGGCTGTGCCGCGTGATGCCAAAAGCGAACAGCCGGTACAGGCCAAAGCCTTCAGCGAGGTGAAACAGACCGCCCAGCAGAAGATTGCCGGCCTGTCGATGACCGTGTACCCGGCGCTGGTCGAAGACAACGGCACCGTGCGCGAAGGGCGCTTCTCGACCCAGGCCGAAGCCGAGTTCCAGCACCGTCGCGCGTTGCAACGGCTGTTGCTGCAGCAACTGGCCGAGCCGGCCAAGTTCCTGCGCGGCAAGCTGCCGGGGCTGACCGAACTGGGCCTGCTGTACCGTGACATGGGCCGGGTCGAGGCGCTGGTCGAAGACATTCTGCTGGCCAGCCTGGACAGCTGCATTCTCGAGGGAGAACAACCACTGCCTCGTGATGGCGCGGCCCTGGCCGGGCTGGCTGAACGCAAGCGCGGCAGCTGGGCCGAGCATGCCGAGCGCCTGGCGCGGCTGACGTTGGAGGTGCTTAAGCTCTGGCATGGCCTGCAGAAGCGCTTCAAGGGCAAGATCGACCTGAGCCAGGCGGTGGCGCTGAACGACATCAAGCAGCAGCTAAGCAACCTGGTGTACCCGGGCTTTGTGCGCGAAACGCCCGCGGCGTGGTTCAAGGAGCTGCCACGCTACCTCAAGGCGGTGGAACTGCGCCTGGAAAAGCTGGGTTCGCAAGTGCAGAAGGACCGGGTCTGGTCCGGCGAACTGGCCAACCTGTGGGCGCAGTACAAGGCCCGTGCCGACAAGCATGCCCAAGAGGGCAAGCGTGATGAGCAACTGGCTTTGTACCGTTGGTGGCTGGAGGAATATCGGGTGTCGTTGTTTGCCCAGCAGTTGGGGACCAAGGTGCCGATTTCCGACAAGCGACTGAGCAAACAGTGGAGTCAGGTGGAAGGCTAAACTTCTACAGTTGTGGCAATATTGGTGCAATTTGGGGCCGCTTTGCGGCCCTTCGCGGGCACGCCCGCTCCCACAGGGGTGAGCGTACACCCCTGAGTTGGCACTAAAGTGCCATTAACCTGCCATATTTCCAGCCAGCGCCCCGTGGCGATGGCCTTTGACCAGAGGAACGACCGTGCATAACGTCGTGATCAGCGGCACCGGCCTGTACACCCCGGCCCAGAGCATTTCCAACGAAGAACTGGTGGCCTCTTTCAACGCCTGGTCGCAGCAGTTCAACCAGGACAACGCCGCCGCCATCGAGCGCGGTGAAGTCGAAGCGGCGCCGGTGTCCGACGCGGCATTCATCGAAAAGGCCTCGGGCATCAAGAGCCGCTTCGTCATGGACAAGGCCGGCATACTCGACCCGCAGCGCATGAAACCACGCCTGCCAGAGCGTTCCAACGACGAACCGTCGGTGCTCTGCGAAATGGCCGTGGCCGCCGCTCGCCAGGCCCTGGAGCGCGCCGGCCGCACGGCTGCCGATGTCGACGGGGTGATCGTCGCCTGCTCCAACTTGCAGCGCCCATACCCGGCCATTGCTATCGAAGTACAACAGGCGCTGGGCATCCAGGGCTTTGCCTTCGACATGAACGTGGCCTGCTCGTCGGCCACCTTCGGCATCCAGACCGCCGCCAACAGCGTGGCCCTGGGCCAGGCGCGCGCGGTACTGATGGTCAACCCGGAGGTGTGCACTGGCCACCTGAACTTCCGTGACCGTGACAGCCACTTCATTTTCGGTGATGCCGCCACGGCGGTGCTGATCGAGCGTGCCGACCAGGCCACCTCGGCGCATCAGTTCGACATCGTCAGCAGCAAGTTGTGGACCGAGTTTTCCAACAACATCCGCAACAACTTCGGCTTCCTCAACCGTGCAGCGGAAGAGGGTGAGGGTGCGGCAGACAAACTGTTCATCCAGGAAGGCCGCAAGGTGTTCCGCGAGGTGTGCCCGAAAGTGGCCGAGCTGATCGGTGAGCACCTGCAGGAAAACGGCCTGCAACCGAGCGATGTGAAGCGCTTCTGGCTGCACCAGGCGAACCTCAGCATGAACCACCTGATCGTCAAGAAGCTTCTGGGGCGTGAAGTGGCCGAGGAAGATGCACCGGTGATTCTCGACCGTTATGCCAACACCAGTTCGGCGGGGTCGGTGATTGCCTTCCACCTTTATCAGGATGACCTGGCCAAGGGCTCGCTGGGCGTGTTGAGCTCATTTGGTGCGGGGTATTCGATAGGTAGTGTGATCTTGCGCAAGCGCTGATTTCTGAGGCGCTTGTTACGGCCCTTTCGCGGGCTTGCCCGCTCCCACAGGTACAGCACAGTTCTCCAGGTCTGTGGTGATCCTGTGGGAGCGGGCAAGCCCGCGAAGGGGCCGGCGCATTTCACACAGGCAAAAAAAGCGGGAAACGCCGGATGGGGTCGGCATTTCCCGCTTCAGCTTTAAGCAGAGAGGGTGACGCTTAGAACTTGGCTTCCAGGTCTACCTGCAGGGTGTCTACGTCAGCATCGCTGTTCGGCAGGTTGGAGTAGTCGGTCTTGGCCATCATGTAGGCCGCGCCCAGGGCGAAGTTCTTGTCGATTTCGTAACCCACTTTGAACTTGTGGCCACGGGAACCGGTGAAGCCGTTACCGAAGTCGGAGTCGGTGAACAGGCTGACTACACCGTTACGCTGCACGTCGCGGTAGTTGTAGTCCAGGCTCCAGGCGCCGATCTTGCTCTTCAGGCCAGCCAGCCAGGCCTTGTCCTTGCCATCGGTGCTTTCGGTGTTCTTGACGAACTGGCCGTAGGCCGACAGTGGGATGGCGAAGCCGGTGAAGTCGACCTGGCCGAAACCTTCCACCAGCTGGAACTCGTTGGTGGTGTTGCCCAGCGAAGCCAGGGCAGCCGAGGCCTTGTCGTTGTCGTAGCCATAGATGCTGCCGCCCACGGTAACCTTGACGGTGTCAGCCGCGTTGAACTTGGTGCCCAACTGGGCCGCATACAGCTGTGCGTCGTGCTTGTACTGCACGCCGTCGCCGTCTACGTTGTCCTTCAGGTTGTAGTGGCCGATGCTGCCGAATACTTCGGCCGGGCCGAGGTTGGTCTTGTAGGTGGCCGCTACGCCTTCCGGGTTGATGTCGCTGTCCCAGATGATGTCGCCCATGCTCACCCATGGCTGCATCATCTTGCCGCCGATGAGGTGCAGGTTTGGCACGGCAGTCGGGTGCCAGTCGAGGTAGGCCAGGTCGACCCACAGCGATTTCTTCTCGAAGTAGTTGTCCAGGCTCTGGTTGGTCGAGCGGGCATCGGCGCTGCTGCCGGTGGCCACACGCACGCCGGCGTCAACCTGTGGGTTGATCTCGCTGTAGAAACCGACACGGGCACGCACGCGCTCACGGTCCTGGTTGCCACTGCGGGAGATCGGGTTGTCGACGTTGACGTCTTCGTAACGCAGGCGCACGTCACCCTTGATCTGGGTCTTGGCGGCCCATGCCACTTTTTGTTCAAAGGAGCTCATACGTTCGGACTGAGCTTTCTGGTCGGCCTTTTCCTTGGTTTCTTTTGCCAGGTCGCCCTGCAGTTCGTTGTACTGCGCCTGGTTGATCGAGCCGTTGGCGCGGAGCATTTCGAGCAGCTTGGCGTCGACAGCAGCACTGGCCGGGGCGCTCAGAGCCAGCATCATGCCGGTGAGGCTCACTCCGGTAAGTGTAGAAACAAGACGCATAAGGTTCTCCCTACTGAAAAAAATGGGGGAGGCTCAAGCGCCTGCCCCTGCGTTGGCATGTCTTCGGAAAGGGCCTGAATAGACAGGTTCTGGGGTTCCGGAAAACAGGCGCAAGTATTGCGGGGGCCAATTACAGATTAATGTCTAATTAGTGGCACTGTTGTTAAGTAATTGAGAGTAAAAGGATCAGCCCGGCTTTCGTCATTTGAGTGCGGAGCGTTCCTTGGGGATACTGAACGCCTTCAGACAGCGAGCCGAAACCGTGACCAGCCTGTATAGCCTTGCCCATTTGCGTGATCTTCCGGCTGCCACCTGGGATGCCCTGGTGCCGGCGGGCCAACCGTTCCTGCGCCATGCCTTCCTCAGCGCGATGGAAGACAGCGGCAGTGTGCAGCGCAACACCGGCTGGGCCGCCGAGCACCTGGTGCTGGAGCGTGACGGGCAGGTACGGGCGCTGCTGCCGGCGTACCGCAAGTGGCACTCGTTTGGCGAGTATGTGTTCGATCACGGCTGGGCCGATGCTTGTGAGCGGGCCGGTATTGCCTACTACCCCAAGCTGCTCGGCGCTGTGCCGTTCAGCCCGGTCAGCGGCCCACGCCTGCTGACGGCCGACCCGGCTGACGGTTTGCTGATGCTGCAGGCCCTGCCGGAGTATCTGGGCAAGGGCGGACTTTCCAGTGCGCACATCAACTTCACCGACCCGGCGCTGGACGCGCAGTTGGCGGGCCTGCCAGGATGGTTGGAGCGCCTGGGCTGTCAGTTCCACTGGCAAAACCGGGGCTACCGCGACTTCCAGGATTTTCTCGACAGCCTGAGCTCGCGCAAGCGCAAGCAGATG
This sequence comes from Pseudomonas sp. YNh, assembly GCF_037993085.1. Lineage (NCBI taxonomy): Bacteria > Pseudomonadati > Pseudomonadota > Gammaproteobacteria > Pseudomonadales > Pseudomonadaceae > Pseudomonas > Pseudomonas sp. YNh. Next base: position 311,086 of record NZ_JBBMRJ010000001.1, on the reverse strand, counting down.
CGCAAGGAGCGTGAGCAGGTGGCGGGGCAGGGCATCGAATTCCGTTGGTATCGCGGTGATGAACTGGACGAGGCACAGTGGGATTTCGTCTTTCAGTGTTATGCCAACACCTATGCGGTGCGCCGACGCGCGCCTTACCTGACCCGCGAGTTTTTCAGCCTGCTGGCCGAACGCATGCCCGAGGCGCTGCGTGTGGTAATGGCCCGTCAGGGTGGGCGCGATGTAGCGATGGCCTTGAGCCTGGTGGGGGGGGACAGCCTGTTTGGCCGTTACTGGGGGTGCCTGGATGAGTTCGACCGGCTGCATTTCGAAACGTGTTTCTACCAGGGCATGGATTTTGCCATTGCCGAGGGTTACCAGCGTTTCGATGCCGGGGCGCAGGGCGAGCACAAGCTGATACGCGGGTTTGAGCCAGTGCTGACGCGGTCCTGGCATTACCTGCTGCACCCGGGGTTGCGGCGGGCGGTGGAGGATTTTCTGCTGCAGGAGCGGGAAGGGGTCAAGGGGTATGCCGAGGAGGCGAGGGGGATGTTGCCCTACCGCCGGGACTGAGGGTTTTGTATTGCTTGTAATGGCCCTATCGCCGGCAGCCCAGCTCCCACAGGATTACCACAGGCCATGAAATCTGTGGAGTAAATGTGGGAGCTGGCTTGCCGGCGATAGGGGGGCAGTACTCAATCGACCCCGACAAAGCCCCCGGTCTGGTGGTGCCACAACCGGGCATACAACCCTTGTTGCTCCAGCAACTGCGCATGGCTGCCACTTTCGACAATCCGGCCCTTGTCCAGCACCACCAGGCGGTCCATCCGGGCAATGGTCGACAGCCGGTGGGCGATGGCGATCACCGTCTTGCCTTGCATGAGCGTCTCCAGGCTTTCCTGGATGGCCGCCTCCACCTCCGAGTCCAGCGCCGAAGTGGCTTCGTCCATGATCAGGATCGGCGCGTTCTTCAACAGCACCCGGGCAATGGCGATGCGCTGGCGTTGGCCGCCCGACAACTTGACCCCGCGCTCACCCACATGGGCATCGAAGCCGGTGCGCCCTTGGGCGTCCGACAGTTGCGGGATGAACTCGTCGGCGCGGGCGCGGCGAACCGCTTCGTGCAACTCCGCCTCGCTGGCGCCGGGGCGGCCATACAGCAGGTTGTCGCGGATCGAGCGGTGCAGCAACGAGGTGTCCTGGGTGATCATGCCGATCTGCGCGCGCAGGCTGGCCTGGCTGACTTCGGCAATGTTCTGGCCATCGATGAGGATGCGCCCGCCCTGCACGTCATAGAGGCGCAACAGCAGGTTGACCAACGTCGACTTGCCCGCGCCCGACGGGCCGATCAGGCCGATTTTTTCGCCCGGGCGAATGTTCAGGTCGAGCCCTTCGATCACGTTGGCACCCTTGCCATAGTGGAAGTCGACATCATCGAAATGCACCGCGCCGCGGCTGACCTTGAGCGCCGGCGCGTTGGGCGGGTCGGTGACGGTAACCGGCTGGGCGATGGTCTGCAGGCCGTCCTGGACCATGCCGATGTTCTCGAAGATGCCGTTGACCACCCACATGATCCAGCCCGACATGTTGACGATGCGGATTACCAGGCCGGTGGCCAGGGCGATAGCGCCAACGGTGATCAGCGACTGGCTCCACAGCCACAGCGCCAGGCCTGTGGTGGCGACCACCAGCAGGCCGTTGAGGGTGGTGATGACCACGTCCATGCTGGTAATTACCCGCGAGGCCAGCTGGGTTTTCTCGGTTTGCTCGCGGATCGCCTCACGTGCGTACTGCTGCTCGTAGTCGGTGTGGGCGAACAGCTTCAGCGTCGCGATGTTGGTATAGCCGTCGACGATACGCCCCATGAGCTTGGAGCGAGCGTCGGACGAGATCACCGAGCGCTCCTTGACCCGTGGCACGAAGTAGAACAGCGCGGCGATGTAGCCGGCGATCCAGACCAGCAGCGGCAGCATCAGGCGCCAGTCGGCTTCTGCAAACAGCACCAGCGAGGTGATCGCATAGATCAGCACATGCCACAACGCGTCCACCGCCTGCACGGCAGAATCACGCAGCGAGTTGCCGGTCTGCATGATGCGCTGGGCAATGCGCCCGGCGAAGTCGCTCTGGAAGAAATTCAGGCTCTGCTTGAGCACATAGGTGTGGTTTTGCCAGCGGATCAGGCTGGTCATGCCGGGGTTGATGGTCTGGTGTACCAGCAGGTCGTGCAGGCCAAAAAACAACGGCCGCAGCAGCAGGATCACCACCAGCATCCAGATCAGTTCACCGCTGTGCTCGCTGAAGAAGCTGGCATTCGGCGTGCCCTGGGCCAGGTCGATGATGCGGCTGAGGTAGCTGAACATCGCCACCTCGATCAGCGAGGCGAACAGGCCGACCACCAGCAGGGCGAGGAAGCTGGGCCAGACCTGGCGCAGGTAATACAGGTAGAACGGCCACACGGTGGTGGGGGGCGATTCACTGGGTGCTTCGCGAAAGATATCGATCAGCTGTTCAAAACGACGGTACAGCATGGGTAACGACACTCCTGTTCCATCCGGCCCTCAGGCGGTTGCACGTCCCTGTGCAGCCTGCGGTCAGTCGATGCGTTTGGCCGACTTGATGTAGACCGGGTCTGTCGGTACATCACGCATGCCTTTTTTTGTGGTGGTTTGCGAGTTGACGATCTGGTCGACCACGTCCATACCCTTGGTCACCTTGCCGAACACGGCGTACCCGGCGTCGCGCCCCGGGTTGAGGAAATCGTTGTCGGCTACGTTGATGAAGAACTGGCTGGTGGCGGAGTTCGGGTTGGAGGTGCGCGCCATCGACAGGGTGCCGCGGGTGTTCAGCAGGCCATTGCTGGCCTCGTTCTTGATCGGGTCGTTGGTGTTCTTCTGTACCATCTGGTCAGTAAAGCCGCCGCCCTGGACCATGAAGCCGGGGATCACGCGGTGGAAAATGGTGTTGTTGTAGAAGCCGCTGTCGACGTACTCGAGGAAGTTCTTGGTACTGATCGGCGCCTTCTCGGCGTTCAGCTCGATTTCGACCTGGCCGAAACTGGTGTCGAGCATGACGTGCGGGGTCTTGTCGGAAGCCATGACGCTGGTGGCGAAGGCGACCGAGCAGGCGGTGAGCAGGAGTTTTTTCAGCATGGGCTCAAAGATCCTTGAGAGGTGGAAGCGGCTGCAAGGAACTGCAGCAGGGTCTGGTTGAAGACCTCGGGTTGATCGAGGGGCGTAGCGTGCCGGGAATCGTCGACAACGACCAGCCTGGCGTTCGGCATCAGGGCCACGTAACGCTCTTTCAGTTGTATCGGGGTGTAATCGTGGTCGGCGGCGATCACCAGGGTAGGACAGTGGATCTGCCCGATGCGTTCCTGCACGCCCCAGTCGACGATGGCGTCGAAGCTCTTGAGGTAGGCGCGTTTGTCATTGCGCGCCCAACGCTGGGCCATCTTCTGCCGCAGGTCTGCTTGATGGGGCTTGGGGAACAGGCGCTCGGCCAGGCCCTTGCCGACGGTTTCGACACTGAGCAGGCGCGCCAGGCCCCAGCGCTTGAGCCACCAGGCCCAGTCACTACGGGTGCGGCGCTTGACCTCGGGGGCGCTGTTGACGATGCACAGGCTGCGCAGCCACTGAGGGTGGTCTACAGCGAACTGAAAACCCACCATGCCGCCCATGGACAGGCCAACGAAGTGCACCGGGCCTGTGTGCAGGTGTTCGAGCAGGGCCAGCAGGTCGGCACTGAAGGTGGCGATCTGGTAGCCGTCGCGGGGCTTGTCGGAGCGACCGTGGCCGCGGATGTCCATGAGGATCACCCGGTAATGACGGCTGAGCACCGGCACCTGCAACTCCCAGTCCTGGCAGCTTGAGCCCAGGCCGTGCAGCAACACCAAGGGTTCGCCCTGGCCATATTCCTCGTAATGCAGTGCGCATCCTTCGTGTTCGAAATAGGCCATGGGCGCGGTCCTCTCAGGCTTGCGGGGGGGCTGCGAAGGGCACGTCCAGTGGCGCGGTGTCGAAGTTGCGCAGCAGGTCGATGAGAATCTGCGTGGCCGGGCCCAGGGTCTTCTCTTTGCTCGAATAAAGGTAGAACAGTGGGTGACGGCTGCCACCCTGATCCAGCTGCAGCGGTTTGAGCACGCCTTCAGTCAGCTCGCGCTCGATCATGTGCCGGGGCAGCCAGGCAAAGCCAAGGCCACTGCTGACAAAGGTGGCGGCAGTGCCCAGGCTGCCCACGGTCCAGCGCTGCTCGGCACCCAGCCAGCCGACGTCGCGTGGTTGTGCGCGGCCGGAGTCGCGGATGACTACCTGCAGCTGGCTTTCCAGGTCCTGGAAGGTGAGTTCCCGGCCCAGGCGGTGCAGGCTGTGTTCGGGGTGGGCGACGGCGACGAACTCCACCGCGCTCAGCTCGGCGCCCAGGTAGCCGCCAATGCTGTAGCTGCTGATGGCGAGGTCGGCGATACCTTCGTGCATCACTTCTTCTACGCCAGACAATACTTCTTCACGCAGGCGCACCCGGCAGCCGCGGCTTTGCGGCATGAACGCGGCCAGGGCACGTACCAGCCGCGCACTGGGGTAGGCGGCATCGACCACCAGCCGCACCTCGGCTTCCCAGCCTTGTTCCATGTGGTGGGCAAGGTCTTCGAGCTGGCTGGCCTGCTTGACCAGGTGGCGTGAGCGGCGCAGCAGCACGTTGCCCGCCTCGGTGAGTACCGCCTTGCGGCCGTCGATGCGCAGCAATGGCACGCCCAGTTGTTCCTGCATGCGGGCCACCGTGTAGCTGACCGAGGACTGCGAACGGTGCAGTGCCTCGGCGGCCTGGGCAAACCCACCGTGATCGACCACTGCTTGCAGGGTCCGCCACTGGTCAAGGGTTACGCGCGGCGCTTTCATCTTTCGCTCCTGTTGTCCTAAGCTGCGCTCTTTCAAGGAGAGCGGCCCATGAAGAAATGTTGTGCGGCAATACTGATGTGCCTGCCCCTCGGGGCCATGGCTTATCCCATCGATGTGGAGAAGGAACTGACCGGGGTCAAGCTCGACTACACCGCCTATGACACGGCCTACGACATTGGCGCGATTACCCTGAACAACTATGGGCAAGTACCGGCGGCGTGCAAGGTCACCTTCCGCAACGGCCCGGAAGCACCGCGGGTACGCCGGGTGAACGTTCCGGCCGGCAAAAGCGTCGATGTCACCGCCAAATTCAATCGGCAGATCATCAAACTGCGGATCGCCTTGAACTGCAGCGCGGAATAAAACTGATTAATCGATTGATTGAACCCACTTTTTACGCTTTTTTATCGATAGGTCAAGCCTTAATCTCACCTCCATCGAATCGCACCCTTTTTGCCGATGGAGGCACCCCATGTCCCGCGTACTGATCATCGAAAGCAGCGCCCGCCAGCAGGATTCCGTTTCCCGTCAGCTGACCCGTGATTTCATCCAGCAATGGCAGGCCGCTCACCCGGCTGATCAGATTACTGTGCGTGACCTGGCCGTAGACCCGGTGCCGCACCTGGACGCCAACCTGCTGGGTGGCTGGATGAAGCCCGAAGAACAGCGCAGCGCCGCCGAACTGGATGCGCTGGCCCGTTCCAACCAATTGACGGATGAATTGCTGGCTGCCGACGTGCTGGTGATGGCCGCACCCATGTACAACTTCACCATCCCCAGCACCCTCAAGGCCTGGCTGGACCACGTGCTGCGTGCCGGCATCACCTTCAAGTACACCCCCACTGGCCCGCAGGGCCTGCTGACCGGCAAGCGCGCCATCGTCCTGACTGCCCGCGGCGGTATCCATGCCGGCGCTACCAGCGACCATCAGGAACCGTACCTGCGCCAGGTGATGGCTTTCATCGGCATTCACGATGTCGACTTCATCCATGCCGAAGGCCTGAACATGAGCGGCGAGTTCCACGAGAAGGGTGTCAACCAGGCCAAGGCCAAACTGGCGGCGGTGGCCTGAGGTTTACTGAATTCCCAACCCTGACACCTGTTTTTGCTCCTTTGGGTGTACCTGCCCGGCCAATGGCCGGGCTTTTTTATGCATGGAGCCATGAGGGGACCTGAGCCTGCCCCTTCGCGGGCACGCCCGCTCCCACAGGGATATCGCAGCACCTGAGACCTGTGGTGTACCTGTGGGAGCGGGCGTGCCCGCGAAGAGGCAGGTACAGCCCCTACATTCCTCATGGTTGAACTCATTCGCCGCAACCCGCTAAGGTCGCGGCCTTGATACATGAGAGGCAACCATGGGCTACCTGATAATCGTCGCGCTGATCCAGGCGTTTTCCTTCAGCCTGATCGGCGAGTACCTGGCCGGGCACGTCGACAGCTACTTTGCCGTGCTCGCAAGGGTGCTGCTGGCCGGCCTGGTATTCTTGCCGCTGACCCGCTGGCGCCAGGTCGAACCGCGCTTCATGCGCTCGATGCTGCTGATCGGCGCCCTGCAGTACGGCATTACCTACGTCTGCCTGTACCTGAGCTTCCGCGTACTCACGGTGCCAGAGGTGCTGCTGTTCACCATCCTCACGCCGTTGCACGTGACGCTGATCGAAGACGCCATGAACCGGCGCTTCAACCCGTGGGCGCTGCTGGCTGCGCTGGTGGCCGTAGCCGGTGCCGCGGTGATCCGCTTCGACAGCATCAGCGGCGAGTTCTTCATCGGCTTTTTGCTGCTGCAACTGGCCAACTTCACCTATGCCGCCGGCCAGGTGCTGTATCGCCACCTGGTGGCACGCCACCCCAGTGACCTGCCGCACTACACCCGCTTTGGCTACTTCTACCTGGGCGCCTTGCTGGTGGTGCTGCCGGCCTTCCTGCTGTTCGGCAATGCCCAGCACCTGCCGAGTACCGATGTGCAATGGCTGGTGCTGCTGTTCCTGGGCCTGTGCCCGACGGCGCTGGGCCTTTACTGGTGGAACAAGGGCGCGTGCATGGTTTCTGGCGGCACGCTGGCGGTCATGAACAACCTGCATGTGCCGGTGGGGTTGCTGTTGAACCTGCTGATCTGGAACCAGCACGAGCCGCTGGGGCGGCTGTTCATTGGCGGCGGGATCATCCTGGCGTCGGTGTGGCTGAGCCGGTTGGGCGCACGCGCGCAGGCACCGCTGGCCAACAAGGCCTGACATGCACACCATCTTCGTCATTGTTGCGCCGATCTTCGCGCTGATCCTGGTCGGTTATCTGTGCCGCAAGACCAACAAGCTGGGCGACAAGGCTGCCGCCGAAATCAACAAGATGGTGGTCTGGCTGTGCCTGCCGGCGTTGCTGTTCAAGGTGACTGCAACTGCCACCTGGAGCGAGATCTGGCACCCCGGCTTCATCGTGGCCTTCGGCGCGGGCGCCCTGGCCATGTTCGTGATCACGCTGGCGTGGCGGCTGTACAGCGGCCATGGCCTGGTGGCGGCGAGCATCGACGGGCTCAGTGCGGGGTATGCCAACACCGGCTACATCGGCATTCCGCTGTGCCTGCTGCTGTTCGGCCAGGCGGGCTTGCAGCCCGCGCTGATCTCGTCGTTGATCGTGGTGTGCCTGGTGTTCGCCATTTCGCTGACGCTGATCGAGGTCGGGCTACAGGAGGAGCGGCATATCGGTCGCGCCGTGGTGGTAGTTGGCAAGGCGCTGGCGAAGAACCCGCTGGTGATTTCGCCGCTGGTGGGGGCGGGGTGGGCCATGAGCGGGTTGGTTCTGGCCGAGCCGGTGATGCATTTTCTCGACATGCTGGCGCTGGCCACCACGCCGTGCGCCTTGATATCGCTGGGTGCATTCCTGGCAGAAAAGCGCGCGGGTGCGCAAGCCAGCCCTTGGCCATTGGTAGGCTTGAAGCTGGTGGGGCAGCCGGCGTTGACCTGGGTGCTGGCGTACAAGGTGTTCAGCGTGCCGAGCATGTGGGCGGCTTCGGCGGTGCTGCTGGCGGCCCTGCCGACCGGTACGGGGCCGTTCATGCTGGCGGAGTATTACAACCGCGAGGCGGGGCTGATTTCGCGGACCACCCTGTTGTCGACCGTGGCATCGCTGGTGACCTTGACCGGGCTGTTGTACCTGCTGGGATATGCGGGGTAGCAGCACGCCCCATCGCCGGCAAGCCAGCTCCCACAGGATGGCATCACGGCTGAATGCTGTGAGCTCCTGTGGGAGCTGGCTTGCCGGCGATGGGCTGCAAGGCAGCCCCGGCTATCTCAAGCCTCGCTCATCTCCTCAAGGCGACGCGGCACCGGCTCCGCCGCCGTACGCCCGGCCAACCCCACCCGCATGTCATTGCCACTCGGCTGCTGATACAGGCTCAAGCCAAACTCCGGCAACACCGCCAGCAAATAGTCGAAGATATCCCCCTGAATCCGCTCATAGTCCGCCCACACCGTGGTAGTGGTGAAGCAGTAGATCTCCAGCGGCACGCCTTCGGCCGTGGTCTGCATCTGCCGCACCATGCAGGTCATGTTCGGGTGCACGTTGGGGTGGTTTTTCAGGTAAGCCAGGGCGAATGCGCGGAAGGTGCCGATGTTGGTCAGCTTGCGGCGGTTGGCCGACAGCTCTGCCACCGGCCCCAGCGCCTCGTTCCAGTTCTGCAGCTCCTGGCGCTTGCCGGCCAGGTAGTCGCCCAGCAGCTGCACCTGGCTCAGGCGCTGCTCCTCTTCGCGGGTGAGGAAACGCACGCCGGCCGCATCGATGAACAGGCTGCGCTTGATCCGCCGGCCCCCGGACTGCTGCATGCCGCGGTAGTTGCGGAACGACTCGCTCATCAGGCGCCAGGTGGGGATCGAGACGATGGTCTTGTCGAAATTCTGCACCTTCACCGTGTGCAGGGTGATGTCCACCACGTCACCATCAGCACCTACTTGCGGCATTTCGATCCAGTCACCCACGTGCAGCATGTCGTTGCTGGTGAGTTGCACGCTGGCGACGAACGACAGCAGGGTGTCCTTGTACACCAACAGCAGCACCGCCGACATGGCACCCAGGCCCGACAGCAGCAGTAACGGTGAGCGGTCGATCAGGGTGGCGACGATGACGATCGAGGCGAAGATCCACAGCATCATCTTGGCCAGTTGCACATAGCCCTTGATCGAGCGGGTGCGGGCGTGCTCGGTGCGGGCGTAGATGTCGAGCAGGGCATCCAGCAGGCACGACAGCGCCATGGTCATGAACAGCAGGGTAAAGGCCAGGGCGACATTGCCCAGGAAGTGCTGGGCAGTGTCGGACAGCTCCGGCACCAGCTTCAGGCCAAACTGCAGCACCAGCGAGGGCGTGGTTTGCGCCAGGCGGTGGAACACCTTGTTATGGCGCAGGTCGTCCAGCCACTTCAGGGCAGGCTGGCGGGCCAGCAGACGGGCGCCATGCAGCATCAGGAAGCGCGCCAGGCGGCCGACCACCAGGGAAATCAGCAGCAGCACCGCCAGGCCGATGGCCGCGTGCAGCATGGGATGTTGGTCGAGGGTGCCCCACAGGTCGAGGGAGTCACGCCAGATTCGTTGTATATCCATGGGCTTGGGTACAGTCTTGTTGTGAAACGAGGTGCCATTAGAGCGCGGATGGCGACAAAGTTGCCAAAAGAAATTCGGCTAAGGCGGCAGAAAACGTTACCCTATGCAACTGAATTTCCCGCACTTGCCTGAGGTTACCTCCGTGTTCTCCCAATTCGCCCTGCATGAACGCCTGCTTAAAGCCGTGGCCGAGCTTAAATTTGTCGAGCCGACCCCGGTGCAGGCCGCGGCCATCCCCCTGGCCCTGCAAGGGCGCGACCTGCGCGTGACCGCGCAGACCGGCAGTGGCAAGACGGCGGCCTTCGTACTGCCGCTGCTCAACCGCCTGGTCGACCTGAAAGGTGGGCGCGTCGAGATCCGTGCGCTGATCCTGCTGCCGACCCGCGAGCTGGCCCAGCAAACCTTGAAGCAGGTGGAGCTGTTCTCGCAGTTCACCTATATCAAGGCGGGCCTGGTAACCGGCGGCGAAGACTTCAAGGAGCAGGCCGCCATGTTGCGCAAGGTGCCGGACGTGCTGATCGGCACCCCGGGCCGCCTGCTTGAGCAGCTCAACGCCGGCAACCTCGACCTGTCCCACGTGCAGGTACTTATCCTCGACGAAGCTGACCGCATGCTGGACATGGGCTTTGCCGAAGACATGGAGCGCCTGTGCAAGGAGTGCGAAAACCGCGAGCAGACCCTGCTGTTCTCCGCCACCACCGGTGGCGCTGCCCTGCGCGACATCATCGGCAAGGTGCTGAAAGACCCTGAGCACCTGATGCTCAACAGCGTCTCGCAGCTGGCCGAAGGCACCCGCCAGCAGATCATCACCGCCGACCACGACCAGCACAAAGAGCACATCGCGCAGTGGCTGCTGGCCAACGAAACCTTCGACAAGGCGATCATCTTCACCAACACCCGCGCCATGGCCGACCGCATCTACGGTCACCTGGTGGCCAAGGACGTGAAGGCTTTCGTGTTGCACGGCGAGAAGGACCAGAAAGACCGCAAACTGGCCATCGAGCGCTTCAAGCAGGGCAGCTCCAAGGTGCTGGTGGCTACCGACGTGGCGGCTCGCGGCCTGGATATCGACGGCCTGGACCTGGTGATCAACTTCGACATGCCTCGCAGCGGTGACGAGTACGTACACCGCGTGGGCCGTACCGGCCGTGCCGGTGGCGAAGGCCTGGCGATCTCGCTGATCACCCACAACGACTGGAACCTGATGTCGAGCATCGAACGCTACCTCAAGCAGCAGTTCGAGCGCCGTGTGATCAAGGAAGTGAAAGGCACCTACAGCGGGCCGAAGAAGGTCAAGGCCTCGGGCAAGGCTGTTGGCGCCAAGAAGAAGAAAGTTGACAAGAAAACCGGCGACAAGAAAGCTGCCGCCAAGCGCAAGCCAACCGCCAAACCGCGGGCCAATGCACCTCTGGCCAGCGCTGACGGCCTGGCGCCGCTGAAAAAGCGCAAGCCTGCTGCTGAATAAGTAGCTATCAAGGCCCCATCGCCGGCAAGCCAGCTCCCACAGGGAAACCATAAACGCTGAATTCAGCGGGGCCTGTGGGGCTGGCTTGCCGGCGATGGAGCCATCGAAGGCAACCGGTCAATCAGCCTTCTTCTCCGCCGTTTTCAGTTCCTTGATCCGCTGGTCTATCAGCTGGCACTTGTCGGGCAAGTCCTTGCTCGCCGTCCCTAGATCCATCCCCTGAAGCTCGTCGTTGATCTCCTTGGCCTTCTGCGGGTTCTGCTCGGTCAACTGGGTAACCAACCCGGCCAGCTCTTCACGTTTCTGCGTGGCTTCTTCCGGCGTGCAGGCCCAGACGGGCAGGGCGCAGGACAGGGCAATGACGCAGGTAATCGGCAGCAGCGGTTTCATCCTTTTTACCTCTAGCGTTGGCTATGCGCGGTGGAACATTGCGGCGGCAAGCAAGTTCAGCCTTGGCGACCGATGGCGCAGAAGCGTTATCCCCTGGCGAGGTGAGGCCGCGCCGTCATGTCTATTTCCAACGCCTTCATCACGATCAGAAACGACTTCAGCGTAGGATTGCCATGCTCGCTGAATGACCTGTAAAGCTGCTCTCGGGACAGCCCAGTCTCTTTCGCCAGTTCGCTCATGCCCTTGGCGCGTGCAACCACGCCGACAGCTTTAGCGACATAGCTGGCATCGCCGGTTTCAAGTGCATCGGTCATGAACTGCGCGATTGCTTCAGGTGTAGTGAGGTACGCGGCAGGATCGAATTCAGAGAAGGTTTCAGTCATTTTGCATCCTCCACGAACGCAGAATCTGGTGGGCAACCTTGATGTCTCGCTTTTGACTGCTTTTGTCACCGCCACAGAGCAGAATGACGAAGGTGCTGCCCGTCTGATGGAAGTACACCCGGTAGCCAGGACCATAGTGAATTTTGAGCTCACTCACGCCATGGCCTACCGGAGATACGTCGCCAGGCAGACCCTCCATCAACCGGTTGATCCGAGAAATGATTCGGGCTCTGGCGCTTAAGTCCCGTAGTCCGGTCACCCAATGTCTGAAACTGCTGGATTCGATTTTCTTCATCGAGTGAATGTAGTTTATAAACTACACAAGGCGAGGCAGCAAATGGTTTCTGTCTATTGCTGCCTACGCGGCTTCAGACTGTAGCATCCATCCAGCCTTCATCTTTCGGAACACCGCTTGCGCCGGCAGGTCCCAACCTGTGTACCCATTCCGTCCACAGCAGGAGCCCGTAGCCATGAGCATCGCCTACGATTGGGACCTGATCGAACGTTTGCTGCACGAAGTGCAGAACGGCGCCGGTCACAGCTTTACGCCACGCCCCTATGCCGAACAGCACGCCGCGGCGCAGGCCGCCAAAGGTGAGCCGGTGGGGGACCTGGACCACCTTAAAACCCATGCTTGCGAGTATGAAAAGTTGCTGTTCGAGCGTGGCTTCATCGAAAGCCGCCCGGAAGAAGAGGGCGGCAATGGCGAGAACTTCGTGCTGACCGAGCGCGGGTTACGCTTGTTGAGCCTGATCGACAGCAGCATCCCGGGCTTCGAACACCCGCGCCAGGTGCTGGACGAACAGGCGGATGCGCTGGATGAGGCAACCTTCGAACAGGTGTCTTCGAAGGCGCAGATCGCTTGAGGTCGTTTTGAGGCTGGCAAGAGCGGGTAGGGAAACCCGATAATCGGTAGCTTCTGAATACTGCCGAGCCTTTGCCCATGCTTTCTATCACCCCACAGGCCCGCCTATGAGCGCGGTCCGCAAGAACCCTGACGCCTTTGCCTTTCAGGTGATGCTGGGGCTGTGCCTGATCTGGGGTTGCCAGCAGGTGCTGATCAAGACCGCCGCCGTCGACATCGCGCCGGTGATGCAGGCCGCGCTGCGCAATGGCATCGCAGCTGTGCTGGTGGCGCTGATGCTGTGCTGGCGCGGTGGCTGGGATCAGGTCGGCAGCACATGGCGCGCGGGTTTGCTCGCGGGCGGGCTGTTCGGTGTGGAATTCCTGTTCATCGCCGAAGGCCTGAAGCTGACGTCGGCGGCGCACATGTCGGTGTTTCTCTATACCGCACCGGTGTTCACCGCGTTGGGCCTGCACTTCCGGCTACCCAGCGAGCGGCTGCGTTTTTTGCAGTGGCTGGGGATTTTGTTGGCATTTGGCGGCATAGCCATGGCGTTTGCTGGCGGCATGTCGTTCGAGGAAATGGATGGGCGCATGCTGCTGGGTGATGCCTTTGGCGTGATCGCCGGGCTGGCCTGGGGCGCTACTACAGTCGTGGTGCGCTGCTCGCGGCTGTCGGAAGCACCGGCTACCTTGACCTTGTTCTATCAGCTGGCGGTAGGTTTTGCAGGCCTGTTGCTGATTGCCTTGCTTAGCGGGCAGATCGGCGCTGTATCGCTGACACCCTTGGCGATGGGCAGTGTGCTGTTCCAGGGGGTTGTGGTGTCGTTCATCAGTTACCTGACCTGGTTCTGGTTGCTGCGCAAATACCTGGCGTCCAACCTGGCGGTGTTTTCGTTCATTACGCCGCTGTTCGGGGTGACCTTTGGGGTGCTGCTGCTGGATGAGCCGTTGAGCGTCAATTTCGTGATCGGCGCGCTGTTGGTGTTGCTGGGCGTGGTTCTGGTGAGTGCCGAGCCTTGGGTGAAGCAACAACTGCGCAAGCTGGTGGGTTGAAGGTTGCCTGTGCTGGCCCCATCGCCGCCAAGCCAGCTCCCACAGGAGTACATCAGGCCTTGAAGTGGTACGTATACCTGTGGGAGCTGGCTTGCCGGCGATAGGGCCCGTGCAGGCAAAATCAGCTGCTCAGGCTGTACGGGCTACTGCCTGGCAACCTTGAGTGCTCTGCCCACTGGTCATGACCAGCACGCCCGCCAGCCCCAGCCCCACCGCCGCCAGCATTAACGCCGGCTGCAGGCCGCCGCTGTAATGGCTACTGACCGCAGCCAACAACGGCCCGCTCAACTGCCCAAGGGCAAAGCACGCGGTCAGCAGCCCGGCATTGCGCTGTGTGGCATGCGGTGCCAGCTCCCGCGAGCGTTGCATCACCAGTTGCATGCAGGCCAGGAACGGCCCGCCACACAGCACCACTCCCAGCGCCAACCCGATACCCCCGCCCATCAGGCAGGCCAGCACGCCAAGCCCTTGCAACCACAAGGTGGCGGTGAGCCAGGTCGAGGTGCGGCCACCACGGCGCAGGCTCACCAGCATCACCCCCAGCGCTGCCGACAGGCCAAACGCCGGCCAGAACAGGTCGGCCATCCACTGCCCGCGAAACTGCTGGTTGGCCATCTGTGAGAGGAAGGTGGCTGGCAGGATGTAACCCACGCCGTACAGCGCGTATACCAGCGCCAGGCGGCCAATGCCGACGCTGCGGGTCGGGCCCGGGTGCGAGGGCGATGAGGTTGGCGCAGCTTGTATAACGCGTGGCAACCAAGGCCGCACGGCCAGCAGCATCACCAGCGCGGCCACGGCATAGATCAGCCACAGTGCTGCCGAGCCCAGCCCAGCCAGGTGCGCCACCAGTGCCAACAGGCCGGTCACGGCGATGCCCAGGCCGGGCCCTGCAAACACCAGGGCACCCAGCCGTTGGTGGTTGTGCGCGGTGGCCACCTTTTGGCTGAGGCTGGTGATCATCACCAGCACCCAGGCACTGGCCACGCCGGTGCCAAAGCGCAGCAGCAGGTGGCTCCAGAATCCGTCGGCGGCCCATGAGGCCAGGGTCAGCAGCACGCACAGCCACAGCCCCCCATGCAGGCGCAGGCGCACCTGGCCGGGTGAGCGGGCGAACATGGCGTCCACCGCGCCAATGAAATAGCCCAGGTAGTTGGCGGCCGCGACCAGCCCGGCGACCGTCAGGTCGAACTGGCCTTCGGCGATCAGTTGCGGCAGTTGCGGGGTGAGGGCAAAACGGCCGATGCCCATGGCCATCATCAGCGCCACGGCGCTGGCCAGCAGTTGAATGAGGGGCGACATGACAGGTCTCCTGCACGGATGTAAGCGATGACTGGCAGGTTAGGGCGGTTTCATTTTCAATAAAATTGAATAATGATGACCAAGTTGTTCTGTTTTGGAGAATGCTGTGGAATTCAGCCAGCTGCGTATCTTCCAGGCCGTGGCCGAGGAAGGCTCGGTCACCCGTGCCGCCGAACGCTTGCACCGTGTGCCATCGAACCTGTCGACGCGTTTGCGCCAGCTTGAGGAGCAACTGGGTGTCGAGTTGTTCCTGCGTGAGCGCCAGCGCCTGCAGCTGTCGCCGGCCGGCAAGGTGCTGCTGGAGTACGCCAACCGTCTGTCGGCGCTGCGCGAGGAGGCGCTGGCCGCTGTGCGCGGCGGCCAGCCAGCCGGGGATTTCGTACTGGGGACCATGTACAGCACGGCGGCGACTCACCTGCCGGCGTTGTTGGCGCGCTATCACCAGGCCTACCCCGCAGTGAACCTGCAGGTGCGCGCAGCGCCTAGCGGCGAGTTGCTTGAAGGCCTGCTTGGCCACACACTGGACGCTGCCTTGGTAGATGGCCCGCCGAGCCTGGCAGGGCTGGATGGCGTGCCGCTGTGCGAAGAGCAGCTGGTGCTGATCACCAGCCCCGAGCACCCAGCGGTGCACACTGCCAAGGATGTGGCGGGCAAGGCGGTGTTCACCTTCCGCCAGGGCTGTTCGTACCGCATGCGCCTGGAAGCGTGGTATGCCCATGCCCACACGCCGATGGGCCGGGTGATGGAGATCGAGTCGTATCAGAGCATGCTGGCCTGCGTGATCGCCGGTGCAGGCGTGGCGATGATGGCCCAGTCGATGCTCGACAGCCTGCCTGGGCGCACCCAGGTAAGGGTGCACCCGCTGCAGGCGCCGTTCGATCAGGCGGTCACCTGGCTGATGTGGCGTCAGGGTATGCGTGGGGCAAATTTGCAGGCGTGGATCGACCTGCAACAAAGCGAAACGATTAACCAGTCGTCGGAATGCGCCGCTACGGCTTGATCCGCGTCAAAATGGCCCTTATCTGTAAGAGCATAGGCATGCGTAATACAGGACATCAGGCTATGATCTGTATGAAACATCCCAGGATTGATTCGCCGTGAGGCTGACCCGTCAAGGGGGCATTATGAATAAACCACTGTCCAACTGGCTCCACGACCTGGCGGTCGCCCTGGGGCTGATTCCACCACCCTTGCAGCCGGTGCCGATCCCGACTGACGAAGAGCAGCGCAAACGCCAACCGCGTCGTCGCTGATAAAAGACAAAGGCCGCAGCCCCTGGGTGGGTGCTGCGGCCTTTTTTGTGTCTTGGAGTTTACTGTTATCTCTTCTGGCCCTATCGCCGGCAAGCCAGCTCCCACAGTTACTGCGCAAGCCTCAGGCCCTGTGCATTTTTTGTGGGAGCTGGCTTGCCGGCGATAGAGCCGCTTCAGGCTAATGGTCAGGCCAGATTCACCGCACCGACTGGTTTGCGTGACATCAGGCTAACCGCTACGAAGCTCACCAAGCCGATCGCCAGGCTGTAGTAGATCGGCGTGTTGGCTTCCAGCCCGTCCTTGAACATGAACAGCAGCGCGGTGGCAAAGCCCAGCGACATGCTGGCAATCGCGCCGGCGGTGGTCGCACGCTTCCAGAAGATCGCCCCGATCAGCGGGATCAGCATGCCACCGACCAACAGGTTGTAGGCCAGGGTCAGTGCATTGATCACATCGTTCACCATCAGCGCGATGCCCAGCACTACCAGGCCGGTGAGCAGGGTGAACAGGCGGCTCATGCCCAGGCTCGACTGCTTGCCGCCACGCAGCTTGGGCAGCAGGTCTTCGGTCACGGTGGTCGAGGCGGCCAGCAGGCCGGCACTGGCGGTGGACATCATGGCTGCCAGGGCTGCGGCCATCAGCAGGCCACGGATGCCATCGGGCAGGGTGCTTTTGATCATCTCGGCAAAGGCGTTGTTCGGGTTGGCCAGGTCGGGCATCAGCACATGCGCGGCCATGCCGATGGCGGCGCAGGCCAGGCCGTACACCACACAGTACACACCGGCAACGGTACCGGCACGCTGGCAGACCTTTTCGTCACGCGCGGTGAACACCCGCTGCCAGATATCCTGGCCGATGAGGATGCCGAAGAAGTAGATCAGGAAGTAGGTGATGATGGTGTCCCAGCCAATGGTGGTCAGCTGGAAGCTGGCCGCTGGCAGTTTGGCCACCAGGGTGTCCCAGCCACCGGCCTTGTACAGGCACACCGGCAGCAGGATGAACATCAGGCCGACGGTCTTGATCACGAACTGGACGATGTCGGTCAGGGTCAGCGACCACATGCCGCCAATGGTGGAGTACAGCACCACCACACCGCCGCCGAGCAGCAGCGAAGCCCAGAACGGCAGGTCCAGCAGCACCTGCAATACGGTGGCCATGGCCAGGGTCGAGGTGACGCCGATCATCAGTGCGTAAGCCAGCATGATCACGGCGCTGGCCTGGCGTGCGGTGGGGTTGTAGCGTTGCTCAAGCACCTGGGTCACGGTGAAGATGCGCAGGCGCAGCAACGGTTTGGCCAGGAACAGGTTGATGGCGATGATGCCCAGGCCCAGGGCTGCGCACAGCCAGAAGCCGGAGATGCCGTGGACGTAGCCCAGGCGCACGGTGCCGACGGTGGAAGCGCCACCGAGCACGGTGGTGGCCATGGTGCCCATGTACAGCACAGGGCCCAGATTGCGTCCGGCTACCAGGTAGTCTTCATGGGTTTTTGCGCGCCGCATGCCATACCAGCCAAGCCCGAGCATGCCGGCGGTATAGATCATTACAACAATGATGTCCAAGGCCATTGGGGGTCTCCCGATTATCTTTATTATGGCGAGATCGACCACGCGGGCGGCTTGCGGCGCCCGGCGGTCTTGTCGTGTTGTTGGCGGGCCTCTGTGGCCCTCCCTCATGGCTCCTGCCGGGGTGTAGCGGTATTAACGACGCACGACGCCTGGTAGCACGCAGAGCATCTCGAACAGCAGGTTGGCGCCGAGCAGCGAGGTGTTGCCGGTGGTGTCGTAAGGCGGGGAGACTTCGACGAGGTCACAGCCGATCAGGTCCAGGCCGTGGCAGCCGCGAATGATCTCCATCGCCTGGATGGTGGTCAAGCCGCCGATTTCCGGAGTGCCGGTACCGGGCGCCCAGGCCGGGTCGATGCCGTCGATGTCGAACGACAGGTAAACCGGGCCGCCGCCGACCTTTTCCCGGACTTCGGCCATCAGTGGCTCCAGCGATTTGTGCCAGCACTCTTCGGCCTGAACCACGCGGAAGCCCTGGCGGCGGCTCCAGTTGAAGTCATCGGCGGTGTAGCCCTGGGCGCGCAGGCCGATCTGTACCACGCGGTCGCAATCAAGCAGGCCTTCTTCCACGGCGCGGCGGAAGGTGGTGCCGTGGGCGATCTTTTCGCCGAACATGTGGTCGTTGACGTCGGCGTGGGCATCGATGTGCACCAGGCCGATCTTGCCGTGCTTCTTGTGCAGCGCACGCAGGATCGGCAGGGTGATGGTGTGGTCACCGCCCAGGGTCATCGGGATGACGTTGTGCTCGACGATCTCGTCATACGCTTCTTCGATGATGCGCACGGCGTCCAGCAGGTTGAAGGTGTTGATCGCCACGTCACCGATGTCGGCCACCGACAGCGAGTCGAACGGGGCGGCACCGGTGGCCATGTTGTACGGGCGGATCATCACCGATTCGGCGCGGATCTGCCGTGGGCCGAAGCGGGTGCCAGAGCGCAGCGAGGTACCGATGTCCAGGGGCACGCCGATGAAGGCAGCATCCAGGCCTTGGGCACTTTGCAGGTGGGGGAGACGGAGCATGGTGGCGATGCCGCCGAAACGCGGCATTTCGTTGCCGCCCAGTGGTTGGTGGAGAGTCTTGTCCACGGTGGGCCTCATCAGTCGGTCGATTGTTTTGTTTGTTCGAACCTGTGCCGCCGCGCGCCTTTCAAGTGTGGTTTTGCCGGCGGGCAGGGACATTTCGGCCAAGTCTGCTCAAGGTAGTGCCGCGGAAGAATCGCTACCGACAAATACTTAGTTCAGGAATTTCTGAACTAAAGGCCGGCAGAGCGGTTAGACTGCGCGCAAATACCCTTGCGGAACCGTTGCACCATGGCCTCGACATTGCCCGACCTGAAACTGCTGCGCATCTTCATCAGCGTGGCGCGCCACCAGGGCTTCGCCAACGCGCAGCGCGAGCTGAACCTGTCGACCTCGGCCATCAGCACCTACATGAGCCAGTTGGAAGGCGCGCTGGGCATCGTGCTGTGCCACCGCGGCCGTGGCGGTTTCAGCCTGACCAGCAAGGGCGAGCTGTTCCACCAGGAAACCCTGCGGCTTCTGGCCGAACTGGATGGCTTCGAGCAGTATGCCGCTGCCCTCAAGGGCGAGTTGCGTGGCACCCTCAACCTCGGGGTTATCGACTCCACGGTCGGCGACCGGGCCTTGCCGCTGGCCGAAGCCATCGGCGCCTACAGCCAGGAGCACCCGGCGGTGCACCTGCACCTGTCGGTGTCCAGCCCTTACGAGCTGCAACTGGGGGTGCAGGACAACCGCCTGGACCTGGCCATTGGTGCGTTCTCCTCGCGCATGAGCGGCCTGCTCTACCAGCCGTTGTACCGTGAACAGCACTGGCTGTACTGCAGCAGCCGCCACCCGTTGTATAACGAGCGTCGCATCCCCGAGCAGGTGGTGACCCAGCAGCGCATGGTCGGGCGTGGTTACTGGAGCCAGGCCGAGCTGGCCCGGCATGGCTTCAAGCACAGCGCGGCGACGGTGGAGAGTATGGAAGCGCAGTTGATCCTGATCCTTTCCGGGGCCTATATCGGCTACCTGCCCGAGCACTACGCCCAGGCCTGGGTCGACAAGGGCGACTTGCGCGTGCTGTCTCCGTCAACCTTCGGCTACCAGGCCCCGTTTTCGCTGATCATTCGCCGTGGGCGTAGCCGTGAACCCTTGATCCAGACCTTCCGCGACCTGCTCAAAAGCCAGTTGAACGTGGGCTGAGGCGCGACACATTCATGCATTCCGTCGGGCGGTGTTAATTTCCGGCAAAAGCTGACCGCTAACCTGATAGCGCTCTGCTACATATCAACTTGCGCTGATGATTTTTCCCTTATTTCATCCTGCAAGGATCGCCCAGATGCGCATGAATTTGCCCGTCACTGAGCACGAAAGAACCTTCTCCAGCGATCAACGCCTGATTTCCACGACTGACCTCAACAGCCGCATCACTTACTGCAACGAAGCCTTCGTGGCGATCAGCGGGTTTACCTACGACGAGCTGGTCGGCCAACCCCACAACCTGGTGCGCCACCCGGATATGCCGCCATCGGTGTTCGGGCATATGTGGGAGACGATCAAGCAGGGCAAACCGTGGATGGGGGTGGTCAAGAACCGGGCGAAGAACGGCGACTACTACTGGGTCAGCGCCTACGTCACGGCAATCTACGAGCAGGGCCGCATCAGTGGTTACGAGTCGGTGCGCTCGGTACCCACGCGCGAGCAGATCCGCCGCGCCGAGGCGCTGTATGCGCGCCTGCGGGCCGATCGTGCAGCCGTGCCGTGGGTCGCGCGGCTGGGGCATGGGTTGGGCCATGGCTGGCCGCTGATCGGCGCGGGCCTGCTGTCGGCGGCCGGTTACCTGTGGCTGCCGCCCTATGCAGCGCTTGGGATCCTGATGGCGAGCCTGCTGCTGGCCTGGTACCTGGTCGAGCACCGGCAGAACCAGGCTATCCGCCGCACGTTGGCCGAGCACCCGAAAGCCTTCACCAGCCCGTTGGTGGCGCTGACCTACAGCGACAACCCGGGCCTGCTGGGCCAGCTGGACCTGGCCATCATCAGCGAGGAAGCGCGCCTGCAAACAGCCCTGACCCGCCTGGTGGACGCCGGGGTCGGGGTGAAGTCGCGGGCCGCGCAGTCGTCCGATCTGTCCGATGCCCAGGCGCAGATGCTCGACCGCCAGCGCAGCGAGACCGACCAGTCGGCCACGGCCATTGCGCAGATGGCGGCGACCATCCAGCAGGTCACCCACAACGTGCAAAGCACGGCGCATGCGGCCGGCGATGCCGACCAGCTGGCGCAGCAGGGCAGCGAGCTGGCGCTGCGAAGCCTTAAAGCCATGGGCAGCATGAGTGATGCCGTCAACGACATCGGTCAGGCGGTCAATGCGCTGGCCGAGCAGACCCAGTCCATCGGCAGCGTGGTCGATGTGATTACCTCGATAGCCGAGCAGACCAACCTGCTGGCGCTCAACGCTGCCATCGAGGCGGCACGCGCAGGTGAGCAGGGGCGGGGGTTTGCCGTGGTAGCCGATGAAGTGCGTTCGCTGGCCCAGCGGACCCGCGCATCCACCGATGAGATTCACCACATCATTGCCTCGTTGCGCGCAGGAGCAGAGCGGGCGGTGAGCACCGCCAACCGGGGTGAACAGATCTCGCGGGACAGCGTGCACAGCGTCGAGGCGGTGCAGGCGGCCTTGAGCGGCATTGCCCAGGCGGTCAGCCGCATCACCGGCATGAGCCAGCAGATGGCGACGGCGTCGGAGCAGCAGAGCCATGTGGCCGAGGACATCAACCAGCAGATCGTGAGGATTGCCCAGCTGTGTGACCAGAGTGCCGGGCAGGCCAGGCAGGGGGCAGAAATCAGCCAGGACCTGGAGCGCATGGCCGAGTACCTGCATAGCTTGGCGGAGCGCTTCAACCGCTGAGATCGCTGGGGTCGCTTTGCGGCCCATTCGCAGCACAAGGCTGCTCCTACAAAGCCAGCGCGATCTCCTGTAGGAGCAGCCTTGTGCTGCGAATGGCCCGCAAAGCGGGCCGCGGTTCTGTGGCAAACTGTTCCCGCCAAGGAGAACCCCATGCCCAGACCCCGCTGCGAGCGCTGCCAGCGCCCGCTCGACCATTGCCTCTGCCCACTGATCCCCGCGCTCGACAGCCGCACCCGCGTCATCCTGCTGCAGCACCCCAGTGAAACCGCCCATGCCCTGAACACTGCGCGCCTTGCTGCCCTTGGGCTGAACAATGCCGAGCTGCGGGTAGGCGAGGTTTTCGATGACCTGGCTGAATGGCTGGCAATGCCTGGCTATCGGCCGGCCCTGCTGTTCCCGGGCGATGACGCTCAGGTGCTGACGGTCTATGGCAAGAACGATGACACACCGTTGCTGCTGATCGTGCCCGACGGCACCTGGCGCAAGGCGCGCAAGCTGCTGTACATGAACCCGCTACTGGAGGGGTTGCCACGGGTGACGCTGGGGGCAGTCGCACCTTCGCGTTATCGGCTGCGCAAGGCGCCGGAGGCGGGGGCGCTGTCGACTATCGAGGCGGTGGTGGGGGCTTTGAATGCGCTGGAGCAACCGGCCTGCTTCGATGCACTGCTGGCGCCGTTCGAAGCGTTGATCGAGGGGCAGATCAGGGCCATGGGGGTGGAGACGTTCCAGCGTAACCATGGTGAGGGTTGAGGTGGCCGTGAGGGCCCTATCGCCGGCAAGCCAGCTCCCACAGTTACAGTGCCAGGCTCATGCTTTTATTCCCACAGGCAACTGCACAAAGTTTGAAGCCTATGCAGTAACTGTGGGAGCTGGCTTGCCGGCGAAAGGGCCGCAAAGCGGCCCCAAAATCTAAAGCGGATCAACGCATCTCAGGCAAACGCGCCTCGGTACGCACCTCGGTGGTAGCCAGCGCCTCTGGCGGCAGCGAAATACGCTGTTTGCTCAGCAGCTCACCCATGGTCGCCAGCACGCGGTAGCGCGAGAACTCCTCGGTGTAGCGTACTTCGGTGTAGCGACGGTCGGCGTTGTACAGCTCGTTCTCACTGTCCAGTACGTCCAGCAGGGTACGCTGGCCCAGACCGAACTGGTCCTGGTAGGCGGCACGCACGCGCTTGGTGGTCTCGGCGTATTCACGCGCGGTCGGCAGCTGCTTGCTGGCGTTGTTCATGGCGTTCCACGCCAGGCTCAGGTTTTCGGTCAGCTCACGCAGGGCGTTGTTGCGGATGTCCAGGGCCTGGTTGATCTTGTGCGCGTCAGACTGCAGGCGGGCCTTGTCGCTGCCGCCGCGGAACAGGTTGTAGTTCATCTCTACACCGGCCTGCCAGTCGTTGTTGTTGTGGCCTTTTTCGCCGCCGGTGTTGTTATTGGCACCGGTTGCCAGAATGGCGTCGAAGCGCGGGTAGAAGGTCGACTTGCCGACTTCGTATTGCTGCTCGGCGGCGTTGACGTCAGCCTGGGCGGATTTGATGTAAGGGTTGTTCTGGCGCATGCTGTCGCGCGCGCCGTCGAGGGTCTCAGGCACCTCGCCCTTGATGGTCGCCGGGCTTTCCAGCTCGTCCGGGGCACGGCCGACCACGCTGAAGAAGTTGGCCTCGGCATCGGCCAGGTCGACTTCGGCGGTGTCCAGGTTGTTTTCCGCCAGGGCGCGACGTGCGCGGGACTGGTCAAGGTCGGCGGTGCTGCCGACGCCGCGCTCGTTACGCAGGCCGATCTGGTCGTTGACGCGCAGGTGAGCTTGCAGGTTGTTCTTGGCCAGGGTCACCAGCTCGCGGCGCTTGAGCACTTCCAGGTACACCTCGATCGCACGCAGGGCAACATCCTGGGCAACGGCCTGGGTGTAGTAGGCGCGGGAGGTGGACACCGCTTCGGTGCGGCCCACTTCGTTCGCGGTGTTGAAACCGTCGAAAATCATCTGCCGCAGGCGCAGCTCGGACTGGGTGTAGTTGAGGGTTTCCTTATTGTGGTTACCCTCGGCACGGGTGGTAGCGTTGTCCGAACGCTGGCGGCCATAGCCAGCAACCAAATCCACGGAAGGGTAGTAGCCACCACGCGCAAACTTGACGTCTTCATCGGCCGACAGCTTGCTGTTGCGATTGGAGCTGACCTGCGGGTGGTAGTCCACGGCGCTCTGGACGGCCTCGGTGATCGACATCGCCTGTACGTTGGCACTCGCCAGGGCCAACAGTAATGCACTGGTGATGGGGTTCAAAACGCGCATGGGTACATCTCCCTGATCCTGGAATTGATCCTGCTGCTCGCCAAAAAAATGACGAAAAATTATCGCGTATAGTGTTGCAGGTTTTTAACAACACAGCTAAGTACATTCAACGCGATAGATAAGAAGATTTATTCATATCAAATTGCCATATAAGACATATATTGTCTAACAATGACGACAATATATGTCGAGGGCAAACGAGCAATAAGCCGCTAAACCCAGTATTTACAAGGCTTTTATGCGGTTACAGAACCATTTCGGATAAAGAAAACCTCAGTTAGGCGAAAGTGATATTTGGCGACAAAAAAATGTCACTTTCGCGTGTGCAGGGTTTTCTGTCTGACGATATACAGGCTTACCAGCACGGCGCTGGTCAACATGAAGGCGCGCGCCCAGAACAGGGGCACCAGATAGCACGACAGGCCGATGCTGGCCCACATCAGGCCGATGGCGTAGACCTTGCCCTTGAGGGGGATGCCTTCACCACTAAGGTAGTCGCGGATCCACGGCCCGAGCTTGGGGTGATGGACCAGCCAGTGGTGAAAGCGCGGCGAGCTGCGGGCAAAGCAGGCCGCCGCCAATAGCAGGAACGGGGTGGTGGGCAATACCGGAAGGAAAATCCCCAACACCCCCAGCGCAACGCTGAGCCAGCCGATGGCCAGCAGCAGGTAGCGCACAGGCGACTTAGTGGTGGCGTGGCTTGAGCAGCGCCGGTTTTTCGTCAGGAGCGTGCAGCAGCAGGAACAGTGCGCTCAGCGCCTCGGGGATCTGTACGATCATGTCGTCCTGCAGGTTGGCATTGCTGGCGATGTCAGCGAACTCTGGCTGTTCGTCGAACAGGCCCGAGCCAACCATGATCGGCAGCAGCATCTCGCTGACTTCTTCTTCGGCGTTCTCGAACCAGGCCTCTTCACGCAGGAACACGCCTTCCATGAAGCCGATGCACCAGCCGCGCAGGTCGGAATCGTCCGGCTCGTCGGTCAGGTCCAGGTCGCATGGCAGGTCGAATTCTTCGTCGCTGGCCAGCTGGCGGGCAATGTGCGCTTTCAACGCCACCAGGGTGGCTTCGATTTCGGTGCGCTGGGCCTCGCTGGCGTAGTGCGGCTCTTCGGCGAACAGGGCATCGATCCATTCGCGCTCGGGCACGTCCTCGGCGTTGATCGACAGGGCGGTGAGGTAGCCGTGGGCGGCGACGTAGTCCAGCGCCTCTTCGTGCAGCTCGTCGGCGTCGAGGAAGGCTTGCAGGCGGGTCAGTTGCTCGGCGAAGGACATTACAGGGCTACCTTGGGGAATAAACGATACCGAATTCTAGCACCAAGCAAGGGTAGCGGGGTAAAGGGAACGTCTATCGCCGTGGTGCCCTGTGCGGTGCAGTGCTGCGGTATACTCCGCGATTTTTCATCCAGGGGCGGATTTTATCGGCGCCTGGCAAAAACCGCTTACGCATTTGGCGTGTGCGGAGCGGGTTTTTCGTCCAGCCTGTATCCAGGATGGTACGGCGATTTGTGGAGTTGCACATGCTCGAACAGGCTCAGCGCGTTCTCAAGGACATTTTCGGCTACGACAGTTTCCGTGGGCGCCAGGCAGCAATCATCGAATGCGTGGCCAATGGCGGCGACGCCCTGGTGCTGATGCCCACCGGTGGCGGCAAGTCGCTGTGTTTCCAGGTGCCGGGGCTGCTGCGCCCGGGCCTGACGGTAGTGGTCTCGCCGCTGATTGCGCTGATGGACGACCAGGTCGCCACGCTGGACGAACTGGGTGTATCGGCCGCCGCGCTGAACTCGACCCTGACGGCGGAGCAGCAGCGTGAACTGGCCGGGCGCCTGCGCCGTGGCGAAGTGAAGATGCTGTACCTGGCGCCCGAGCGCCTGGTGCAGCCGCGTATGCTCGACTTCCTGCGCGAGCTGGATATCTCGCTGTTTGCCATCGACGAGGCGCACTGCGTGTCGCAATGGGGCCACGATTTCCGCCCCGAATACCTGCAACTGGGGCAGTTGGCCGAGCTGTTCCCGCATGTGCCGCGCATCGCGCTGACCGCCACCGCCGACATGCGAACCCGCGAAGAGATCGTCCAGCGCCTGCACCTGCAAGGCGCCGAGCGCTTCCTGTCGAGCTTCGACCGGCCGAACATCTTCTACCGCATCGTACCCAAGGAAGCGCCGCGCAAGCAGCTGATGGCCTTCCTCGGCGAGCGCCGCGGCAACGCCGGCATTGTCTACTGCCTGTCGCGCAAGAAGGTCGACGAAACCGCTGCCTTCCTTTGTGAACAGGGCTTCCCGGCATTGCCGTACCACGCTGGCCTGGCCGCCGAGACCCGATCGGCCAACCAGCACCGCTTCCTCAACGAGGAAGGGCTGATCATGGTCGCCACCATTGCCTTCGGCATGGGCATCGACAAACCCAACGTGCGCTTCGTTGCCCACCTCGACCTGCCCAAGTCGCTTGAGGCCTATTACCAGGAAACCGGCCGTGCCGGCCGTGACGGCCTGCCATCCGATGCCTGGATGGCCTACGGCCTGCAAGACATGGTGATGCTCAAGCAGATGCTGCAGAACTCCGAAGGTGACGAGCGCCACAAGCGCATCGAGCAGCACAAGCTCGACGCCATGCTGGCGCTGTGCGAAGAAACCCGCTGCCGTCGCCAGTCGCTGCTGGCCTATTTCGACGAAACCCTCGAACAGCCGTGCGGGCATTGCGACAACTGTGTAGACAACATCCAGACCTGGGACGCCACCGAGCCGGCCCGTCAGGCGCTGTCGGCGGTGTTCCGTACGGGCCAGCGCTATGGCGTGGGCCACCTGGTCGATGTGCTGCTGGGCAAGGACAACGAGAAGGTGCGCAATTTCGGCCACGAGAAGCTGTCGGTGTTCGGCGTCGGCAAGGGCCTGGCCGAGGTCGAATGGCGATCGCTGTTCCGCCAACTGGTAGCGCGCGGCCTGGTCGATATCGACCTGGAAGGCTACGGCGGGCTGCGCCTGTCCGACAGCTGCCGGCCGCTGCTGCGCGGCGAGGTGACCTTGCAACTGCGTCGCGACCTCAAGCCGCAGACCACGGCCAAGTCCTCGTCGTCCGGTGGCGGCAGCCCTGCCAGCCAGTTGGTGCGTGCCGAAGAGCGCGAGCTGTGGGAAGCGCTGCGTACCCTGCGGCGCAAGCTGGCGGAGGAGCACAGTGTGCCGCCCTATGTCATCTTCCCCGACTCGACGCTGCTGGAAATGCTGCGCAGCCAGCCGGTCAGCCTCAGCGACATGGCCCAGGTCAGCGGTGTGGGCGCGCGCAAGCTGGAACGCTACGGCCAGGCGTTCCTCGAAGTGCTGAACAGCAGCGGTGGCACCGAAGAGGCGCCGAAAGTGGTGCTCGACCTGCGCCACGAACTGGTCAGCCTGGCCCGGGCCGGCATGACCCCGGCGCAGATCGCCGGGCAGCTCAACTGCAGCGAGAAGAACGTGTATAGCCTGCTGGCCGAGGCGCTGGGCCGCCAGGAGCTGAGCCTCGACCAGGCCCTCGACCTGCCGGAAGACCTGCTGATGGAAGTGCAGGATGCCTTCCTGGATGGCGAGGGCGAGCTGCCGCCGGTGTCGGCCATTGCGCCGCAGTTTGCGGGCCGTGTGCCGGAGGGTGTGCTGTATTGCGTGCGTGCGGCGCTGGCGGCCGAGTTCGAGATGTGACTGGCATGCAGATCGAGGGCAGAACCGCCATCTGCTGACCTTTGTCATGCTTTTTGACGATTATCGAACAATGAGGAGGGCGCGAGCCTTGCCTCGTGGGGCAGGTCATGGTTAGCTGCCTAACAATTAGATCTTTTCAATGAGTTGCTTATGCCCCTGACCGACAACCAACACCGCTTCGGCATGCAGCTGGCCCAGATGTCCCGGGGCTGGCGTGCCGAGCTGGACCGCCGCCTGGCCGGGCTGAACCTGTCCCAGGCGCGCTGGCTGGTGTTGCTGCACCTGGCGCGGTTCGAAGAAGCCCCCACCCAGCGTGAGCTGGCCCAGAGCGTGGGCGTCGAAGGCCCGACCCTGGCGCGCCTGCTCGACAGCCTGGAAGCCCAAGGGCTGGTGCGCCGGCAGGCCGTGTTAGAAGACCGGCGAGCCAAGAAGATCTTGCTGTGCCCGCCGGCCAAGCCGCTGATCGACCAGATCGAAACCATCGCCAATCAACTGCGGGTGGAGCTGTTTACCGGGGTGGACGAGGCAGAGTTGCAGGTGTGCATGCGCGTGCATGCCACGATCCTGGCCAACCTCGAAAAATCCTGAGGCTCCTGGGGCTGCAAAGCAGCCCCCGACGATTCAGAAAGTATGCCCAAGGTTCAGGTACACCGCCTGCTGATGTGCACTGTTAGTGCCATAGCTGAGGTTCAGCGGCCCCAGCGGCGTCTCCAGCCCCAGGAAGATACTCGCCGCGTTGATGTAGCCACTGTCGAACTCGTTGTCGTTGTTCCACACGCGCCCACGCTCCAGCGACCCGCCGATGTACAGCGGGAAGTCCAGCGGTACGTAGGCCCGTGGCGTCAGCCTGCGGTAGTAGACCATGCGCAGCAGGCTCACGTTCTGCCCCGATACCGAGTCCTGGCGGAAGCCTGACAGCTCACGCGCCCCACCCATCACGAAGCTCGATGTCACCACTTCGGTGTCATCCAGCGTGCGGCCGTAGCGCCCGCCCAGCACGAACGTGTTCGGCCCGCTGCTGATTGCCTTGTCCAGGTTGAACAGCCACTGCCGGTAATCCTGGTCAGAGTCCAGCGACTTGTCGTACTTGCGCAAGGTCAGGCTGATGTCCTCACCGCTGTGCGGGAAATACACGTTGTCGAGGGTGTCGAACGAGTATTTCAGCTCATAGAAGCCTTCATTGAAGCTGACCTTGGGCAGGTCCTGGTCGCCGATGCGCACTTCGGCCTCGCCCCAGGCCTTGCCCACGCCCAGGCGTACTTCACCGTTGGTGCCAATCTGCCGCCCGACGTTCAGGCCAAAGCCGTAGCGCTCCAGGCGGTACTCGGCGACGGGGTCGTTGTCCAGGGTGGCTTCGATATTCTGTGAGCTGACGTCCAGGTACGGCGCGATGAAGTAGCGTGAACCCACGTCCAGCGGCTGGTAGAACTCGCTGTACAGTTCTTGCTGGTCGCCGATCTGGCCACGGGTCAGCCATTCGGCACCCAGGCTGTTGATGCCGTTGACCCGGTAGCTGGCGCCCAGGTTGAAGGCACTGTCACCGCGCAGGTCGTCCGACAGGTTCAGGCCCAGGCGCAGGTAGTCGGTGCCGCCGCGTCTACCGCGAGCGTTGATCACCAGGGTGTTGTCGTTGCCCTTGTGCACCACGCGGTACTGCACCCGGTCGAAGTAGTCCAGGCCGTACAGCGTGCCCATGTCGGTCTGCAGGCGGTCCAGCTCCAGCGGTGCGTCGATCGGCTGACGGATGTACGAGCGGATCACGTCATCGCTGACCTTGGAGTCGTTTTCGATCCGGATCGCAGTGATTACCGGCGTGCGCTGGCGCGGCGAGCGGGCCACGGCCAGGCTGCTGTCGCCCTCGGGCTGGCGCAGGGCGGCAAGGCGTGGGTCGAGCAGCCGGGTGGCGCGGTAACCGGCGTCGATCATGTCCCGTGCACGGCCGAAGTCGGTCACGCCGAAGGCAGTCAGCGATGGCTGGATGAGGATGTCGTCACGGTGCAGGCTGGCCAGTTGTTCTTCCGAATTGCGCCGGGTCATCAGGGTGATCGACTGATTGAGCACGTCAACCACGGTCAGTAATTGCTTGCGATCGCGCAGCGGGGTACCAATGTCGACCACGATGGCCAGGTCCACGCCCATTTCCCGGGCCACGTCCACCGGGATGTTGTCGACCATGCCGCCGTCCACCAGCAGGCGGCCGTCCAGTTCGACCGGGGCGAACACGGCGGGGATCGACATGCTGGCACGGATTACCTGGGGCAGGTGACCGCGGCGGAATACCACTTTTTCGCCGCTGGCGATGTCGGTGGCCACCGCGCGGAAGGGTATGGGCAGTTTGTCGAAGTCGCGGGTGTCGGCGGTGTGCGCCAGTTTGCTTTCCAGCAGCAGTGACAGGTTCTGGCCCTGGATTACCCCCAGCGGCAGGCCCAGGCTGCCGTCGTCACGAAAGCTGAGCTTCTGCTTGACCAGGAAGTCGCGGTCATCCTGCTTGCGCCGGAACGGCACGTCCTTGCGCGGCGGGGCATCGGACAGCGCCTGTTGCCAGTCGAGGGTGGTGGCGAGTTTTTCCAGCTCTTCGACACTGTAGCCCGATGCATACAGCCCGCCGACTACTGCGCCCATGCTGGTGCCGGCGATGGCGTCGATGCGCACGCCCTGTTCCTCCAGCGCCTTGAGCACGCCGATGTGGGCCAGGCCGCGGGCTGCACCGCCAGACAACACCAGGCCGACCTTGGGCCTGGCAGGTTCTGCGGCGGCGGCAGTGAAGGCGGTAAGGGCAAGCAGGAAACAGAACAGCAAACGGTGCATCGTGAGTCTCAAACCGTGGGCTAAAGACCGCTAGTATAAGCGGCCCCTCACCTGGAGATGCCTCAGCATGGCCGACAACAAGCCCGAAATCGTCATTACTTATTGCACCCAGTGCCAATGGCTGCTGCGCGCCGCCTGGCTGGCTCAGGAGCTGCTCAGCACCTTCACCGACGACCTTGGCCGGGTGGCGCTGGAGCCGGGTACAGGCGGCATCTTCCGCATCACTTGCAGTGGCGTGCAGATCTGGGAGCGCAAGGCCGACGGCGGCTTCCCCGAAGCCAAGGTGCTGAAGCAGCGGGTGCGCGACCAGATCGACCCGCAGCGTGACCTGGGCCACAACGACCGCTGATCAGGCGCCCTCGGCCAGAGGCCGCTGCTTGGGCGGTTGCTCGGTGGCCATGCGGCTGGATAGCACGATGGCGAAGATGATCAGCGCGCCGCCCAGCAGCATGCGCAGGGTCGGGGTTTCGGCGAACACCGCCCAGGCCACGGCAATGCCGTAGACCGGCTCCATGCCGAACACCACGGCGGCGGTGCGCGCCTTGATCACTGCCAGGCTGGCGACGAACAGGCTGTGCGCCACGCCGGTGCAGAAGATGCCGAGCAGGGCGATCCACAGCCAGTCCATGGTTGCCACGCCTGCCAGGCCGGGAGCTGCGAACGGCAGCAGGCACAGGCCTACCACCAGGTTCTGCCACAGTGCAGCCTGTACCGCTGGCAAACGCCCGGAGCCGACGCGGTTGGTGAGGGACAGCAGCGAGAACAGCAACCCCGAAAGCAGTGCCCAGAGCAGGCCGCCAGTGGCCTCGCTGGCCAGGTCGAAGGCCGGCGTGACCAGTATCAGGCCGATGCTGACCAACACTACCAGCACGGCCTCGTTGCGGCGGATGCGTTCGCGGAACAGCACGCCTTCAAGGATGACGGTGAAGGCCGGGAAGCTGGCAAAGCCGAGGGTGGCGATGGCCACGCCGCCGACTTTGACGGCGATGAAGAAACTGACCCAGTGGCCGGCCAGCAGCACACCGCCGAGCAGCAGGCGGCGGATATCCTGGCTGCTCAGGCGTTGCCAGCCCGGGCCGGTCACGCTGGCGAACAGGGCCAGGGCGAGTACGGCGAAGGCGGCGCGGCCGAACACGATGATCGCCGGGCTGGCGCTGGCGGCCAGTTTGCCGAAGACGCCGGTCAGGCCGAAGAACAGCGCGCCAATGTGCAGGGCGCCGAGTGCGGTACGGTGGTTCATGATGGGTCCTTGCTGAAGATCTCTACTGACAATACCGGCCTCTTCGCGGGCACGCCCGCTCCCACAGGTATTGCACAGCCCTTGGGTATCGGGTCTGCCGCTATCAAGCTCCCACAGGTATTGCACAAGTCTGCAAAGCAGCGAGGTACCTGTGGGAGCGGGCGTGCCCGCGAAAGGGCCGGTACAGGATCAGTCTATAGGCTCAGGCCAACGATTTCTGTCGCAAGACTGCTGTCAGTTGTCGCCAGGCTCTCGCCGCAGAGCCATTGGCGTACACCCGAACGCCCGCAACATCGCCGCTGAAAACGCACTCTGCGAGCCATACCCCACCTGCGCCGCAATTTCCCCCATCGGCAACAAGGTATGCACCACCAGCCGCCGCGCCTTCAGCAACCGCCGCTGGCGGATGTAGTCCATCGGCGTCATCCCGCATTCCGCGATAAAACGCGCGTGCAGCCGGGCACTGGACAGCCCGGCCAGCCGCGCCAGGTCGGCCACCTGCAGTGGGTAGGCAGCATGTTGCTCGATGTGCGCATCGAACGCGGCATAAGGCAAGCGCTGGCTGGGGCGCACGTTGGCTGCCGCCGTTGGGTTCAGGCTTGCCAACAACAGCGCTGCGCCTTGCCGGGCAATCAGCGGGTCGTCCATGGGGCTGGCCGCCAGCCAGTCGACCAACTGCTGCTGACGGTTGTCCAGGCCCAGCGCGGCGGGGCGGTCGAGCAGGCGGCAGCTGGCATCGGCATGCTCGCCCAACTGCTCGTGCAGCCACTGCTCCCCCGGCACATCTAGCACCAGGCAGTGGCTGCCGGCATCGCTGGCGCAGGTGTGATGCGCGCCCGCCGGTACCACCACCAGCCCCTGCCGGTCGATCCCGGCGCCTTGCCCCTGCACCTCGAACTCCAGGCGGCCGCGCAGGCCAAACACCAGTTGCGGGTGTTCGTGGCTGTGGGCGATCAGGCTGTCGCGATAGTGGCGCAGCGAGAGGATCGGGCCGGCGGTCATGGGGGCTTCCTCGCAGGGCAGAGGCGCATTGTGCCTCATTCCCTGCAGGCCATCACTCGTAACCGTTTTGCCACGGCGCTGTCATGCGCGCCTGCCAGTCTCCAGCAAACTGCGCCGGAGCCTGTCCATGACCCATGCCGAACTCTCCCGTCCCTCGCGCAAGCAACGCGTGCGTACCTTGTGGATCTCCGATGTGCATCTGGGGACCCGCGACTGCCAGGCCGAACACCTGTCGCAGTTCCTGAAGGGTTACCAGGCCGACCGCGTGTACCTGGTAGGTGACATCATCGATGGCTGGAAACTGCGCGGCGGCATCTACTGGCCGCAAGCCCACACCAACGTGATCCGCCGCCTGCTGACCATGAGCAAGCGCGGTACCGAGGTGGTCTACGTCACCGGCAACCATGACGAATTCCTGCGCCGATACTCCAGGCTGATCCTGGGCAACATCCAGCTGGTGGATGAAGCCGAGCACCTGACCGCCGATGGGCGACGCCTGTTGGTGATCCATGGCGACCAGTTCGATGTGATTACCCGTTACCACCGCTGGCTGGCGTTTCTCGGTGACCGTGCCTACGAGTTCACCCTGGTGCTCAACCGCTGGCTCAACCACTGGCGTGCGCGGTATGGCTATGGTTACTGGTCGCTGTCGGCGTACCTGAAGCACAAGGTCAAGGGCGCGGTGAACTTCATCAGCGACTTCGAGGATGCCATTGCCCACGAGTGCACCCGGCGTGGCTTTCATGGGGTGGTGTGCGGGCATATCCACCATGCCGAGATCCGCAAGGTGGGGGAGGTGGAGTACCTCAATTGCGGGGACTGGGTGGAGTCGTGCACGGCGCTGATCGAGCACTGGGATGGCAGCATCGAGCTGTACCGGCTGGCCGATGCCCAGGCACGGGAAGCGCAGGCGGTGGCGGCGTTGCGCGAGCCGGCGTAGGGCTTGAGGGCCGTGGGGCTGCTGAATCTACAGGCTGATCTTGCCCAGCAGGATATCCCTGAACATCACGAAATCCCCGGCCAGGCTGTACAGCGGGTAGGTGAAGGTCGCCGGCCGGTTCTTTTCAAAAAAGAAATGCCCGACCCAGGCAAAGCCGTAGCCAAACAGGGGCACGGCCAGCAGCAGCAACCATTTGCCACTGCCGATGGTGTAGGCCAGCAGGGCAATCACCAGGCTGGTGCCGACAAAGTGCAGCCGGCGGCAGGTGGGATTACTGTGCTCCCCCAGGTAGTAGGGGTAGAACTCGGCAAAACTGCGATACTGCGCTGTGCGGTTCATGGCAGTGCTCCGGGATTAATACTTCTGGACAAGATGCACGGCGTGGAGCCTGATTCGAGTCTAGAGTGACTGACGGGGCCTATCAGTGACAATAGGCGCCAAATGAGTATCCTTGGGGTTCACCGCAGGAGCGGTCGGTAAAAAGAAGCCTGTCATGAGCGAAAGAACCACGTCAGCCAGTTGGGCATCAGGGATTGTGAAGGCACTC
This sequence comes from Pseudomonas sp. YNh, assembly GCF_037993085.1. Classification (NCBI taxonomy): domain Bacteria; kingdom Pseudomonadati; phylum Pseudomonadota; class Gammaproteobacteria; order Pseudomonadales; family Pseudomonadaceae; genus Pseudomonas; species Pseudomonas sp. YNh. The sequence continues at coordinate 276,991 of NZ_JBBMRJ010000001.1, read as the reverse complement.
GAACTGGAAGGACTGGACTGCCCGTCCATGTTCAAGCAGCTGGGGCTGGACTTCGCTGCCCTTGACGACCCCGATGCACGTTTCCCCCAGGACTCCATGACCCGGCTCTGGCAGTTGGCGGTGGAGTTGTCGGGCAATGAAGCCATCGGCCTGAACATGGCGCGGGTGGTACGCCCTGCGTCGTTCCATGTGGTGGGCTATGCATTGATGTCCAGCCGCACCTTGGCCGAAGGTTTCCAGCGCCTGGTGCGTTACCAGCGCATCATCGCCGAAAGCTCAGACCTCAGCTTTGTCCTTGGCGCCGAAGGCTACTCGCTGATCCTGACGGTGCATGGTGACCACTTGCCGCCGACCCGGCACAGTGCCGAAGCATCGCTGGCCTGTGCGCTGGCGTTGTGCAAATGGCTCAGCGGTCGGCCGGTGCAGCCGCGCCGCGTATTGGTGCAGGGGCCGCAGCCAAAGAATGTCGAGCCCTACAAGGTGGCGTTCCATTCACCCCTGGTGTTCGGTGCGCCGCACGATGCGCTGGTATTCGAGCGGGCCGACATGGAGGCGCCGCTGCCGACTGCCAACGAGGCCATGGCGGTGTTGCACGACCGTTTTGCCGGGGAGTACCTGGCACGCTTTTCCGAAAGCCGGGTTACCCACCGCGTGCGCCAGGTGTTGTGCCGCATCCTGCCGCAGGGCGAGCCCAAGCGCGAAACCCTGGCTCAGGCCCTGCACCTGTCGCAGCGCACCTTGCAGCGGCGGCTGCAGGAGGAGGGCACCAGTTTCCAGACGTTGCTCGATGACACCCGTCGCGAGCTGGCCGAACAATACCTGGCCCAGCCGGGCATGACACTGCTGGAAACCGCCTACCTGCTGGGTTTTGCCGATCCCAGCAACTTCTACCGGGCGTTCCGCCGCTGGTTCGATGTTACCCCCAGCGAGTATCGCGCCCGCCTGGGCGCGGATCCCGAAGTGGTCAGTGACGCCAGAACGCCGGCATACACAGCACCAGCACCGTAATGATTTCCAGGCGGCCAAGCAGCATGCCGGCCGCCAGGATCCACTTGGCTGCGTCAGGCAGCGTGGCATAGTTGCCCGACGGGCCGATCACTTCACCCAGGCCCGGGCCGACACCCGACACCGTGCCGGCTGCACCGGTCAATGCGGTCATCCAGTCCACGCCCAGTAACGACAGCAGCAGGGCCATGACGCAGATGGTGATGGCGAAGAAGAACGAGAACGTCAGAATCGAACGCACGATGTCTTCGTCGAGCCGGTGGCCATTGTATTTCTGCTTGATCACCGCGCGTGGGTGGATCAGTTGGTTGAGGCTGGCCTTGAGCAGGATGTAGGCCACCTGGAAGCGGAAAATCTTGATACCGCCTGCCGTCGAGCCGGAGCAGCCTCCGACGAAGCCCAGGTAGAAGAACAGCATCAGCGAGAAGTTGCCCCACAGGCTGTAGTCGCCCAGGGCGAAGCCTGTGGTGGTGACCACCGAGGTCACGTTCAACGCCACGTGGCGCAGGGCGTCGAGCCAGTGCAGGTTGGTGCTGTACCAGTACCAGGTGCCCAGCACCAGCCAGGTAACGAGCAGCATGCCCAGCAAACCCTGCACCTGCTGGTCACGGATCAGTGCCTTGCGGTTGCCGCGCAGGGTGGCTACATAAAGGGTGAACGGCAGGCTGCCCATGATCATGACCACCACCGCGACCCAGTGCACGGCCGGTATATCCCATTTTGCCAGTGACTGGTCGGAGGTGGAGAAGCCACCGGTGGAGATGGCCGACATGGCGTGGTTGATTGCATCGAACGGGCTCATGCCCGCCCACCAGAAGGCCAGCGAGCCGAGGATCGAGAAGCCGACGTACACCCCGACGATCGACTTGGCGACCATGTGCGAGCGCGGCATTACCTTTTCCGAGCGGTCGGACGATTCGGTCTGGAACAGGCGCATGCCACCGATGCGCAGCAATGGCAGGATCGCTACCGCCATGGCGATGAAGCCGATGCCGCCCAGCCAGTGCAGCATCGAGCGCCACATGAGGATACCCGGGGACATGGTATCGAGCCCGCTGAGCACGGTAGCGCCGGTAGCGGTAATGCCCGACATGCTCTCGAAGAAGGCATCGGTGTAGCTGATGTGCTGGGTCAGCAGGAACGGCAAGGCGGCAAACACGCACACCACCAGCCAGCTGCTGACCGTTAGCAGGTACATGTCACGCGGGCGCAGGTGCACATGCTCAGGGCGGCCCGGTACCACCAGGGCCAGGCCGGCGATGAAGGTGATCAGGCTCGACCAGAGGAAGGACGGCATGTCACCGGTGCGCTCGAAGATCACCAGGGTTGCCATGGGCACGGCCATGCCGACGGCGAGGGTAATCAGGAAGATGCCGATGATGAAACCAATGATCCTTAAGGTCGGCAACGCCATGTGATCTGCTCTGACTTGAAACGGAAGGGCGCCATTCTACCTATGGGTCTGGTGATGTAAACGCTAGAATGGCCGCACATTCAACTGCCAGGAGGGTAGCCGATGGAGGCTCTCGACGCATTGCTCAACCGTGTTTCCGTGCCACGCCTGACCGAACCGGCACCCAATGCCGCCCAGCGCGAGGCGCTGTTCCAGGCTGCCTTGCGCGCCCCGGATCATGGTCAGCTGCGGCCATGGCGTTTCCTCACCATCGAAGGCCAGGGCCGTGAAAAGCTGGGCGAGCTGTTCGCTGAGGCCGTGCAGAACAAGGGAGATGCCAGCCAGGCAGCGCTGGACAAGGCCCGTGCGATGCCACTGCGGGCGCCGTTGCTGGTCGTGGTAATTGCCAAGCTGCAGGACCACTTCAAGGTGCCCAAGTCCGAGCAGCGCCTGGCCGCGGGCTGTGCAGCCCACGGCATTCTGATTGCCGCGCATGCGCAAGGCGTCGGGGCGGTGTGGCGCACCGGGGACATGGCGTTTGATGCTCATGTACACAAGGGCCTGGGGCTGGCCGAGAACGAAGAGTTGATCGGCTACCTGTATGTCGGCACGCCGCTGACCGAGCCGCGTACGGCGCCGGTGCTGGACACTGCCGAGTTCGTCAGCGCCTGGGGCGAATAATCCGTTTCCAGGCTGATTGATCCATTGAGGCTTCCGGCCTCTTCGCGGGTGAACCCGCTCCCACAGGTACGGCGCAAGTTTCAAGGCTTGCACAGTCCCTGTGGGAACGGGTTCACCCGCAGATCACATCAACTGCCAGTAGCTTCAGCCAAGGGCAACTCCAGCCTGGCCACAAAGCCCCCCTGTGGATGGTTGTCCAGCACCAGACTCCCGCCATGGCGCTCTGCCGCCTTGCGCGCGATCGCCAGCCCCAGGCCATGCCCCGGCGCGTCCTGCCCCGGTGCGCGGAAGAACGGTTCGCCCAGCTGCTGCAGGTGTTCGGCTGCCGCCCCGGGCCCATGGTCACGCACGCTGATCACGATACGGTCCTGCTCACGCACGGCGCTCACTTCCACCGGCTGACCCGGCGGGTTGAAGCGCAGGGCATTGCGCAGCAGGTTGTCCACGGCGCGTTCGATCAGCGTTGGCCAACCTTGCAGGGTCAACCCCGGCTGCGCCTCCAGGCGCACGTCCTGGTCTGGTGCGCTGAGCAGGGCGTCCTTGCGTACGCTGCCGAGCAGGGCATTGAGGTCGACCGGCTCGGCATGCGCCTGCTCGGCATCGACCCGGGCCAAGGCAAGGATTTCGCTGATCAGGTCTTCCAGGCGGTCGCACTCGCGGGTCAGGCGCGGCCACAAGGTGTCGCGCTGCTCGGGCCCGGCGCGCTCGGCCAAGGCCAGCGCGATGCGCAGCCTGGCCAGCGGCGAGCGCAGCTCATGGGATACATCGCGCAGTAACTGGCGCTGGCTGCCAATGGTGCTTTGCAGGCGCGCGCCCATCTTGTTGAAGTCCTTGGCCAGCACGCCAAACTCGTCACGCCGGGCCGCCAGTTGCGCCAGGCTGTTCTGCTGGTAGGTGGTCTGGCCCAGGTCATGCACCGCGCTGCGCAGGCGGCTTAGCGGGCGGGTGATGGACAGGGTGACCAGCAGGCTGAACAGGGTCAGTACCACCAGCGCAATCCCCAGAGCACTGAGCGGCCACATCAGGCTTTCGCGGTGCCAGGCATCCAGCGCCGGATGGGGAATGCGGTAGATCAGCAGGTAGGTATCGCCGGTCTCGGGGCTGGTGTATTCCTCGGTCAGCCGGCGCCATGGCAGGCGCCGCTCGTCATTGTGCTGGCGTGCCTCGAAGGCTGCCGCACGGCGTGGGAAGGTGCCGGGCACCACGGCCTCGCCACTGTCGTCGAGCACCTGCACGTCGATCTTGTAGCGATCCTTGCGTCGTTCCAGAAAGTGCTGCGCCGAATCCAGGCCTTCCTGCTCGTAATGCTTGGCCCACTTGCTGGCCAGGGTATTCAGGCCCGGGTGGCGGCTAAGGATCCAGGCGTCCTGGTTGAGCATGTGGCCCAGCAGGATCGACAGGCCTGCGACCAGGGTAATGGCCAGCCAGAAACTGGCCAGAATGCGCCAGAACAGTGAACGCAAGTGCACCTCCTGTAAACGGTAAAAGCCCGGCCCGCGGGGAGACGGGCCGGGCATCGGGCGTACAGCTTACTGAGCCTTGGTGCCTTTTTCAGCTTTCCAGGCCTGGAACTCCTGCCACTCGGCTTTCTTTGCGGCGCGTTCCTTTTGCAGTTCGTCGAACTTCTTCTGCTGCTCAGGTTTGAGCAGATTGCGCACTGCGGTGTCGGTCTTGTCGCGGCTGGCTTGCAGCTCGTCCTTCATGGCTTTCTGGTCGGCGGCTGGCAGCTTGGCCAGGTAGCGCTCGTTGATTTCACGGCGCTGCTGCATCTGCTCGCCCATCAGCTTGCCGATCTGCTGGCGCTGGTCGCGGCTCAGGTCCAGTTGATGGAAAGGCGCATCACCGCGATGATGCGGGCCGTCGTGACGCGGGCCGCCTTCAGGCATGGCCATGGCCACGGTCGGCAGGGCGGCGGCGAACATCAGGGCGATAAGGGTCTTGCGCATGGTGTCTCTCCTTTCATAGGCCGGTGGTTACCGGATGAGCACAGTCTAGGGAGATCACCGTCAAGCGCAGTCAGCGGATGGTAAAGGCTCGGTAAAGATGGTCAGAGGCAGTAATAATAGCCACGGCTACGCAGCGCCACGATGCGTGGACGGCCATCGGCATGTGGGCCGATCTTCTTGCGCAGGTTGCTGACATGCATGTCCAGGCTGCGGTCGTACAGGGTCAGTTTGCGGCCCAGGCCGATCTGCGCCAGCTCCTGCTTGTCCAGCGGTTCGCCGGGTTGGCGCAGCAGGGCTTCAAGAATACGGCTTTCCGACAGGGTCAGGGTCATTTCACGGCCGTCGATGCTGGCCACGCCACGTGCCGGGCTGTACACCAGGTCGCCCAGTTCCACCTGGCTGGTGGTGGCGGTGGGGTGGCTGCGGCGCAGTACTGCCCGCAGGCGGGCTGTGAGCTCGCGCGGATCGCAAGGTTTGGCCAGGTAGTCGTCGGCGCCCAGTTCCAGGCCGAGAATGCGGTCCAGCGGCTCGCCCCGTGCAGAGAGCATCAGTACCGGCAGCTCGGTATGCTCGCTGCGCAATTGCTTGAGCAGCTCCAGGCCGCTGCCATCGGGCAGCATCACGTCCAGTACCACGGCCGCCGGCGCGTATTCGGCCAGGGCCTGGCGTGCGCTCTGGCCATCGTGGCAGGCACGCACGGTGAACCCTTCCTGGGTCAACCAGCTGCCGAGCAGCTCGCACAGCTCCTGGTCATCATCAATCAGTAACAGCTCGCTCATGACTCACTCAATTCAACCATTGACGGCGGCTATTCGGCCCGCCAGTGGCAAAGATACCGCAGACTGATGGCAATCGTATAACTGCGGGTACCGCGTCGCCTCCTTCGCGGGCAAGCCCGCGAAGGAGGCGACTCAGTCTCAGGTCAAGGAAGTACTTGCTTGAACGGCTTGACGACGACTTTGTCGTACACGCCTGCAGCAATGTAAGGATCGGCATCGGCCCAGGCCTGCGCCGCAGCCAGCGATTCGAATTCGGCAACGATCAGGCTACCGCTGAAACCGGCTTCGCCCGGGTCGTTGCTGTCGATGGCCGGGTGTGGGCCGGCCAGCACCACGCGGCCTTCGGCCTTGAGCTGCTGCAGGCGTTCGATGTGCGCCGGGCGGGCAGCCAGGCGCTTTTCCAGGGAGTTTGCGACGTCGCTGGCGATGATGGCGTAGAGCATGTCAATCCTTGGGTTTGGTAATGGAAGGGTCGTCGTGCAGGTGGCGCGACAGGTACACGCCTTGCGCCACCAGGAAGATCACGGTCATGCCCAGGCTGCCGAACACCTTGAAGTCGACCCAGAAGTCCTGGAAGGTGAAGGCAACGAACAGGTTGGCCGCGCCGCAGAACAGGAAGAAGCCGATCCAGGCAACGTTCAGGCGGGACCAGACGGCATCGGGCAGGGTCAGGGCATGGCCCATGATGCGCTTGATCAGCACCCGGTCACCGATGAAGTGGCTGCCGGCAAAGCCCAGGGCGAACAGCCAGTTCACCACCGGCGCTTTCCACTTGAGGAAGGTTTCACTGTGGAAGGTCAGGGTCAGGCCGCCAAATACCAGGCAGGCCACCAGGGTCAGCCACTGGCCCTTTTCCAGCTTGCGCTGGCGCAGGAACAGCGCGCCGTACACCACCAGCGAGCTGATGATCAGCATGGCCGTGGCACTGTAGATGCCGCCGAATTCGAAGCTGTGGCCGGCGACTTCCATGGGGCGCGGGTCCAGCTTGTAGACGATGAAGAACAGCAGCAGCGGGATGAAATCGATGAATTGTTTCACAATGGCAGCCAGAATCGGGATGTGACGGCATAATAACAAACATCGATTCCAGCGAAAGCGCTCCTCCATGAATGTTGATCTGCACTGTCACAGTACGGCCTCCGACGGCGCCCTGTCGCCCTCGGTACTGGTTGCCCGGGCCCATGAGCACGGGGTGCAAACGCTGGCACTGACTGACCATGACACCCTCGAAGGCCTGGCCGAAGCACGCCAGGCCTGCACTGAACGGGGGATGCATTGGGTCAGCGGGGTGGAATTGTCGTGCACCTGGGGTGGCGCGACCATCCATGTGCTGGGTTATGACTTCCCGCTGGACGCGCCGCCCTTGCTGGCAGCGATTGAATCACTGCATCGGGGGCGTTGGTTGCGCGCCGAAGAAATCGACAAGCGGCTGGCGGCCAAAGGCATGCCCGGCACGCTGGAGGGCGCCCGCGCCGTTCAGCACGAACTGGGCGACAGCGGCAACGCCCCGGCGCGCCCGCATTTTGCCGAGTATCTGGTGCGTGCCGGGCACGTCAAGGACCGTGGTGAGGCGTTTCGCAAATGGCTGGGTGCCGGCAAGCTGGGCGACGTCAAGCAGCACTGGCCGACCCTCGACGAAACTGTCGCCACCCTGCGCCAGTCCAAAGCATGGGTGAGCCTGGCCCACCCGATGCATTACGACCTGACCCGCAGCAAGCGCAGAAGGCTGATTGCCGACTATATTCAGGCAGGTGGGCAGGCACTTGAGGTGGTCAACGGGATGATGCCGGCCGAGCAGGTGGGCACGATGTCCATCCTTACGCGTGAGTTCGGCCTGCTGGCAAGCGCTGGCAGTGACTTCCACGGCCCCGGCACCTGGGGAGAGATCGGTGCCTACCGGCCTTTGCCCGAGGACCTGCCACCTCTGTGGCGTCGATTCAGCCATGAACAGCCTTTGGCGCTATGAACAGGATGACTACGTGAGCCAATTTTTCCAGATTCATCCGGAGAACCCCCAGGCGCGCCTGATAAAACAGGCCGTCGAGATCATCCGCAAGGGTGGCGTGGTGGTGTACCCGACCGACTCGGCCTACGCGCTGGGCTGCCAGATGGGTGACAAGGCGGCGATTGAGCGGGTGCGTCGCCTGCGCGGGCTGGACAAGACGCACAACTTCACCCTGATGTGCTGTGACATGTCTCAGCTGGGGTTGTACGCCAAGGTGGACACCGGCACCTTCCGTCTGCTCAAGGCGCATGTGCCGGGGCCATATACCTTCATCCTCAACGGCACCCGTGAAGTGCCGCGGCTGCTGTTGCATGACAAGCGTCGCACCATTGGCCTGCGCGTACCGGCACACGCCATCACGCTGGCCTTGCTGGCCGAGTTGGGCGAGCCGCTGATGAGCGTGAGCCTGATCCTGCCGGGCGACAGCGAGCCGATGACCGACCCTCACGAAATCCGTGAGCGGCTGGAGCACCACGTCGACCTGGTGATCGACGGCGGTTTCGGCGACCTCAAGGCGTCGACCATCATCGACTTGTCCGGCGATGAGCCGGAACTGATCCGCGAGGGCTGCGGCGACCCCACGCCGTTTCTGGTCAGCGCGTGAGCCAGGTGGAAACGCCCGAGGCACCGGCTGAGCAGGCCGAGTCGCCTCGGCAGCTGCAACTGGCCTTGGTCTACGGCGAAGCCCTGACCGAAATGCCGCTGGACCTGTACATCCCGCCGGATGCCCTGGAAGTCATCCTCGAAGCCTTCGAAGGGCCGCTGGACCTGCTGCTGTACCTGATCCGCAAGCAGAACATCGACATCCTCGACATCCCGGTGGCGGAAATCACCCGCCAGTACATGGGCTATGTGGAGCTGATGAAGAGCGTGCGCCTGGAGCTGGCCGCCGAGTACCTGGTGATGGCCGCCATGCTGGCCGAGATCAAGTCGCGCATGCTGCTGCCCCGTTCAGCCGATGTCGAGGAGGAGGAGGGCGACCCGCGCGCCGAGCTGATCCGCCGCCTGCAGGAGTATGAGCGTTTCAAGGCCGCAGCCGAAGGCATCGACGAACTGCCACGGGTGGGCCGCGATGTCGTGGTGCCGCGCCTGGAAGCACCGCAGGCCAAGGTGCGCAAGCTGTTGCCGCAGGTCAGCCTGGAAGAGCTGCTGGTGTCCATGGCCGAGGTAATGCGCCGCAACGACCTGTTCGAAAGCCACCAGATCAGCCGTGAGACCTTGTCTACCCGCGAGCGCATGAGCCAGGTGCTGGAGCGCCTCAAGGGCGGTGCTTTCGTGCCGTTCGGCGCGCTGTTTGCCGCCGAAGAGGGCAAGCTGGGTGTGGTGGTGACCTTCATGGCGGTGCTCGAACTGGTGAAGGAATCGCTGATCGAACTGGTGCAGAATGAACCCTTCGCCGCCATCCACGTGCGGCTTCGCCCAGCGCTTGTTGAAGAACCTGATGAACCTGAATGACCCCCGCGACCTGGCGTCACTGATCGAAGCTTTTTTGCTGGCTTCGGGCAAGCCGCAATCCCTGGAGCGCCTGTACGAGCTGCTCGAAGAGGGCGAGCGCCCCGAGCCCCACGTGTTCAAGCAGGCCCTTGAGGTGCTTGGCAAGTCGTGCAGCGGCCGTGCCTTCGAACTCAAGGAAGTGGCCAGCGGCTACCGCCTGCAAATCCGCGAAGACTTTGCGCCCTGGGTTGGGCGCCTGTGGGAAGAGCGCCCGCAGCGTTATTCGCGCGCGCTGCTCGAAACCCTGGCCCTGATCGCCTACCGCCAGCCCATCACCCGTGGCGAGATTGAAGACGTACGGGGCGTTGCGGTGAACAGCAACATCATCAGGACCCTGGTCGAGCGCGAGTGGATTCGTGTGGTTGGCTACCGCGAAGTGCCCGGGCGGCCAGCGATGTTTGCCACCACCAAAGGGTTTCTCGACCATTTCAACCTCAAGAGCCTGGATGAGCTGCCGGCCCTGGCCGAGTTGCGCGAAATGGAGCCGGAGCCGCTGCTCGACCCGGATGACGCGCCCGTGCCGGCGCACCTGCAGGCCTTGGCGGATGCCAGCCTTGGGGACGAAGAGGTTGCTGAGCCAAAGGACGAAACCAGCTTCCGTAGCTTGCTGGTGGAACTGGATGCCATGGAGGAGGGGCTGAAGATTGATTTTGATGATTTGCGCGAAGACGAGCCCGAGGCTTCCGTGGAAGAAGAAGGCAAGTTACAGCCCTGATGCTTCTTTTGGCAGTGCTGGCCCTATCGCCGGCAAGCCAGCTCCCACAGAGGCTTCGCAGGTCTTGAATGTGGTGGAGTACTTGTGGGAGCTGGCTTGCCGGCGATAGGGCCAGTGAGATCAACACAAGACCACTAGGCTGAAACCGCTCCCAATACTTGCAAAACCCTCTAACCTCCAGTGCGTTCCATTGCCGAACCGCGTATGATGCGCGGCCTTTTGGTGCGTTCGTCGCCAAGAACCTGTTTTCATTCCTACACCGGGAGGTGCCCAGATGAGTGAGCAAGACCTGCAAGATACCGAAATCACCCCGCCATCCGGCGAAAAGCTGCAGAAAGTGCTGGCGCGCATTGGCGTGGGCTCGCGCCGTGACGTCGAGGCCTGGATCAGCCAGGGCCGCATCAAGGTCAACGGCGTCGCAGCCACCCTTGGCCAGCGCGTCGACCTGCACGACGCCATTGCCGTAGACGGCAAGCTGATCAAGCGCGAGGAGGCCGCCGAGGCCACTCGCCGGGTGATCATGTACAACAAGCCCGATGGCGAAATCTGCACCCGTGACGACCCGGAAGGCCGTCCGACCGTGTTCGATCGCCTGCCACGGCCAAAAGAAGGCCGCTGGATCAACATCGGCCGCCTCGACATCAACACCACCGGATTGCTGCTGTTCACCACCGACGGTGAGCTGGCCAACCGCCTGATGCACCCGTCCTACGAGATGGACCGTGAGTACGCGGTACGTGTGCGTGGTGAAGTCGACGACGAGATGATCGAGCGCCTGAAAGCCGGCGTAATGCTGGAAGACGGCCCGGCCAAGTTCACCGACATCCAGAAGGCACCAGGAGGCGAAGGCTTCAACCACTGGTACCACTGCGTGGTGATGGAAGGCCGTAACCGTGAAGTACGTCGCCTGTGGGAATCGCAGGGCATGGTGGTCAGCCGCCTGAAGCGCGTGCGTTTCGGCCCGGTGTTCCTCAACTCCGACCTGCCGATGGGCCGCTGGCGTGAAATGACCCAGGGCGAAATCGACATCCTGGCTGCCGAAGTGGGCCTGCAGCCAGTGGCGCTGCCTGCCATGAAGCTCAAGGCCAAGGACAAGATGGAGCGCCTGCAGCGCAAGTCGACCCGCCCGCTGGGCCGTGGCGAGCGCGTGCGCAACCTGCGCCCGGCTCACGAAGGTGCCGCCACTGGCGAGCGCCCGGCGCGTCAGCCGCGTGAAGAGGCTCCGCGTAAACCTAACCGTGGCAGCACGGTGGCCGAGCGCCCAAGCGATATGCGCAAGCGCCCGGGCAAGTCTGAGGGTGACAAGCCGGCAGGCCGTGGTCGCGGCAAGCCGCGTGGCTGATAAGCCAGTGTGGTAATCAAGAAACCAGCCTTCGGGCTGGTTTTTTTATGCCTGTGGGAATTGGGGGGGGCAATGCGGCCCCAAGATATTGAACAAAAAGAATTTTTCTGACGACTGGCAAGTTTCTGAACCGACGTGTAAAGAAATTTATACGAATGTAGCCGTTTTCAGTCCGCATTTCAGATCAAGCCCTATCGTGTAAACAAACCTTGCCGGCGTCCAGGTGCCAAAGCCGCTGTCCTGGGCCCTCCCACCCTTGCCCAAACCCCCGTCCCCACGGTGTTATAGCCGCCATTGCCGTGTGCAAGAGCCCGCCCACAGAGCCGGGCTGACAAAACAACAAATGGAGGCGCCATGTACGCCGATCACTCCGCCTTTCAAGGCCCATACCACAGGATCGCTGCGTTTTTTCCGGATGGAAGGACGCAACGCGTTGACGCCTGCGCGTTTGCAGGGGTATACAGTGCGCCGCGTTTTACCTGTGACCCTCTTGCGTACCGCGCACTCTTGATCACGCCTGGTTGACCCGCTCCGGCGGCACCTGAGGTCAAGAAACCCAAGGTAACCACCTTGCCCATTCCGCTGCGCCACGAGCGCGGTGGGTCCGATTCCGTCACAGATAAAAACAATGCAGGTGACTTCGTTCATGAGTGGACAAAACATGCATTCAGGCGAGCTAAAGCGGGGCCTGAAGAACCGCCACATCCAGTTGATCGCCCTTGGTGGTGCGATTGGTACCGGCCTGTTCCTCGGCTCGGCAGGCGTGATGAAATCCGCCGGCCCGTCAATGATCCTTGGCTACGCCATTTGCGGCTTCATCGCCTTCATGATCATGCGCCAGCTTGGCGAAATGATTGTCGAAGAGCCGGTGGCCGGCTCGTTCAGCCACTTTGCCCACACTTACTGGGGTGGTTTCGCCGGCTTCCTGTCGGGCTGGAACTGCTGGGTGCTGTACATCCTGGTGGGCATGTCGGAGCTTTCGGCGGTCGGCAAGTATGTTCACTACTGGTGGCCGGAGATCCCTACCTGGGTCACGGCGGCGGCGTTCTTCGTGCTGATCAACGCCATCAACCTGATGAACGTGAAGTTCTTCGGTGAAGCCGAATTCTGGTTTGCCATCATCAAGGTCGTGGCAATCGTCAGCATGATCGGCCTGGGTGCCTACCTGCTCACCAGCGGCAGCGGTGGCCCGGACGCCACCATCGCCAACCTGTGGTCCCATGGCGGCTTCTTCCCGAACGGTGTCAGCGGGCTGGTCATGGCCCTGGCGTTCATCATGTTCTCCTTCGGTGGCCTGGAAATGCTTGGCTTCACCGCTGCCGAGGCCGACAAGCCCAAGACCGTGATCCCGAAGGCGATCAACCAGGTCATCTACCGCATCCTGATCTTCTATGTCGGTGCCTTGGTGGTGCTGCTGTCGCTGACCCCGTGGGACAACCTGGTCGCCAGCATCGATGCCTCGGGTGGCAGCTACGGCAGCAGCCCGTTCGTGCAGGTGTTCTCGCTGCTGGGCAGTGACGTGGCCGCCCACCTGCTGAACTTCGTGGTGTTGACCGCCGCGCTGTCGGTGTACAACAGCGGCACCTACTGCAACGCCCGCATGCTGCTGGGCATGGCCGAGCAGGGCGATGCCCCGGCATCGCTGGCCAAGGTCGACAAGCGTGGCGTGCCAGTGCGTGCGATCCTGGTGTCGGCTGCCGTTACCTTTGTCGCCGTGCTGCTCAACTACCTGATGCCGCAGAACGCCCTGGAGCTGCTGATGTCGTTGGTAGTGGCTACCCTGGTGATCAACTGGGCGATGATCAGCTACTCGCACCTGAAGTTCCGTCAGCACCTGGACCGTACTGGCCAGAAGCCGCTGTTCAAGGCGCTGTGGTATCCCTATGGCAACTACGTGGTAATGGCCTTCGTGGTGCTGATTCTGGGCATCATGCTGATGATCCCGGGCATCCAGGTTTCGGTGTATGCGATCCCGGTGTGGCTGTTTGCGATGTTCGTTGTCTACATGGTCAAGCCGCGCCGCAGGATGAATGCCGGTGGGGTTGCGGGTACCGCAGCCAAGTAACTCGGCAATGTAGTCTGCAGAAACCCCAAATCAGGCGACTGACTTGGGGTTTTTTGTTGTCTGCCCGGGCCGTTTCGCGGGCATGCCCGCTCCCACAGGATCACCACAGGCTTCAGGAGCAACGCTGTACCTGTGGGAGCGGGCGTGCCCGCGAAGAGGCCGGGACTGGCAATGAAGGCGATCAGATCTGCTCCAGCAACCAGCCCCTGAATGCCCGTAACGACGGCAAGGCCTCATTCCGGGGCGGATAGATCAGGTAGTAACTACGCTGGCTGGCAAATGCCACCCCAGGGCTGTACAGCTCTGCCTTGGCCAACTCCTCCTCTACCAGAATGCGCGGCACAAGACCGATACCAATCCCGGCCCGTACGGCCTGAATCAGGTGCGACGTCAGCTCAAAGCTCGGCCCCAGGCGCATCGACCGGTGCGGCAGGCCATGGTGCGAAAACCACTCGCCCCACGCATGGGGGTTGTTGGCCACATTCAGCAGCACCTCTTCACTGATCCTTGCCGGGCTCCAGCCCTGGCTATCTGCGCCGGCCTCCGGCGGCAGGATCACCACCAGTTCCTCGGCATGCAGGCGATGGCAGATCAGCCCCGGGAGATCATGGCTGGCCACACCGATGGCGGCATCGATTTCGCTGGTGTCGAAGTTGATGGCTTCGATGCGCGAATGAATGTGCACCAGCATGCCCGGGTGGGCGCTGTAGAACGCATGCAGCCTCGGCAGTAGCCATTTCGAGCCGAAGGTGGGCAGGGTGGCCAGGCGCAAGGTGCCCACCCCCGACTGGTAGGCCAGTGCCTGCAGGGTGGCGCTGCGGATGCGCCCCAATGCCTCGCTGAGCTCGCGCTGGTACAGCCGGCCGACATCGGTCAGCTGCACCTGGCGGCCTTCGCGGCGAAACAGGGTCAGGCCCAGTTGTTGTTCCAGCGCCTGCACCTGGCGGCTGACCGCGCTCTGGGTCAGTGACAGTTCGGCAGCGGCGCGGGTGTAACTTTCATGCCGGGCGGCGGCCTCGAATGCCAGCAGCAGCGACATGGACGGTGTCAGGTGGCGGTAATTCATTCATAAAAGTCATTGATAGCGGCAGGATTATCCGTTTGCCCCTGAGGCGAAACTACAGGAACATTGGCCTATACGTCACCCTGGCATTGCAACACCTATGCCGGAGCGACAGGAATCCCGTGAATTAGCCAATATCAAGAGGCCATCCTTCGATGATCGCCCAGCTGCCGACCGTTGCACCGAGCGCCAACTACCCCGAATTCCTCGAAGCCCTGCGCAGCAGCGGCTTCCGTGGCCAGATCAGTGCCGACTACGGCACCCGTACCGTGCTGGCCACCGATAACTCGATCTACCAGCGCTTGCCTCAGGCGGCGGTGTTCCCGCTGGACGCCGACGACGTGGCGCGGGTTGCCACGCTGATGGGTGACCCGCGCTTCCAGGACGTCAAGCTGACCCCGCGCGGTGGTGGTACCGGCACCAACGGCCAGTCGTTGACCGACGGCATTGTCGTCGACCTGTCGCGGCACATGAACAAGATCCTCGAAATCAACGTCGAGGAGCGCTGGGTGCGGGTGCAGGCCGGTACGGTCAAGGACCAGCTCAATGCGGCGCTCAAGCCGCACGGCCTGTTCTTCGCCCCCGAACTGTCCACCTCCAACCGCGCCACGGTCGGCGGCATGATCAACACCGACGCCAGCGGCCAAGGCAGCTGCACCTATGGCAAGACCCGCGACCACGTACTGGAGCTGCACAGCGTGCTGCTCGGTGGCGAGCGCCTGCACAGCCTGCCGATCGACGATGCCGCACTGGAGCAGGCCTGCGCCGCGCCCGGCCGGGTCGGCGAGGTGTACCGCATGGCCCGCGAGATTCAGGAAACTCAGGCTGAACTGATCGAAACCACCTTCCCCAAACTCAACCGTTGCCTGACCGGCTACGACCTGGCGCACCTGCGCGACGAGCAGGGCCGCTTCAACCTCAACAGCGTGCTGTGTGGCGCCGAAGGCTCGCTGGGTTACGTGGTCGAAGCCAAGCTCAACGTGCTGCCGATCCCCAAGTACGCGGTGCTGGTCAACGTGCGCTACACCAGCTTCATGGATGCCCTGCGCGACGCCAACGCGTTGATGGCACACAAGCCACTGTCCATCGAGACCGTCGACTCCAGGGTGTTGATGCTGGCGATGAAAGACATCGTCTGGCACAGCGTTGCCGAATACTTCCCGGCCGACCCCGAGCGCCCCACCCTGGGCATCAACCTGGTGGAGTTCTGTGGCGACGAGCCGGCGGAGGTCAACGCCCGGGTGCAGGCTTTTGTCGAACACTTGCAGGCGGACACCAGCGTCGAGCGCCTGGGGCATACCCTGGCAGAAGGCGCCGAGGCGGTCACTCGCGTCTACGTCATGCGCAAGCGCTCGGTGGGCTTGCTGGGTAACGTCGAGGGCGAGGTGCGCCCGCAGCCGTTTGTCGAAGACACCGCGGTACCGCCGGAGCAGTTGGCCGACTACATCGCCGACTTCCGCGCGCTGCTCGATGGCTACGGCCTGACCTACGGCATGTTTGGCCACGTCGATGCCGGCGTGCTGCACGTACGCCCGGCACTGGACATGAAAGACCCGGCCCAGGCTGCGCTGGTGAAGCCGATTTCCGATGCGGTGGCGGCGCTGACCAAAAGCTACGGCGGTTTGCTGTGGGGCGAGCACGGCAAAGGCCTGCGCTCCGAATACGTGCCGGAGTACTTCGGCGAGCTGTACCCGGCGCTGCAGCGCCTGAAGGGTGCCTTTGACCCGCACAACCAGCTCAACCCGGGCAAGATCTGCACCCCGCCAGGCAGCGCCGAAGGCCTGACCCCGGTCGATGGCGTGACCCTGCGCGGCGACCTCGACCGTACCATAGACGAGCGCGTGTGGCAGGACTTCCCGAGTGCCGTGCACTGTAACGGCAACGGCGCCTGCTACAACTACGACCCCAACGACGCCATGTGCCCGTCGTGGAAGGCCACCCGCGAACGCCAGCATTCGCCCAAGGGCCGTGCTTCGCTGATGCGCGAATGGCTGCGCCTGCAGGGCGAGGCGAACATCGACGTGCTGGCCGCGGCGCGCAACAAGGTGTCGTGGCTCAAGGGCCTGCCAGCGCGCCTGCGCAACAACCGCGCACGCAGCCAGGGGCAGGAAGATTTCTCCCATGAAGTGTACGACGCCATGGCCGGATGCCTGGCGTGCAAGTCGTGCGCCGGGCAGTGCCCGATCAAGGTCAACGTGCCGGACTTCCGTTCACGCTTCCTCGAGTTGTACCACGGCCGCTACCAGCGCCCGCTGCGTGACTACCTGATTGGCTCGCTGGAATTCAGCATTCCGTACCTGGCCCACGCGCCAGGGCTTTACAACGCGGTGATGGGCTCTAAGTGGGTGACCAGGCTGCTGGCCGACAAGATCGGCATGGTCGACAGCCCGCTGATCAGCCGTTTCAACTTCCAGGCCACCCTGACCCGCTGCCGCGTTGGCGTGGCCAGTGTGCCGGCCCTGCGTGAACTGACCCCGGCCCAGCGCGAACGCAGCATCGTGCTGGTGCAGGACGCCTTTACCCGCTACTTCGAAACGCCGCTGTTGTCAGCCTTTATCGACCTGGCCCACCGCCTGGGTCATCGGGTGTTCCTGGCGCCGTACAGCGCCAACGGCAAACCGCTGCATGTGCAGGGCTTCCTCGGTGCATTCGCCAAGGCGGCGATCCGCAACGCCACCCAGCTCAAGGCCCTGGCCGACTGCGGCGTGCCGCTGGTGGGCCTGGACCCGGCGATGACCCTGGTGTATCGCCAGGAATACCAGAAAGTGCCGGGGCTGGAAGGTTGCCCGAAGGTGCTGTTGCCGCAGGAGTGGCTGATGGATGTGCTGCCCGAACAGGCGCCGACCGCGCCGGGCAACTTCCGCCTGATGGCGCATTGCACCGAGAAGACCAACGTGCCAGCCAGCACCCGGCAGTGGGAGCAGGTGTTTGAGCGTTTGGGCCTGAAGCTGGTGACCGAGGCGACGGGGTGCTGCGGCATGTCCGGTACCTACGGGCATGAGGCACGTAACCAGGAGACATCGCGGACCATCTTCGAGCAGAGCTGGGCGACCAAGCTGGACAAGCAAGGGGAGCCGTTGGCGACGGGCTACTCGTGCCGTAGCCAGGTCAAGCGCATGACCGAGCGCAAGATGCGCCATCCGCTGGAAGTGGTGTTGCAGTACGCCCAGCGTTAATCTTCAGGGCCTCGGGGCTGCTTTGCAGCCCTATCGCCGGCAAGCCAGCTCCCACAGGATCGCCACAATGTTCAGGCCTGTGGTGATCCTGTGGGAGCTGGCTTGCCGGCGATAGGGCCAGTGCAGGCACTGCAAGGTCAGGGTTCTTGCCCCCGATCTCTATGCCGGCGCGCCTGCCGGTACAGATACAGGCTCAACACCAGCCCGCAAGCCGCGGCAGCCGCCGCAAACAGAAACATCGAAGCAAACCCGAACCCCGCCGCCACCGCGCCCACCAGTGGCCCGGTCACCCCCAGCGACAAATCGATGAACAGCGAATACGCCCCCACCGCCGCGCCGCGGTTGGCCGCCGACACCTGGTTCACCGCCTCCACGCCCAATGCCGGGAACACCAGCGAGAAACCAAACCCGCTCAGTGCTGCACCCGCCAGTGCCAGTTCGGCACTGGGAGCGAGCCACAGCATCAGCAGCCCGAGTGTTTCCACCGACAGGCAGGCAATCGCCACCCTGAACCCGCCAATGCGGTTGATCAGGTTGCCGAACAGCAGCCGCGCGCTGATGAAGCTGGCGCCGAACAGGCTCAGGGTCAACGCCGCATCAGCCCAGCCACGGCTGGCGTAGTACAGGGTGATGAAGGTGGCGATGGTGCCAAAGCCGATCGAGCCCAAGGCCAGTCCCGAGCCGTGCGGGAACACCTTGCCCAGCACCCGCAGGAACGGCAGGCGTACACCGCTGACAATAGGCGCGGCCTGCTTGGGCCAGGCCAGCAGCAGGCCAAGGGCGCACAGCAGGATGATGCTGACGCCCATGCTCCACAGCCCCAGGCCCTTGACCATCAGCACACCCAGGGGCGCGCCGATGGCCAGTGCGCCATAGCTGGCGATGCCGTTCCAGGAGATGACCTTGGCGGTGTTTTCGGCGCCCACCCTGCCGATGCCCCAGCCAATCGCGCCCGAGCCCACCAGGCTTTCGGCGCTGCCCAGCACCAGGCGGCCTACCAGCAGGCAGGTCAGGCTCAGCCATGGCAGGTGGGTGAGGAAGGCGCAGGCCAGCATGAATACCCCGCTAAGCCCGCAGCCGACCAAGCCATACATGACGGCTTTCTTGCTGCCATGGTTGTCGATGATTCGGCTGGCGGTGGGGCGGCTGAGCAAGGTGGCCAGGTACTGCACGCTGATCACCAGGCCAGCGACCACGGCGCTGAAACCCAGGTCGTTATGCACATAGCCGGGCAGCACGGCCAGTGGGATGCCGATGTTCAGGTAGCCGATGAAGGTGAAGAGGACGATGGAGACGACTTGCAGGGTGACCGCAAGGGGGCGCGGTGAGTCGGGCATGGGGACCTACGTGTGTTCAGGACGGTGTGAAAACGTGATGACGGGGGTAGCCCGCAGGTCAGCCGTTTTCACACAGTCGGGGATGCGCAGTTATTCCTGGTCAGCGCTGGATTGATCGTCACCATCCTGCTCGACGGCTGCTGCCGGTTCGGCGTGAACGGTCACGGATGGCTCTTCTGGGTTCAGGCTTGGGAAGGGAAGATTCGGGATTTCGTGCATCTCGTCGTTCCTCGCAAGTGTGAGTGAAAAGTCTGCGCCAGGCGCGGTTGAAGCTTCACAAAGCTGGGGCAGGATACACAAGTCTGGATGACAGTTTGGATTTTTTACCGTTCGTTTGTCGGTTTTGCGGGCGAACAGCGCACATTCTTCCTGTAAATAATTGGGGCCGCTTCGCGCCCCTTCGCGGGCTTGCCCGCTCCCACAGGGACCGCGAAAACCAGAGGCGCGCGCCGTCTTTGTGGGAGCGGGCAAGCCCGCGAAGGGCGCGAAGCGGCCCCAGTTTCTAAGCGATTACTTACGGCCTTCAGCCGTTTCAGCCACCTTGTCAGTGCGCGCGCACATGATGAAGTCGTTGCGGTGCAGGCCTTTGATCGAGTGGCTCCACCAGGTCACGGTAACCTTGCCCCACTCGGTCAGCAGCCCTGGGTGGTGGCCTTCGGCTTCGGCGATTTCGCCCACGGCGTTGGTGAACGCCAAGGCGTGCTTGAAGTTCTTGAACAGGAACACGCGCTCAAGCTCCATGTGGCCGTCACGTACTTCAATGTTCCAGTCCGGGATTTCGCGAATCAGCTCGGCCAGCTCTTCGTCGGAGACTTTCGGTGCGTCTGCGCGGCAGGCTTCGCAATGGGCTTGGTTCAAGGCATTCATGGGGTGTCTTTCCAATTCGAGTTGTTATCGGCAGGGTCGTTCAGGCGGCGACCTTGGGTGGAAACTTCGGCGCGTGCAGGCCCAGCTGCATGGCTTTATGGACCATGCCCATGATGTCTTCGTGGGCCAGGTCGAACAGGCGCTTCATGTTCGGCAGCACGAAATACAGCGGCTGCAGGATGTCGATGCGGTACGGCGTGCGCATGGCCTCGATCGGGTCGAAAGCCTGGTGCTCGGGCTCACCAGACAGACTGTAGACGGTCTCCTTGGGCGACGAGAGAATGCCGCCACCATAGATCTTGCGACCCTGCGGGGTTTCCATCAGGCCAAACTCGATGGTCATCCAGTACAGGCGCGCCAGGTACACGCGTTGTTCCTTGGTCGCAGCCAGGCCGAGCTTGCCGTAGGTGTGGGTGAACTCGGCGAACCACGGATTGGTCAGCAGCGGGCAGTGGCCGAAGATTTCGTGAAAGATATCGGGCTCTTGCAGGTAGTCCAGCTCTTCCGGGGTGCGGATGAAGGTGGCGACCGGGAAGCGCTTGCTGGCCAGCAATTCGAAGAAAGTCTGGAAGGGGATCAGTGCCGGTACCCGGGCAACTTGCCAGCCGGTGGTGGCGCCCAGCACCTTGTTGACCTCGCCCAGCTGCGGAATACGGTCATGGGGCAGCTTGAGCTGGTCGATGCCGTCCAGGTATTCCTGGCACGCGCGGCCTTCGATCACTTTCAGCTGGCGAGTGATCAGGGTGTTCCATACCGCATGCTCTTGCTGCGGGTAATCGATAAAACCATGCGCATCGGGCTCGCGTGCCACGTATTGCGTCTGTTTCATGAGGCTCTCCTGGTGAGGGCTTTTCTTGTTATGTGCAGGACATGCCTAAGTAATATCCTCACCCGGGTCGGTTTGCACGATGGATGGCAGGGCTTGTAGTTGCTCGTCCCCCTACTTTCGTAACGATAATTTTACAAAATCGAGAAGGTGTCGGAAAATCCGAGGCATCTGGCTGATGGTTGCGCGGTTTTTGTCAGCTTATCTTTACGAATTTTCTGCGCGGTGTTGAAAAACATTGGCGCTTCGAGAGCCCTCATGCGTATCAAAGTGCATTGCCAGAACCGTATTGGCATCCTGCGCGACATCCTCAACCTGCTGGTGGAGTACGGCATCAACGTGCTACGCGGTGAGGTGGGCGGCGACCACGGCAACGCCATCTACCTGCATTGCCCGAACCTGATCAACCTGCAGTTCCAGGCATTGCGGCCCAAGTTCGAGGCGATTGCCGGGGTATTCGGCGTCAAGCGCGTGGGGCTGATGCCCAGCGAGCGCCGGCACATGGAGCTGAACGCACTGCTGGGCGCGCTGGATTTCCCGGTGCTGTCGATCGACATGGGCGGCAGTATCGTCGCCGCCAACCGTACTGCGGCGCAGCTGCTGGGAGTACGGGTGGACGAGGTGCCCGGCATGCCGCTGGCGCGCTACGTGGAAGACTTCGACCTGCCGGAGCTGGTGCGGGCCAACAAGTCGCGCATCAACGGCATGCGCATCAAGGTCAAAGGCGATGTGTTCCTGGCCGATATCGCGCCATTGCAGTCCGAGCACGATGACAGTGAGGCGTTGGCGGGCGCGGTACTTACCCTGCACCGGGCTGACCGCATCGGCGAGCGTATCTACAACGTGCGCAAGCAGGAGCTGCGCGGTTTCGACAGCATCTTCCAGAGCTCGCGGGTGATGGCCGCCGTGGTGCGTGAGGCGCGGCGCATGGCACCGCTGGATGCCCCCTTGCTGATTGAGGGCGAGACCGGTACCGGCAAGGAGCTGCTGGCGCGCGCCTGCCACCTGGCCAGCCCGCGCGGCCAGTCGCCCCTGATGGCGCTCAATTGCGCCGGGTTGCCGGAGTCGATGGCCGAGACCGAGCTGTTTGGCTACGGCCCCGGGGCATTCGAAGGGGCGCGGGCGGAGGGCAAGCTCGGGTTGCTGGAGCTGACCGCTGGCGGCACGCTGTTTCTTGACGGGGTAGGGGAGATGAGCCCGCGCCTGCAAGTGAAGCTGCTGCGCTTTCTGCAGGACGGCTGCTTCCGCCGGGTAGGCAGCGATGAAGAGGTCTACCTGGATGTGCGGGTGATTTGCGCGACCCAGGTGGATTTGTCCGAGCTGTGTGCCCGTGGCGAGTTTCGCCAGGACCTGTATCACCGCCTCAACGTATTGTCGCTGCACATTCCGCCTTTGCGTGAGTGCATGGATGGGCTGGAAGGGCTGGTACAGCACTTTCTCGATCAGGCCAGCCGGCAGATTGGCTGCGCCATGCCCCGCCTGGCGCCGGCCGCAATGGACAAACTTGGGCAATACCATTGGCCAGGTAATGTAAGGCAGTTGGAAAACGTATTGTTCCAGGCGGTTTCTTTATGTGAAGGCGGCGTGGTCAAAAGCGAGCATATTCGCTTGCCGGATTATGGCGCGCGGCAACCGTTGGGTGAGTTTTCGCTGGAAGGGGATCTTTCGCAGATTGTCGGGCGCTTTGAAAAGGCGGTACTGGAAAGTTTGATGGGGGAGTTTTCGAGTAGTCGGGCTTTGGGCAAAAGATTGGGTGTATCGCACACGACAATTGCCAACAAGTTAAGGGATTATTCGCTTGGCAAGTCTGCGGATTAGTTGTCGGGCAAAGAACTTGGGACTGCTTCGCAGTCCTTTCGCGGCGCAAGGCCGCTCCTACAGGTACGGCGCGGGTTTGAGGATTGCGCAATACCTGTAGGAGCGGCCTTGTGCCGCGAAGGGGGCCGCAGGGCCCCCAATTCATAAGGTATCAGCCGTTGGAGCAGCCGTTCCCCATCACGCGGTATTCGAGAATGTGCTTCTGGCCCTGGGAGTCCTCGTAGGTCATGCGGGCTGGCACGACTTCGCACACATTGGGCACTTCGCTCATGGAAATGACGCGGGCAATGTCCAGGTGCTGCGAGTAACTGTACTGTTCAACCGGAATCTGCTCGGCATCTTTGGCTTCGCCGGCCATCGCCGCGCCGCAAAGACTGCCAAGTACCAATACCAGTAAAGCTTTCATTTTCTATTTACCTGTCTAAGGTCGTGAGGGGGCACGCGGCGCTTATGGCGCCGCGAGTATTGCTAGTTTTAACTATCGGGATTAGATGGAGATTAACGCTTGCCTTCGTGGGGGCTGTTACCAGTTGTTAATCGCCTTGCCGTTGCTGGCGAGGTGAATTTTATGGCGCTGGCCAAGGCCGAAACAGTGGGTCTTTTGATAAAGTGTTTTGACAGAATCTGTAACAATCCGGTGTTAACCCCTTATTTTTTTGCCCCCATGGGCTGTAATGCCCGAGCTAGAGGGCTTTGCCGGAACGGGCGTACCAAATTAATACCAACGTCGAATGGCTTTTGTCGCTCTGGTACAGTTACAAACGGTTCCATACAAAAACAACTATTACACCGAGGTAACACAGATGAGTGCGGCTCCACTGTATCCCGTTCGTCCCGAGGTTGCGGCCACTACCCTGACCGACGAGGCCACCTACAAGGCCATGTACCAGAAATCGGTGATCAACCCGGACGGCTTCTGGCGCGAGCAGGCCCAGCGTATCGACTGGATCAAACCGTTCACCAAGGTCAAGCAAACCTCCTTTGACGACCACCACGTCGATATCAAATGGTTCGCCGACGGCACTCTGAACGTTTCCTCCAACTGCCTGGACCGCCACCTCGAAGAGCGCGGTGATCAGTTGGCCATCATCTGGGAAGGCGACGACCCTTCCGAACACCGCAACATCACTTACCGTGAACTGCACGAGCAGGTCTGCAAGTTCGCCAACGCCCTGCGTGGCCAGGACGTGCACCGTGGTGACGTGGTCACCATCTACATGCCGATGATCCCCGAGGCCGTGGTGGCCATGCTGGCCTGTGCCCGTATTGGTGCGATCCACTCGGTGGTGTTCGGTGGCTTCTCCCCTGAAGCGCTGGCCGGCCGCATCATCGATTGCGAGTCCAAGGTGGTGATCACCGCCGACGAAGGCGTGCGTGGCGGCCGTCGTACCCCGCTCAAGGCCAACGTCGACCTGGCGCTGACCAACCCTGAAACCAAAAGCGTGCAGAAGATCATCGTGTGCAAGCGCACCGGTGGTGATATCGCCTGGCACCAGCACCGCGACATCTGGTACGAAGACCTGATGAAAGTGGCCTCCAGCCACTGCGCGCCAAAGGAAATGGGTGCTGAAGAAGCGCTGTTCATCCTTTATACCTCTGGCTCCACGGGCAAGCCGAAGGGTGTGCTGCACACCACCGGCGGTTACCTGGTGTATGCCGCGCTGACCCATGAGCGCGTGTTCGACTATCGCCCGGGCGAGGTCTACTGGTGCACCGCCGACGTCGGTTGGGTCACTGGCCACAGCTACATCGTCTACGGCCCGCTGGCCAACGGCGCCACCACCTTGCTGTTCGAAGGCGTGCCGAACTACCCGGACATCACCCGCGTCTCGAAGATCGTCGACAAGCACAAGGTCAACATCCTCTACACCGCGCCAACCGCCATCCGCGCGATGATGGCCGAAGGGCAGGCCGCTGTTGAAGGGGCCGATGGTTCCAGCCTGCGTCTGCTTGGCTCGGTGGGCGAGCCGATCAACCCTGAAGCGTGGAACTGGTACTACAAGACTGTAGGCAAGGAGCGCTGCCCGATCGTCGACACCTGGTGGCAGACCGAAACCGGCGGCATCCTGATCAGCCCGCTGCCGGGCGCTACCGGTCTCAAGCCGGGCTCGGCAACCCGCCCGTTCTTTGGTGTGGTGCCCGCCCTGGTGGACAACCTGGGTAACCTGATCGAGGGTGCGGCCGAAGGCAACCTGGTGATCCTCGACTCCTGGCCAGGCCAGTCGCGTTCGCTGTACGGCGACCACGACCGCTTTGTCGACACCTACTTCAAGACCTTCCGTGGCATGTACTTCACCGGCGACGGTGCGCGCCGCGACGAAGATGGCTACTACTGGATCACCGGTCGTGTGGATGACGTGCTCAACGTCTCCGGTCACCGCATGGGTACTGCCGAAATCGAAAGCGCCATGGTCGCGCATTCGAAAGTTGCCGAGGCTGCAGTGGTTGGCGTGCCGCACGACATCAAGGGCCAGGGCATCTATGTGTATGTCACCCTCAATTCCGGTATCGAGGCCAGTGAGCAGTTGCGCCTGGAGCTGAAAAACTGGGTGCGCAAGGAAATCGGCCCGATTGCCTCGCCGGACGTGATCCAGTGGGCGCCGGGCCTGCCGAAGACCCGTTCGGGCAAGATCATGCGCCGCATCCTGCGCAAGATTGCCACCGGTGAGTACGATGCGCTGGGCGATATCTCGACACTGGCTGACCCGGGTGTGGTGCAGCACCTGATCGATACCCACAAGGCCATGAACCTGGCTTCGGCCTGATATCGAGGCAGAGCGCGGGCCCTTGTGGGAGTGGCTTTATGTGGGAGCGGGCGTGCCCGCGAACACCGGCGCAGCCGGTGCCATCCACCGCGTTGACTGCTTCGCGGGCACGCCCGCTCCCACAGGGCTGCTTGCACACGCCACGACCAGACTAAACCCCGCCCGGGCAATCGGCGGGGTTTTTGCTTTACTGTTACCCGACATTCATCGGTAACTGTTCTGTCACCGGTCCTGCACAAGTTCGGGGCGCGAAGAAACAAATCAGGCCCGTTTCGGTGCGTTCCCGTAGCCATTTTGTGCAACGCAGCACGCTACACTTGCCGTAGTACAAGGCTTTGCCAATAATAGGCCCAGGAATTGCTAGGTCTATAGGTTCTATTTCTTGCGCTTTTGCATATTTTGCACTGGCTGTCAACATCGCCCGCAGCGGTTTCAAGCGCTTCTGTAAGTAGTTGTCGCTTTGAAGAAATATCGACTACCGGGCTGTCGCTAAAATGCCACTCACTCGCTCGTGGTCTGCGACCTTGGTCGAACCCTGCGCGGCTCGCGTTGTACCCATTCGCATATCGGGCAGTTGTTACCTGCCTTGTATTGCCCCGTACCGATGGAGTTACCTGATGAAGAAGCTCGCACTGCTTGGCGCCCTGGCGCTGTCTGTGTTTTCCCTGGTGTCGCAGGCCGATGAAAAACCCCTGAAAATCGGCATTGAAGCTGCCTACCCACCCTTCGCCTTCAAGCAGCCCGATGGCAGCATCGCCGGTTTCGACTACGACATCGGCAATGCCCTGTGCGAACAGATGAAAGCCAAGTGCACCTGGGTCGAGCAGGAGTTCGACGGCCTGATCCCGGCGCTGAAAGTGCGCAAGATCGACGCCATTCTGTCGTCCATGTCGATCACTGAAGACCGCAAGAAGTCGGTCGACTTCACCAAGCGCTACTACCTGACCCCGGCGCGCCTGGTCATGAAGGACGGCACCGCTGTCAGCGAAAGCCTGGATGAGCTCAAAGGCAAGAAGATCGGCGTGCAGCGCGGCTCGATCCATGACCGCTTCGCCAAGGAAGTGCTGGGCGCCAAAGGTGCCACCGTGGTGCCTTACGGCACCCAGAACGAAATCTACCTGGACGTGGCAGCCGGCCGCCTCGACGGCACCGTGGCTGACGCCACCCTGCTGGAAGACGGCTTCCTCAAGACCGACGCCGGCAAGGGCTTTGCCTTCGTAGGCCCGGCCTTCACCGACGCCAAGTACTTCGGTGACGGTATCGGCATTGCCGTGCGCAAGGGTGACAAGGCGAACGTCGAGCGCATCAACGCGGCCATCGACGCCATCCGTGCCAACGGCAAGTACAAAGAAATCGAGAAGAAGTACTTCAACTTCGACATCTACGGTCCAGACTCGAACTAAGACATCGGGTTTCACCTGTGCAATGGTGCAAACAGCAGAGGCTCTGAGGTTTGCACCATTTTTCATTCTCTAGGTCGAGGACCTCATCATGTTGAAAGGCTACGGGGCAGTCATCCTCGACGGGGCGTGGCTGACGCTGCAGCTCGCCCTGTCGTCGATGGCCCTGGCCATCGTGCTCGGCCTGATCGGTGTGGCGCTGCGCTTGTCGCCGGTGCGCTGGCTGGCCTGGCTGGGCGATCTGTATTCCACCGTTATCCGTGGTATTCCGGACCTGGTCCTGATCCTGCTGATTTTCTACGGCGGGCAAGACATCATCAACCGGGTGGCACCGCTGCTCGGCTACGAAGACTACATCGACCTGAACCCGCTGGCGGCGGGTATCGGCACGCTGGGCTTCATCTTTGGCGCGTACCTGTCAGAAACCTTCCGCGGTGCCTTCCTCGGTATTCCCAAGGGCCAGGCCGAAGCGGGCGTGGCGTATGGCATGAGCAACCGCCAGGTGTTCTTCCGCATCCAGGTGCCGCAAATGATTCGCCTGGCGATCCCGGGTTTCACCAACAACTGGCTGGTGCTGACCAAGGCCACCGCGCTGATTTCGGTCGTCGGCCTGCAGGACATGATGTTCAAGGCCAAGCAGGCGGCCGACGCCACCCGCGAGCCTTTCACCTTCTTCCTGGCGGTGGCGGCCCTGTACCTGGTGCTGACCAGCGTCTCGCTGCTGGCCCTGAAGTATCTCGAGCGCCGCTACTCGGTGGGCGTCAAGGTGGCTGAACTATGATCTTCGACTACAACGTCGTCTGGGAGGCATTGCCGTTGTACTTCGGCGGCCTGCTGACCACCCTCAAGTTGCTGGCGATTTCGCTGTTCTTCGGCCTGTTGGCGGCCATTCCGCTAGGCCTGATGCGCGTGTCGAAGCAGCCTGTGGTCAATCTCGTGGCGTGGCTCTACACCTACGTGATTCGCGGCACGCCGATGCTGGTGCAGCTGTTCCTGATCTACTACGGCCTGGCGCAGTTCGAGGCGGTACGTGAAAGCTTCGCCTGGCCGCTGCTGTCCAGCGCCACGTTCTGCGCCTGCCTGGCGTTCGGTGTCAACACCAGTGCCTACACCGCAGAAATCATCGCCGGCAGCCTCAAGGCCACGCCTCACGGCGAGATCGAGGCGGCCAAGGCCATGGGCATGTCGCGCATGAAGATGTACCGGCGCATCCTGCTGCCATCGGCCCTGCGCCGGGCGCTGCCGCAGTACAGCAACGAAGTGATCATGATGCTGCAGACCACCAGCCTGGCGTCGATCGTCACCCTGATCGACATCACCGGTGCCGCACGCACGGTCAATGCCCAGTACTACCTGCCTTTCGAGGCCTACATCACGGCGGGCGTGTTCTACCTGTGCCTGACCTTCATCCTGGTGCGCCTGTTCAAGATGGCCGAACGCCGCTGGCTCGGCTACCTGGCGCCGCGCAAGCACTGACCGCTTTGTGAGAATCGACAGCATGTACAAACTCGAAGTCCAAGACCTGCACAAGCGCTACGGCAGCCATGAAGTGCTCAAGGGTGTTTCCCTGGCGGCCAAGGCCGGCGACGTCATCAGCATCATCGGCTCCAGTGGTTCGGGCAAGTCGACCTTCCTGCGCTGCATCAACCTGCTGGAGCAGCCGCACGCCGGCAAGATCCTGCTCAACAACGAAGAGCTCAAGCTGGTGGCCGGCAAGGACGGCGCGCTGAAGGCCTCCGACCCGCGTCAGTTGCAGCGCATGCGCTCGCGCCTGTCGATGGTGTTCCAGCACTTCAACCTGTGGTCGCACATGACGGCGCTGGAGAACGTGATCGAGGCGCCGGTACACGTGCTGGGCATGAGCAAGAAAGAAGCCGTTGAAAAGGCCGAGCACTACCTGGCCAAGGTGGGTGTCTCCCACCGCAAGGACGCCTTCCCCGGGCATATGTCGGGTGGTGAGCAACAGCGTGTGGCAATTGCCCGGGCCCTGGCCGTGGAGCCAGAGGTTATGCTGTTCGACGAGCCGACTTCGGCGCTAGACCCGGAGCTGGTGGGTGATGTGCTCAAGGTCATGCAGGCGCTGGCTCAGGAAGGCCGGACCATGGTGGTGGTGACCCACGAAATGGGCTTTGCTCGCGAGGTCTCCAATCAGCTGGTGTTCCTGCACAAAGGTCTGGTGGAAGAGGCGGGCTGCCCACGCGAAGTATTGGCCAACCCGCAGTCGGAGCGCCTGAAGCAGTTCCTCTCCGGCAGCCTGAAGTAAAAGCTGCATTTTTGCACCAGAATAGGGCATGCTGCGCTGCGAGCGCAGCCTGACCCGGCGCACAGACTCGAACGACCTCAGGTTTCGGACCGCACCCTATGACCACCCAGCGAATCGGTTTTCTCATCTGGCCCAGCACCAGGCCCTTGACCCTGGCGCTGGCCGAGGAAGTGTTGCAGGTGGCGCAGCGGGTGCATCCGGATGTGGTCTACGAACTGGCCTTCCTGCAGGCAGAGCCCGCGCCAGAGGGGGAGTGGCGCCTGCCGGGCGAGCCGTGGACCGGCCGCCTGGAGGGTTGCCACAAACTGTTCCTGCTCGCTGACGAGCCGCCTGCGGCGGTAGGGGCTGCCTTGTCGACGGCGCTCAAGCAGCTGGCGCGCAGTGGCTGCACGGTCGGTGGCCTGGCTGCCGGGGTGTATCCGCTGGCGATGCTGGGCCTGCTCGACGGTTACCGGGCTGCGGTGCACTGGCGCTGGCAGGACGATTTTGCCGAACGCTTCCCCAAGGTCATTGCCACCAGTCACTTGTTCGACTGGGATCGTGATCGCATGACTGCCTGTGGCGGCATCGCCGTGGCCGACCTGTTGCTGGCAGTGCTGGCCCGTGATCACGGGGCGGAACTGGCGGGGGCAGTGTCGGAAGAGCTGGTGGTGGAGCGCATCCGCGAGGGTGGCGAGCGTCAGCGCATTCCGCTGCAGAACCGCCTGGGTTCTAGCCATCCCAAATTGACCCAGGCGGTGCTGTTGATGGAAGCCAACATCGAAGAGCCGCTGACCACTGACGAGATTGCCCAGCATGTGTGCGTGTCGCGTCGGCAGCTGGAGCGCATCTTCAAGCAGTACCTGAACCGCGTGCCGAGCCAGTACTACCTGGAGCTGCGGCTGAACAAGGCGCGGCAGATGCTGATGCAGACCAGCAAGTCGATCATCCAGATCGGCTTGTCCTGTGGCTTCTCCTCGGGGCCGCATTTTTCCAGTGCCTATCGCAACTTCTTTGGCGCCACGCCACGGGAAGACCGCAACCAGCGGCGTAGCAGCAGCCCGTTCGAACTGAGCTCGGCGCCTGCCGAAAAGGGCTGATTCCCCTGTTGCCTGCACTGGCCCTATCGCCGGCAAGCCAGCTCCCACTGGTACCCGGCAAGCCTCAGGGCCTGTGGTGACCCTGTGGGAGCTGGCTTGCCGGCGATAGGGTCGGCGTAGACAGCCACTCTTCTATATGTGAACACCCGTTCACCCAGCATCCTCTCTCCCGTACACTGCGCGATTGCGACAGTGTTTGTCGCATTGCCGAAAGCCTTGTCAAAACTGGGTTTTGCGCTGTAACAAGTTGTCGCTTGGCCGCAAGGACAGGCGCGGATCAGTCCTTACAATCCCCCCATCGCTCGCCCACTTCCAGGCCAGCGTTCCTCTTCAGGAGACTCAGATGTCCGTTGAGCAAGCCCCGGTGCAACGTGCCGATTTCGACCAGGTCATGGTCCCCAACTATTCTCCGGCGGCCTTCATTCCTGTGCGAGGCGAGGGTTCCCGTGTGTGGGACCAGTCGGGTCGCGAGTTGATCGACTTTGCCGGTGGCATCGCGGTAAATGCCCTGGGCCACTGCCATCCGGCGCTGGTCAAGGCCCTGACCGACCAGGCCAACACCCTCTGGCACGTATCCAACGTGTTCACCAACGAGCCGGCCCTGCGCCTGGCCCACAAGCTGGTGGACGCCACCTTTGCCGACCGGGCGTTCTTCTGCAACTCCGGCGCCGAGGCCAACGAGGCCGCGTTCAAGCTGGCCCGTCGCGTCGCCCATGACCGCTTTGGCCCGGAAAAGCACGAAATCATCGCCACCGTGAACAGCTTCCACGGCCGTACCCTGTTCACCGTCAGCGTCGGCGGCCAGCCTAAGTACTCCGACGGTTTCGGCCCGAAGATCACCGGCATCAGCCACGTGCCGTACAACGACCTGGAAGCACTGAAAGCCCAGATTTCCGACAAGACCTGCGCTGTGGTGATTGAACCGATCCAGGGCGAAAGCGGCGTGGTACCGGCAGACCTGGCTTACCTGGAAGGCGCTCGCAAGCTGTGCGACGAGCACAACGCCCTGCTGATCTTCGACGAAGTGCAGACCGGCGTGGGCCGTACCGGTTCGCTGTATGCCTACCAGCACTACGGCGTGACGCCCGACATCCTGACCAGTGCCAAGAGCCTGGGCGGTGGCTTCCCTATCGGCGCCATGCTGACCACCACCGAACTGGCCAAGCACCTGGCCGTCGGCACCCACGGCACCACTTACGGCGGCAACCCGCTGGGCTGCGCCGTCGCCTGCGCGGTGCTGGATGTGGTCAATACCCCTGAAACCCTGGCCGGCATCAAGGCCAAGCACGCACGTTTCAAGACCCGCCTGGAACAGATTGGCCAGAAGTACAGCCTGTTCTCCCAGGTGCGTGGTGTCGGCCTGCTGCTCGGCTGCGTGCTGACCGAGGCCTGGCAAGGCAAGGCCAAGGACGTGCTCAACGCCGCCGAGAAAGAAGGCGTGATGGTGCTGCAGGCCGGCCCGGACGTGGTGCGTTTTGCGCCAAGCCTGGTGGTTGAAGACGCCGACATCGACGAAGGCCTGGACCGCTTCGAGCGCGCCGTGGCCACCCTGACCAAGGGCTGATCCGCCTGCGCCACCTTCGCCGGCAAAGGCCATTCCCGGGCCTGGCCGGCGATACCCGATTCCACTGCAGGTGCCCGTGTACCTGCCGTTTTTCCGTGCCGCCGTGAGCGGCCCGTATTCCAAAGGAGTGACACCATGCTGGTGATGCGCCCCGCGCAAATGGCTGATCTGAACGAAGTGCAGCGCATGGCTGCAGACAGCCCCATTGGTGTCACCTCGCTGCCGGACGACGCTGCTCGCCTGGGCGACAAGATCGCCGCTTCCGAGACTTCCTTCGCCGCCGAGGTCAGCTTCAACGGCGAGGAAAGCTATTTCTTTGTGCTCGAAGACAGCGAGACTGGCAAGCTGGCAGGCTGCTCGGCCATTGTCGCTTCGGCTGGGTATTCCGAGCCTTTCTATAGTTTTCGTAACGAGACCTTCGTGCACGCTTCGCGCGAGCTGAAGATCCACAACAAGATCCACGTGCTGTCGTTGTGTCATGACCTGACCGGCAACAGCTTGCTGACCAGCTTCTATGTATTGCCGGAGCTGGTGAACAGCGGCTGGGCCGAGCTCAATTCGCGCGGTCGCCTGCTGTTCATGGCCGCGCACCCGGAGCGTTTCGCCGACTCGGTAGTGACCGAAATCGTCGGCTACAGCGACGAGAATGGCGAATCGCCGTTCTGGGATGCCATCGGCCGCAATTTCTTCGACCTCAACTACTCCGACGCCGAGCGCCTGTGTGGCCTGAAGAGCCGAACCTTCCTCGCCGAACTGATGCCGCACTACCCGATCTACGTGCCGCTGCTGCCCGATGAGGCGCAGGAAGCCATGGGCCAGGTGCACCCCCGCGCGCAGATCACCTTCGACATCCTCATGCGCGAAGGCTTCGAAACCGAGCACTACATCGACATCTTCGACGGTGGCCCGACCCTGCATGCGCGCACCTCGGGCATTCGCTCGATTGCCCAGAGCCGCTCGGCGCCGGTGAAAATCGAGGACGCCCCAGGCAAGGGCGGGCGCCCGTACCTGGTGTGCAATGGCCAGTTGCAGGACTACCGCGCGGTGCTGCTGGACCTGGATTGGGTGCCCGGCAAACCGGTGTGCCTGAGCCTGGCGGCGGCCGATGCGCTGGGTGTGGGCGAGGGTGGCAGCGTGCGCCTGGTCGCGGTCTGAGGTCTGGTAACAGACGTTTCGGGATTGATGCGTTAGAAGAGTTTTGCGCCGGCCGACGCCGCCGCACAAGGAGATAGC
This sequence comes from Pseudomonas sp. YNh, assembly GCF_037993085.1. Classification (NCBI taxonomy): domain Bacteria; kingdom Pseudomonadati; phylum Pseudomonadota; class Gammaproteobacteria; order Pseudomonadales; family Pseudomonadaceae; genus Pseudomonas; species Pseudomonas sp. YNh. Next base: position 244,175 of record NZ_JBBMRJ010000001.1, on the reverse strand, counting down.
ATGATCGTTCGTCCTGTACGCAGCAGCGATTTGCCTGCGTTGATCGAATTGGCACGCAGCACCGGTACCACCGGGCTGACCACGCTGCCGGCCAACGAAGAACGCCTGGGGCATCGCGTTGGCTGGGCGGAAAAGAGCTTCCGTGGCGAAGCCGAGCGTGGCGACACCGATTACCTGTTCGTGCTGGAAAACGACGAAGGCCTGGTGGTCGGCATCAGTGCCATCGCCGGTGCCGTCGGCCTGCGCGAGCCTTGGTACAACTATCGGGTCGGCCTTACCGTCAGCGCTTCGCAGGAGCTTAAGATCTATCGCGAAATCCCCACCCTGTTCCTTGCCAACGACCTGACCGGCAATTCCGAGCTGTGCTCGCTGTTCCTGCGCAGCGATCACCGCTCCGGGCTCAATGGCCGCCTGCTGTCGCGTGCGCGGATGCTGTTCATTGCCGAGTTCCCGGAGCTGTTTGGCAAGAAGATCATTGCCGAAATGCGCGGTATGTCCGACGAGCAGGGGCGTTCGCCTTTCTGGGAAAGCCTTGGCCGGCATTTCTTCAAGATGGAGTTCAGCCAGGCGGACTACCTGACCGGTGTTGGCAACAAGTCGTTCATCGCCGAGCTGATGCCCAAGTTCCCCCTGTACACCTGCTTCCTGTCCGAGGCGGCGCGCGACGTGATCGGCCGCGTGCACGTCGACACCGAACCGGCGCTGGCCATGCTCAAGCAGGAAGGCTTCAACTACCAGGGCTATGTCGACATCTTCGACGCAGGCCCGGCCATCGAGTGTGATACCGCCAAGATCCGCGCGGTGCGCGAGAGCCAGACGCTGGTGCTGGCGGTGGGCACGCCGGGCGACGACGCCACCCCTTACATCATCCACAACCGCAAACGCGACGATTGCCGCATCACTGCCGCGCCTGCGCGGCTGGCCGCCGGTACCTTGGTGGTCGACCCGTTGACCGCCAAGCGTCTGCGCATGGGTGCCGGCGACAACGTGCGTGCCGTGCCGCTATCGGCCAGCCGGGAGGCCCAGTAAATGACCACGCATTACATCGCAGGCAATTGGCTGGCGGGGCAGGGCGAAGCCCTGCAGTCGCTGAACCCGGTGACCCAGGCTGTCATCTGGCAAGGGCAGGGCGCTGACGCCAGCCAGGTGGACGCCGCCGTCCAGGCAGCCCGTCAGACCTTTCCGGCGTGGGCGCAACTGAGCCTGGAAGCGCGTATCGACGTGCTGGAGAAGTTCGCCGAGCAGCTGAAAAAGCACGCCGAAGCCTTGGCCCAGTGCATCGGTGAGGAAACCGGCAAGCCCCTGTGGGAATCGGCGACCGAAGTCACCAGCATGATCAACAAGGTGGCGATCTCGGTACAAAGCTACCGCGAGCGCACCGGGGAAAAGAGCGGCCCGCTGGCCGACGCCACGGCCGTGCTGCGGCACAAGCCCCATGGCGTGGTAGCGGTGTTCGGCCCCTACAACTTCCCCGGTCATCTGCCCAATGGCCATATCGTGCCAGCGCTGTTGGCGGGTAACTGCGTGGTGTTCAAGCCCAGCGAGCTGACGCCCAAGGTTGCCGAGCTGACCGTCAACTGCTGGATCGCCGCCGGCCTGCCGGCGGGCGTGCTGAACCTGGTGCAGGGCGCGCGGGAAACCGGTGTGGCGCTGGCCGCCAACCCGGGGATCGATGGCCTGTTCTTCACCGGTTCCAGCCGCACCGGCAACCTGCTGCACCAGCAGTTCGCCGGTCGCCCGGACAAGATCCTGGCCCTGGAAATGGGCGGCAACAACCCGCTCGTGGTAGACGAGGTGAGGGACCTGGACGCTGCGGTGTACACCATCATCCAGTCGGCGTTCATCTCCGCCGGCCAGCGTTGCACCTGCGCGCGGCGGCTGCTGGTGCCCCAAGGCGCCTGGGGTGATGCGCTGATCGTGCGCCTGGTCGAGGTGTGCAAAACCATCACGGTGGGGGCGTTCGGTGAGCAGCCGGCACCGTTCATGGGCTCGGTCATTTCACTGCAGGCGGCGCGTGCGCTGATTACGGCCCAGGCCGAACTGGCCGCCAAAGGTGGCGTGAAGCTGCTGGAAATGACCCAGCCGCAGGCCGGTGCTGCGTTGCTGACCCCGGGCATTGTCGATGTCACGGCCGTGGCCGAGCGCCCGGACGAAGAGTTCTTTGGGCCGCTGCTGCAGGTGATCCGTTATGCCGATTTCGATGCTGCCATCGATGAAGCCAACAACACCCAGTACGGTCTCGCCGCCGGGTTGCTCTCCGACTCGCGTGCCCGCTACCAGTACTTCTGGCTGCGCAGCCGCGCCGGTATCGTCAACTGGAACAAGCAACTGACCGGCGCCGCCAGCAGTGCGCCGTTCGGTGGCGTGGGTGCCAGTGGCAACCATCGGGCCAGTGCCTATTACGCGGCAGACTACTGCGCTTACCCCGTGGCTTCGCTGGAGACCGCCAGCCTTGCCTTGCCGGCGACCCTGACGCCGGGCGTCACCCTATAACAACAGGTCACGGAGCCTAGCCGATGAAATCCTATGAAGTGAATTTTGATGGCCTGGTGGGGCCTACCCACAACTATGGCGGCCTGTCTTACGGCAACGTGGCTTCGCAGAGCAACAGCCAGCAGGGTTCCAACCCGCGCGAAGCCGCGCGCCAGGGCCTGGCGAAAATGAAAGCGCTGGCCGACATGGGCTTCAAGCAGGGCGTGTTGGCGCCCCAAGAACGACCGGATGTGGCTGCGCTGCGCCGCCTGGGCTTTAGCGGCAGCGATGCCGAGGTGATCCAGCGTGCTGCCAAAGAGGCCATGCCCCTGCTGGTGGCCAGTTGCTCGGCGTCGAGCATGTGGGTGGCCAATGCCGCCACGGTCAGCCCCAGTGCCGACACTGCAGATGGCCGCGTGCATTTCACCGCCGCCAACCTGAACTGCAAGTATCACCGCAGCATTGAGCACCCGACCACCAGCCGTGTGCTGGGCGCCATGTTCAACAACGAGAAACACTTTGCCCACCACGAAGCATTGCCTGCCGTGGCACAGTTCGGTGACGAGGGCGCGGCCAACCACACGCGTTTCTGCTGTGCCTATGGCGACGCGGGTGTGGAGTTCTTCGTCTATGGCCGCAGTGCGTTCGACAGCCGTTACCCGGCGCCGCAGAAATACCCGGCCCGGCAAACCCTGGAAGCCTCGCAGGCCGTGGCCCGGCTGCATGGGCTGAGCGATGGCGGGGTGGTCTACGCTCAACAGAACCCTGCAGTGATCGACCAGGGCGTGTTCCACAACGATGTGATTTCGGTGGGCAACGGCGAGGTGCTGTTCTACCACGAGGACGCTTTCCTCGAGACCGACGCGGTGCTTGGCCAGCTGCGAGCTAAACTGGCCAGCAAGGGTGGCAACTTCCAGGCCATCTGTGTACCGCGGGCAGCGGTGGCGGTAGAGGATGCCGTGCGCTCCTACCTGTTCAACAGCCAACTGCTCAGCCGCGATGACGGTTCCATGCTGCTGGTGGTGCCGGAAGAGTGCCGCAACAATGAGCGGGTCTGGGCCTACCTGGGCCAGCTGACCAGCCAGGGTGGCCCGGTGAAGGAGGTCAAGGTATTCGACCTCAAGCAAAGCATGCAGAACGGCGGCGGCCCGGCTTGCCTGCGTTTGCGCGTGGCGTTGAAAGAATCGGAACTGGCGGCGGTCAACCAAGGCGTTATCATGACCGCCCCGCTGTACGACACCCTGGTGCAGTGGGTCGACAAGCATTACCGCGATCGCCTGGGCGAAGCGGACCTGGCCGACCCGCAACTGCTGGTGGAATGCCGTACGGCACTGGACGAATTGACCCAGATCCTGAAGTTGGGCTCGGTATACCCGTTCCAACGCCAACCTTGAAGAGAGACTTTGCAATGACCGACGCCCTGCGCCTGATCCTCGAAGATGAAGACGGCACCCAGCTGGAAACCTCCTGCACCCGCTTTGCCGTGGTTTGGCAAGGCAAGGAAGTGTGGATTCAGCAGGACGGCCGTGGCCAGCTGCTGATCGGTGTGGACGTCGACGAAGACGACACCGAATACGCCAACCTGCTGCTGCGCCCGATGGCCACCAACCTGGTCAGCCTGCAGCTGGAAATGGAGCCGGCCGAGGTTGGCGAAGACGACGATCACGTCCATGGCCCCGACTGCGGCCACCACCACTAAGGAAGTCCCTATGCTCGCCCTTGGCAAATTGCTTGAGCTGACCCTCACCGATCACGAACCGGCCGAGAAGACCCAAGTGACACCCAAGGGCGCGCGTTTGCGCTGGCTCGGGGAGGGCGCGCTCGAAGTGCGCCCCGCCGAAAACGATGATTGCGGGCTGGACTTGCTGTTGTCTGCTGGCATCCATGGCAACGAAACGGCGCCGATCGAATTGCTCGAACGGCTGCTGCACGGCGTGGCCAACGGCAAGATCAAACCCAAGGCACGGCTGCTGTTCCTGTTCGGCAACCCAGCGGCGATCCGCAAGGGTGAGCGCTTCATCGAGCAGGACATCAACCGGCTGTTCAATGGCCGCCATGAGCTTTCCAGTGGTTTCGAAGCCTTGCGTGCCGCCGAGCTGGAACAGTTCGCCCGGGTGTTCTTCAGCAAGCCGGGGCGTAGCCGCCTGCATTACGACCTGCATACCGCCATCCGCGGTTCGAAGATCGAGCAATTCGCCTTGTACCCCTATAAAGAGGGGCGCAAGCACTCCCGTCGCGAACTGGCGCGCCTGGCGGCAGCCGGCATGGAGGCGGTGCTGCTGCAGAGCAAATCCTCCATCACTTTCAGTGCCTTTACCTACGAACAGCTGGAGGCCGAAGCCTTCACCCTGGAGCTGGGCAAGGCCCGCCCGTTCGGCCAGAACGAGCAGGTCAACCTCGACCGGCTGGAGCAGCGCCTGATCCAGATCATCGAAGGCACCGAGCCAGAGGGTGAGGGCTCGCTGGATGGCCTGCAGCTGTTCAGCGTCGCCCGCGAAATCATCAAGCACAGCGACAGTTTCCACCTGCATTTGCCGGCGGACATCGAGAACTTTTCCGAGTTGAGCAAGGGTTACCTGCTGGCCGAAGACCTGGCCGAGACGCGCTGGGTGGTCGAGGAGGAGGGCGCGCGCATCATCTTCCCCAACCCCAGGGTGAAGAACGGCTTGCGAGCGGGGATTCTCATTGTGCCGGATTCGGGGCAGCGGCTGGGCTGATGGCGGAGGTGGCGCGCGTCCCGGCGCACCACATGGGCTCGCTCAGTAGTAGGTGCGTACTGGCAGGCCCAGTTCCATTCGCAGCGCGTTTTCGTTGAAGGGTGATGGGTTGGTGTCGGTTGGCGCCGTGTCGGGGTTATTGTCGAAATCGTACAGAGGGCCGCTCGGCAGGCCAATTGCTTGCAGGTGTGCGTTGTCGACCTGGATCTGCCTGCGATCGATAGTGCTGATTAAGGTGTGGCCAGGTACCGTCGTCCCGTTGAAGGCGCTGTACGCTTCGCACAAGCAACGGTAAAAGTCGAGCAGCGGCAAATTGTCGCTGTCCGAGCGCGTCAGGTTGAATGCCAGGTTTCCGCCCTCGGCCGGCAAGCCGGCTACCCACTCCAGTTTGCTGTCTCGTCGCAGGTAATGGTCGCTGTCGGTCGGGTCTGAGGTGTGCACGTCGAAACGGGTGGCCAGCTGTGTTTCGGTAACCCGTATCCAGGACCGTTTCGCCAGTTGAGTCAGAAGTTGCTGGCCGCAATCGGTGTGGCAAAGAAACACCAGGTGGTTGTTAACGGCCTGTTTGAAGGTGTCGCTGCCTTGTATGTCGAGTGTGTTGTTGGCGAGTGCGGCGAGCGGGACGGAGAGGGGTTGCTCGAAGCGGGCGTCACCCGCCTGGTTACGGGCATAAATGACTGATTCATGGGGGTCGTCGACCAGGATATGACCGTCGATTCCCTGGATATGACCGCCGATACCGCCGCTCGCCGAGCCACGCTTGATGAATGTCAGCCCCTGGCCCACGTTGATTTGTGCATCGCTGCTGCCGGTGAAGACCTCGGTGATGCCGCCGCCGGTGGTGATGTGCGCGCGGCCTTTTGCGGCCTGAATGATCACAGGCGTCTTCACTTCCTTCGCCACGCGGACGTTGGCCTCACCCGATGCTGTTCTGATGATCAGGGTTTGTCTATGCGTAGGCGCGAGGATGAACCTCTTGTTGCCGACAATGGCTTTGAGGTGGCAGTCGTAGGCGGAAATGTCGACATCGACCGCCGAGGCATGGCTCTGAATCACCATGTGGTGCTTGCCCGGGATCTGGCCCTGATCGAACCATACCTGTTCCAGAAGGACGTCTATCTTGTCGTCCTGGTATTCGTAGAAGCGATGAACGGCTTGGCCATCGATGGGCGTGTCTGCCTGCTGTTTAAAACCGCTGGTCCTGCCAGAAATGAAATAGACGGGGTTGGGGTGCATGAGAAGGCTCGCTTGCTGTGGATGGGGGGGGCGGCGGTTGTCGCTGCGGCCAAAGCTAAAGGGTTGTGCAGGCGAGGAGTGGTACTTATCTAGGGGCAAGATGGACGAGGAGGGGGCGTTGTGACGAGGCGCTGAACCGTATAGCCTCCACTTTGAAGTCCGAAATGACGATTTCATGCCGATTGACCGTTTCGGGCGTATAAACACACTGCATCCGCCGTTCAGGCTGGATATAATGGCGCCCTTTGCCGTCGTTTCGTCGATTCGACGTATCAGCCCAAACGGCCGCCGTTTCCGTGGAAGAACCTATGAAAAGCGCAGAAATCCGTGAAGCCTTCCTTCGCTTCTTCGAAGAGCAGGGACATACCCGAGTCGCCTCCAGTTCGTTGATCCCGAACAACGACCCGACCCTGCTGTTCACCAATGCCGGCATGAACCAGTTCAAGGACTGCTTCCTCGGCGCGGAGAAGCGTGCCTACACCCGTGCTGTCAGTAGCCAGAAGTGCGTGCGCGCTGGTGGCAAGCACAACGACCTGGAAAACGTCGGTTACACCGCGCGTCACCATACCTTCTTCGAAATGCTGGGCAACTTCAGCTTCGGCGACTATTTCAAGCGCGACGCTATCACTTTCGCCTGGACCTTCCTGACGTCGGCACAATGGCTGAACCTGCCCAAGGAAAAGCTCTGGGTCACCGTCTACGCCACTGACGACGAAGCCTACGACATCTGGACCAAGGAAATTGGCGTGCCGGCCGAGCGCATGGTACGCATCGGCGACAACAAAGGCGCTCCTTACGCCTCCGACAACTTCTGGACCATGGGTGACACTGGCCCGTGCGGCCCGTGCACCGAGATCTTCTACGACCACGGCGCGGACATCTGGGGCGGCCCACCGGGCTCGCCAGAAGAAGACGGCGACCGCTACATCGAGATCTGGAACAACGTCTTCATGCAGTTCAACCGCACCGCCGACGGCGTGCTGCACCCGCTACCAGCGCCGTCGGTGGACACCGGTATGGGCCTGGAGCGCGTCAGCGCCGTGCTGCAGCACGTGCACTCGAACTACGAGATCGACCTGTTCCAGAACTTGCTGGCAGCTGCGGCCAAGGCCATCGGTTGCAGCAATGATGGCCAGGCGTCGCTGAAAGTGGTCGCCGACCACATTCGCTCGTGCGGTTTCCTGATCGCCGACGGTGTGCTGCCGTCCAACGAAGGCCGTGGCTATGTGCTGCGTCGCATCATTCGTCGTGCCTGCCGTCACGGCAACAAACTGGGCGCCAAGGGCAGCTTCTTCTACCAGATCGTTGCCGCACTGGCCGCCGAAATGGGCGAAGCCTTCCCTGAGCTGAAGAGCCAGCAAGCGCACATCGAGCGCGTACTGAAAGCTGAAGAAGAGCAGTTCGCCAAGACCCTCGAGCAAGGCCTGCGCATCCTCGAGCAGGACCTGGCCCAGCTGAAAGGCGACGTGGTACCGGGCGACGTGGTGTTCAAGCTGTATGACACCTACGGCTTCCCGATGGACCTGACTGCCGACATCGCCCGTGAGCGCGAGCTGACCATCGATGAAGCCGGCTTCGAGCGCGAGATGGACGCCCAGCGTGAGCGTGCGCGTTCCGCCAGCGCCTTCGGCATGGACTACAACAGCGTGGTCAAGGTCGACAGCGCCACTGAATTCCTCGGCTACGACGCCACCGAAGGCCAGGGCAAGATCATCGCCCTGTACAAGGACGGCCAGGCCGTCGACCAGTTGGGTGAAGGCGAGCAGGGCGTGGTCGTGCTCGACCGTACCCCGTTCTACGCCGAGTCCGGTGGCCAGGTGGGTGATACCGGCTTCCTGCAGGCCGGCGCTGCGCGCTTCGACGTGCGCGACACCACCAAGACTGGCGGTGCCTTCCTGCACCACGGCGTGGTCGCCAGCGGTGCGCTGGTAATCGGTTCGCCGGTCGAGGCCAAGGTCGATGCCGACGTGCAGCACGCTACCTCGCTGAACCACTCCGCCACCCACCTGCTGCACGAAGCGCTGCGCCAGGTGCTGGGCGAACACGTACAGCAGAAGGGCTCGCTGGTTGACAGCCAGCGCCTGCGTTTCGACTTCAGCCACTTCGAGGCGCTTAAGCCAGAGCAGATCAAGGCCCTGGAAGACATCGTCAACCGCGAAGTGCGCAAAAACACCCCGGTGACAACCGAACTGACCGACATCGAAACCGCCAAGGCCAAAGGTGCCATGGCGCTGTTCGGCGAGAAGTACGGCGACACCGTGCGTGTGCTGAGCATGGGTGGTGATTTCTCGGTAGAGCTGTGCGGCGGTATCCACGCCAAGCGCACCGGTGATATCAGCCTGTTCAAGATCATCAGCGAAGGCGGCGTGGCCTCTGGCGTACGCCGTATCGAAGCAGTTACCGGCGCCGCTGCGTTGGCCTACCTGAACGCTGCCGAAGAGCAGGTCAAGGAAGCCGCGCAACTGGTCAAGGGTAACCGCGACAACCTGATCGACAAGCTGTCGGCTGTGCTCGAGCGCAACCGCCAGCTGGAGAAGCAGCTGGAACAGCTGCAGGCCAAAGCCGCCAGCGCCGCCGGGGACGATCTCTCCAACGCGGCTGTTGAGGTCAAGGGTGCCAAGGTCCTCGCCGCCCGCCTGGATGGGCAGGACGGCAAGGCCTTGCTGGCCCTGGTCGATCAGTTGAAGAACAAGCTCGGCCACGCAGTGATCCTGCTGGGCAGCGAGCATGAGGGCAAGGTTGTGCTGGTGGCCGGCGTGACCAAAGACCTCTCCAGCCAACTCAAGGCTGGCGATCTGATGAAACAAGCCGCTGCGGCGGTGGGTGGCAAGGGCGGTGGCCGTCCGGACATGGCCCAGGGTGGTGGCGTCGACGTCGCTGCACTGGACCAGGCCCTGGCGCTGGCCGTGCCATTCGCAGAGCAGGGACTTTGAGATGAAGGGGCCGGCGGTCTAGTCGCCGGCCTCTTCATGTTGGATTGTTTTTTGGGGCCCTGTATGGGCTGAGGCACCATTGAAATGGCGTTGATCGTACAGAAATTTGGCGGCACCTCTGTCGGTTCCATCGAGCGGATCGAGCAGGTAGCCGAAAAGGTCAAGAAACACCGTGAAGCGGGCGACGACCTGGTGGTTGTGCTGTCGGCCATGAGCGGTGAAACCAATCGCCTGATCGACCTGGCCAAGCAGATCACCGATCAGCCGGTTCCGCGTGAACTGGACGTGATCGTGTCGACCGGTGAGCAGGTCACCATCGCCCTGCTGACCATGGCCTTGATCAAGCGTGGTGTGCCAGCGGTGTCCTACACCGGCAACCAGGTGCGCATCCTCACCGACAGCTCGCACAACAAGGCGCGCATCCTGCAGATCGACGACCAGAAGATTCGTGCCGACCTCAAGGAAGGCCGCGTGGTCGTGGTAGCAGGCTTCCAGGGCGTCGACGAGCACGGCAGCATCACTACCCTGGGCCGTGGCGGCTCCGATACCACTGGCGTGGCCCTGGCGGCGGCGCTGAAGGCTGACGAGTGCCAGATCTACACCGACGTCGATGGCGTCTACACCACCGACCCGCGCGTTGTGCCACAGGCCCGTCGCCTGGAGAAGATCACCTTCGAAGAGATGCTGGAAATGGCCAGCCTCGGTTCCAAGGTGCTGCAGATCCGTTCGGTGGAGTTCGCCGGCAAGTACAACGTACCGCTGCGCGTGCTGCACAGCTTCAAGGAGGGTCCGGGTACCCTCATTACCATTGATGAAGAGGAATCCATGGAACAGCCGATCATTTCCGGTATCGCCTTCAACCGTGATGAAGCCAAGCTGACCATTCGCGGCGTGCCGGACACCCCAGGTGTGGCCTTCAAGATCCTCGGCCCGATCAGCGCTTCGAACATCGAAGTCGACATGATCGTGCAGAACGTTGCCCACGATAACACCACCGACTTCACCTTCACCGTACACCGCAACGAGTACGAGAGCGCGAAAAACGTGCTGGAAAACACTGCCCGCGAAATCGGTGCCCGTGAAGTGATCGGCGACACCAAGATCGCCAAGGTCTCGATCGTTGGCGTCGGCATGCGTTCGCACGCCGGTGTTGCCAGCCGCATGTTCGAAGCGCTGGCCAAGGAGAGCATCAACATCCAGATGATCTCCACCTCCGAGATCAAGGTTTCGGTAGTGATCGAAGAGAAGTACCTGGAGCTGGCTGTGCGCGCGCTGCACACCGCGTTCGAGCTCGACGCACCTGTGCGACAGGGCGAGTAAGGCGCTGCCAGGAAGGGCGCGGCTTGCCGCGCCCTTCGCGTTTCTGCTCGCCACGCATGGCCTGTCCTGCCCTGTGTGGCGAGTAACGGGGCTAGGTCGTCGTCCACGACCAGGCCCTGATACCAAAGACTGTTACCCCTGAATGTTTTGCGTAAGGAGAAAGCTATGTTGATTCTGACTCGTCGGTGCGCCGAGAGCCTGATCATTGGAGACGGCGAGATCACCGTGACGGTGCTTGGCGTCAAAGGCAACCAGGTGCGTATTGGCGTCAGCGCCCCGAAAGAAGTGGCTGTTCACCGCGAGGAAATCTACCTGCGGATCAAGAAAGAGAAGGACGAGGAGCCAAGCCTTTAATTCTTTTGAAGTTTTTTTAAAAAAAAGGGTTGCAAGCGAGGAAGATCCTGTTTAATATTCGCCTCGTGTTGCGGTGAGGTGGCCGAGTGGCCGAAGGCGCTCCCCTGCTAAGGGAGTATACCTCATAAGGGTATCGGGGGTTCGAATCCCCCCTTCACCGCCATTATTTGCGTAGGGCGCTGTAAACGGTAGGAACGCTAAGTAGTTGTTTTTAAACGAAAACGTTCTTGCAAAAATGTTTCAGCGACCTATAATGCGCGGCAAGACACGGACTCATAGCTCAGCTGGATAGAGTACTCGGCTACGAACCGAGCGGTCGCAGGTTCGAATCCTGCTGAGTCCGCCACTTTCTTGAAGTGGCTCTGCTTGCACAGCTGCTTCAGTCAACCAGCGGTAACTGGTATAAAACTTCCAATCGCGGACTCATAGCTCAGCTGGATAGAGTACTCGGCTACGAACCGAGCGGTCGCAGGTTCGAATCCTGCTGAGTCCGCCACTTTCTTGAAGTGGCTCTGCTTGCACAGCTGCTTCAGTCAACCAGCGGTAACTGGTATAAAACTTCCAATCGCGGACTCATAGCTCAGCTGGATAGAGTACTCGGCTACGAACCGAGCGGTCGCAGGTTCGAATCCTGCTGAGTCCGCCACTTTCTTGAAGTGGCTCTGCTTGCACAGCTGCTTCAGTCAACCAGTGGTAACCTGGTCTAAAACTACCACCACGGACTCATAGCTCAGCTGGATAGAGTACTCGGCTACGAACCGAGCGGTCGCAGGTTCGAATCCTGCTGAGTCCGCCATATCCCATCAAGAAGCCCGCTCAGTTGAGCGGGCTTTTTGTTTTTCTGCGCCACTGAATTGTTGGCCATGTCGATCTAAGCTCTTCTGTAATGTTTGTGGTGTAGCTTGAGGCCGCTGGTGCGGCGCCAAATTCGATCAGGCATCGCAAACACATCTACGCACACAACAAATGTGCTTTAAACGCCAGAGCCGCCGTCGCACTGATAGCTTCAAGCGTTGTCCCACCTTTATCGCGCAAACGATTGTTCTGGCCAAAAATTTAAGCGATCTGACAGCTTTAGCAGTGTATGATTGCGCCCGTCAGCCCCGCCGGGGCTTGTGGAAAACCACCATGGACTTACCCAGTAGTTACTCGCTAACACGATTCATACAGAAAGATCTGACCGATTGATTCTCCCGGCGTGCTCCGCTGCTGGGAGTGGAGTTCGCCTATGACTGAAGTAGAAGTAAAAAAAGCGCAAGAAAGCCTGCAGGATCGCCTGGCCCAGGTGGTCGAACTGCTGCAACGCCAGCGTGTGGTCGAAGACCTGACGCACCGCCAGGAAGGCGCGCACAACGACCTGGTCGAAAACCTGGTCCACCGGCAGAACCTCGTCGAGCTGCAGCGCAAGCTTGATGACCTGCACCCCGCCGACATCGCCTATATCCTCGAAGCCTTGCCCCTGGAAGACCGCCTGACGGTCTGGCAGCTGGTGCGCTCGGATCGCGATGGCGACATCCTGCTTGAAGTTTCCGACTCGGTTCGCCAATCGTTGATCGCCGACATGGACGATCACGAGCTGCTGGCCGCCGCCAAGGAAATGGACGCCGACGAGCTGGCCGACCTGGCCCCAGAGCTGCCGCGCGACGTTGTTCACGAGCTGATGGAAACCCTCGATGCCCAGCAACGCGAGCGTGTGCGCTCGGCGCTGAGCTACGACGAGGAGCAGGTCGGCGCGCTGATGGACTTCGAGATGGTCACCATCCGCGAAGACGTCAGCCTGGAAGTGGTACTGCGCTATCTGCGCCGCCTGAAAGAGCTGCCCAACCACACCGACAAACTGTTCGTGGTCGATTACGACGGCATCCTCAAGGGGGTGTTGCCGATCAAGCGCTTGCTGGTCAACGACCCGGAGAAGAAGGTAGCGGAGGTCATGGCGACCGACCCGGTGTCCTTCCAGCCCGAGGAAGATGCCTATGATGCAGCGCAGGCTTTCGAGCGTTATGACCTGGTATCGGCACCTGTAGTAGACAAAGGCGGGCGCCTGATCGGCCGTTTGACCATCGACGAAATGGTCGACCTGATCCGTGAGGAGAGCGAGAGCGAAGTCCTCAACATGGCGGGCCTGCGTGAAGAGGAAGATATCTTTGCCTCGGTCTGGCGCTCGTTCCGCAACCGTTGGGCATGGCTGGCGATCAACCTGATTACCGCTTTTCTCGCGTCCCGCGTTATCGGGCTGTTTGAAGGCTCGATCGAAAAGCTGGTGGCGTTGGCTGCGTTGATGCCTATCGTTGCGGGTATTGGTGGCAACTCGGGTAACCAGACCATCACCATGATTGTCCGCGCCATGGCGCTGGACCAGGTGTCGCCGGGCAACACCAGCCGCCTGATGCGCAAGGAGTTGGCAGTGTCGCTGATCAACGGCCTGGTGTGGGGCGGAGTGATCGGTGCGGTGGCTTTCTGGCTGTATGGCAGCTGGTCACTGGGTTTGGTGATGACCGCCGCAATGACCCTGAACCTGTTACTGGCAGCGCTGATGGGCGTGCTCATCCCGATGACATTGGCCCGCTTGGGCCGCGACCCGGCCATGGGGGCGAGTGTGATGATCACTGCCGTGACCGACAGTGGCGGCTTTTTCATCTTCCTCGGCCTGGCTACGCTGTTCCTGCTGTAAACCGATCTTTCCCTGTGGGAGCGGGCATGCCCGCGAACACCGGCGCAGCCGGTGCCATCCACCGCGTCGCCTGATTCGCGGGCTTGCCCGCTCCCACAGTGGTCCTGCAATGGCGTATGCCGTTGCCGTAGGCCAGCCACAAAAAAGCCAGCTTACGCTGGCTTTTTCATGTTCGCTGCAGACCTCAGGAAGCGTCAGCGGCCATTTCCACATCATGAGCGATGAGGGCCACCAGGGCGTTCTGCTGGCGGTGGGACAGTTGACGGAAGCGCTGCAGCAACTCGCGCTCGTGCAGCGACAGCTCAGGGCTGTCCAGGCGCATGCTCAGCTCGTCACCCAGCGCACCTTCCTGGATAAGGCTCTGTTCCAGGCGCGCGATGATTTCGGAGTTCATGCTGCGGTGATGGTTTCGCGCTACCTCGGCAATGCGCTCACGCATCCCGTCTGGCAGGCGGACGACGAACTTGTCAGCGGTGCGGCTCGAATAAATAGCCTGTTTCATTGGGCGCATATAAATTGACCGGAGTTTGGTTCAGGGGAAGCGGTTCTCAAATTGGCCGCACGGGGTGGAAGTACGACCGTGGCGACGACAAAATGTTCAACCGGCAGTAAAAATGGGTGCTCATCTTGCCTCATCATCGCCGTTTCCTTGGCGTCAATTCTGTGACAAATAGTGAGCCGGATAAAGGCTTTCTGCCAGTACCAATTATCAGAAATGAGCACTGGTTTGAAAAGTTTTACATGCTCCGGCTTGCCCAACCGTCAGACTTTTGCCGTCAAAAACTGGTAAAACGCAGCAAAAGGCAAGGAAAACACCTAGAATGCGGCGGTTTCCCTTCATAGAGCATAGTGGCTATGCAACATGACGCAAGCGACCGTCGATCAGGGACAGGCCGGTTGATATTTCTGATAGGACCGTCGGGTTCGGGGAAAGATTCCCTGATCGACGCTTCACGTGAGCGACTGGCGGCCGCCGGGGTAGAAATTGCCCGTCGCGTCATTACCCGTTCGGCCGAAGCCAAGGGCGAAGCCGCTCATGGGGTTACGCCCGAGCAGTTCGAGACCCTGCGTGCCCAGGGCGCATTTGCCATGCACTGGCGCGCCAACGGCCTGGACTATGGTATTGCGCAGCAGGTGGACGAGTGGATGGCGGCGGGCAGGGCAGTGCTGGTGAATGGCTCGCGGGCCTACCTGGCTGAAGCGCGCCAGCGTTACCCGGACCTGCTGGCGGTGTTGGTCGAGGTCAGGCCCGAAGTGCTGCGTCAGCGCCTGCTGGCCCGTGGCCGCGAAAACGCCGAGGAAATCGAACAGCGCCTGGCTCGCAGCGCCCGTTTGCAGGCACCGCCCGATCCTTCAGTGCATGTGCTGGACAACTCGACAACCCTGGAGGCAGCGGTCGCAGCCCTGTTCGGGCTGCTTCGCGATGAAGGGGTTCTGCCACCGGAGTAGCAGTGCCAGAAAAGGATTACGCGAAAAAGCCCGGCAGGTGCATGACAAACGCCAGCATGCTGGTTAACATGCTGGCCATCCCGCTGTGCAGCGCTCGCTGCCGGTCGTAGCGTCTCAGTAGCTCAATTGGATAGAGCATCCCCCTCCTAAGGGGAAGGTTGCAGGTTCAATTCCTGCCTGGGACGCCATTTCTTGTTTCTCCCATTTTTGCCTCCGCCTCCTGTGCAGCCGCCATCCGTGTGCGCGTCAGGAAGTACCCCGCCACTACCAGCACCACGGTCAGCACCGTGAACCAGAACTGGAAACGCGATGCCGGTTCGAACGCCTGGGTGCCGATCACTGCCAGCAGGGCGAACAGCGCAACGATATTGGCGTACGGGAACAGCCAGGCGCGGAAGGCCTTAGGGTCGACCGCTTCGTGACGGGTTTTCCAGCGCATGGCCACGTGGGCGATGATGATGAAGATCCACACGACCATCACGAGGCTGCCGGTACTCTTGGCCAGGGTCATGAACAGGTCGCCGGCGCTGATAAAGTGCACGGTCAGGATCATCGTGCAGATCGACAGGCTCAGCAGCAATGCATTGATCGGCACGCCCTTGGCGCTGGTGCGCGAGAACAGCTTGGGCGCGTGCCCGCGCTGGCTCAGCGAGAACAGCATGCGCGAGTTGGAGAACATGAACGAGTTCATCACCGACATGAACGAGACGAACAACACCAGCTTCATGGCCACCGCCGCACCACCGAACCCGGCCAGGCTGAACAGCGAAACATAGGGCGAGGCCAGGTTGGCCTTGTCGGTCCATGGCAGGCACAGGATCAGGATCGACACCGAGCCGACGTAGAACAGCATCACGCGCAGGATCACGCTCTTGATCGCGCGGATCACGTTCTGCCGCGGGTTCTCCGACTCACCTGCGGCCACGGCGGCGATTTCGCTGCCGCCCAGCGAGAAGATCACCACGATGACACCCGCCATTACCGGCGACAGGCCGTTGGGCATGAAGCCGTCGTGGGCGGTGAGGTTGACCAGGCCAGGCGACGGGATGTCGTGGTGCAGGCCAAGCAGGATCGAGATGCCCAGCAGCATGAAGATGAGGATGGTGGCGACCTTCATCGCCGCCAGCCAGTACTCCACTTCGGCAAACGAACGCACCGAGTAGGCGTTGCTGGCCATCAGTGTCACCAGCATCAGGAAGGCGCCTGCCCAGATCGGCAGCCAGGGTAGGAAGTCATGCAGGATGGCGCCCAGCAGGACTGCTTCAAGGGTGATGGTCATCATCGACTTGAACCAGTACAGCCAGCCGACTGCAAACCCGGCCCAGTCGCCGAGCCAGGTGTTGGCGTAGGTTGAGAACGACCCGGCATCCGGGTTGCGGCAGGCCATTTCACCCAGCATGAACATGACCAGGGTGACCACCAGGCCACCAATGAAATACGACAGGATGGCCGCAGGCCCTGCCGATGCGATCAGTGAGCCCGAGCCCATGAACAGGCCTGCACCGATCACCCCGCCCAGTGCGATCATGGTGATGTGCCGCTGCTTGAGGCTTTGCTTCAAACTGTTGGATTGCATTTCCTTGTCCTCTCTTATTGTTGGGGGGACCCGACAACGTCCCCCAACGCAGGCATCGTCATGCGCCTGCGTCCACGCGTGGCAAATAGCTACCAGCCTGCCACCCTGGACAATAAGGCCAAGGACCTCAAACGAATTCTCTGCACAACATCCTGCCGATTTTTCCTGAGACCGGTGATGGCGCCGGTAGCGGTGCAGTTGACCACGCCATGCACCACCTGAACATCGACACCGCCGGGCGCCTTCAAACGGGTCAGGTTGGGGAGCCTTTCACGAACCGCGGCACTTTTCTTGCCGACCGCCGCCACTGCCTCATGCCGTGCCGGCCGCTTGTTGCTCTTCATCCAGGCCGTCCGCCTTGGCGACCTGCTCCTGCGCTTTCTCCTCGATCTTGCGCTCGATGTCCTCTTTCATGCGCTGGGCGATCAACTCGTCGACCTTTGCTTTCATTTCCGGCGGCAGGGCGTCGTACTCTTCTTCGGTCAGGCCAATTTCACGCAGCAGTTTTTCCTTGATCATCTCGCCGGGCGACTTGGACATGAAGTCGTGAAACTCCTGCCGGGCAGTCTTGGCTGGCAGTGGTTCTCCGATCACCGGCTCGGTGGTCTCAGAGCCCAGGTTTTGCAGCATCACCTTGAATTTGGCAAAGGCTTCTTCGCGCGCATCCTCGGCGTTTTGCTGAGCGGTATTGCCTTGGCGCTGATCTTGGGTCGCCGTGTTGGCGGTGGTTATTGGGGTGCTGGCTGGCGCAATCTCGGCCACTGTCTGCTCATCGCTGGCGTGCCGGGGCTGATGGAGCGTGGGCTGCCAGCTGACGCCGTTAGGGGCGATTATCATGTTTCCTCCTTGGAAATATCGTTGGCAGCTATCCAGCGCAAAAGCCATGCCAGCGCTGTGCCGGTCGAAATCAGGCCTTTGGCGCTATTTCGGTTGCGCGCTGGCGGGCATATGCTTGCCTGTCCAAGGCATGATCTTGCCGCCTGCGGCAATTACCACCACTGTCGGCAGCCCCTTGACCGGAGCGCAGTTGCTGGGCATCAGGGAGAGCGTCCATGAATCAGGAAACCAGGCCGGCACCGGCCAGCTTCAGTGAACAGCAATTGCACACCTTGTTCGAGTTGATCAGCGATGGCATCTGGGACTGGAATGCCAACACCGGCTACGTCTATCGCAACCCCGGCTGGTACGCCATGCTCGGTTACGCCAGCCACTCCATGGCCAACTCGGTACTGACCTGGGAGAGCGTGATCCACCCCGAGGACTACCCGCGGGTAATGGCGCATTTCGAGGCCTACATCAACCAGCGCAACGAGCGCTACCTCATCGAATACCGCTGCCGTTGCCAGGATGGCAACTACATCTGGATCGAAGACAGCGGCTACATCATCGGCCAGAACGCAGACGGTTCGGTGGCGCGCATGCTCGGGGCGCACCGCAACATCGACGCCGGCAAGCGCCTGGTGGCGCAGCTGGAACAGAAGAACCAGTCGCTGGAGTGCCAGGTGGCCGAGCGTACCCGCGAGCTGTCCTGGGTGAACCAGCAGTTGCAGCGGCAACTGGACGAAAACCTCGAGTTGGCCGAGCGCGATGCGTTGACCCGCATTGCCAATCGCTACCGGCTGGAAAAGTCGTTGCAGACGGAGTGCGAACGCGCCCAGCGATTCCGTCAGCCGTTGTCGCTGATCGCCATGGACATGGACGATTTCAAACCGATCAACGACCGCTACGGCCACGCCCGTGGCGATGCGGCGCTGGTGTTGGTGGCCGATAACTTGCGTACCTGCCTGCGCGAGCTCGACGTGTTGGCGCGCTGGGGGGGCGATGAGTTCGTCATCGTGCTGCCGCAGGCCACGCTGGGCGAGGCGCTGGAGGTGGCGGCGGGCTTGCGCCAGGTGATGGATCAGCTGGAGCCGGTGGGCGATTGCCGGCTGACCATGAGCTATGGCGTGGTGCAATGGCAGGAAGGGGAGGACCAGCATGCGCTGCTGGCGCGTGCCGACAAGGCGCTGTACCGGGCCAAGGCGGCCGGCAAGAATGCCATAGCCCCATAGCCTGACGCGGTCCGCACAAGGGATCGCGCAGGTGACGAGGATCAGTACCTGGATGAAAAAAGACCCGCGGCGCCTCTCGGCGCAGCGGGCCAAATCGGCCTTGGCCGCTTCAGTGTCAGATATGCAGGGCGTGGCCCAGGGCGCGCAATGCCGCTTCCTGTACCGCCTCACCCAGCGTCGGGTGAGCATGGATGGTGCCGGCCACATCCTCCAGGCAGGCGCCCATCTCCAGCGATTGGGCAAACGCCGTGGACAGTTCGGAAACCGCCACGCCAACGGCTTGCCAACCCAGGATCAGGTGGTTGTCCCGCCGTGCCACCACGCGCACGAATCCGCTCTTCGCTTCCAGGCTCATGGCCCGGCCATTGGCGGCAAACGGGAACTGCGCGACGATGCAGTCCAACCCTTGCTGGCTGGCCTGCTCCGGGGTTTTACCGACGACCACCACTTCTGGGTCGGTAAAGCACACCGCAGCAATCGCGGCAGGCTCGAAGCGGCGCGCCTTGCCAGCGATGATCTCGGCGACCATTTCGCCCTGGGCCATGGCCCGGTGCGCCAGCATCGGTTCGCCGGCCACGTCGCCGATGGCCCAGACGTTGTGCATGCTGGTCTGGCAGCGCGCGTCGATGGCAATGGCGGCGCCGTTCATTTTCAGGTCCAGGCACTCCAGGTTGAAACCTTTGGTGCGCGGCCGGCGGCCGACGGCCACCAGCACCTGGTCGGACTCCAGGCGCAGTTGCCCGCCCTTGCCGTCGTTGGCCAGCAGGCAACCGTTTTCGTAACCTTCGACGCTGTGGCCCAGGTGCAGGGCGATGCCCAGCTTTTTCAACGACTCGGCCACCGGGGCAGTCAATTCGCTGTCGTAGGTCGGCAGGATGCGCTCACGCGCTTCCACCACGCTTACTTGCGCGCCCAGCTTGCGGTAGGCAATGCCCAGTTCCAGGCCGATATAGCCACCGCCCACCACCACCAGGTGCTGCGGCAGGGCTTTCGGCGCCAGGGCTTCGGTCGAGGAAATCACCGGCCCGCCCAGCGGCAGCATCGGCAGTTCGACGCTGCTGGAGCCGGTGGCCAGCAACAGGTGTTCACACTGGATACGCTGGCCATCAACTTCGACCTGCTTGCCGTCGAGCACCTTCGCCCAGCCATGAATCACCTTGACCCCGTGCTTTTTCAGCAGGGCGGCCACACCAGTGGTCAGGCGGTCGACGATGCCGTCCTTCCAGGCCACGCTCTGGCCGATGTCCAGGCGCGGCGAGGCAACGCTGATGCCCAGTTCCGACGGCCCGGCGAAGCGCGAGGTCTGGTGGAACTGCTCGGCCACATGGATCAGCGCCTTGGACGGAATGCAGCCGATATTCAGGCAGGTACCGCCCAGTGCCTGGCCTTCCACCAGCACGGTAGGGATGCCCAGTTGCCCGGCACGGATGGCGGCCACATAGCCGCCAGGGCCGCCGCCGATGATCAACAGGGTAGTCTGGATAGTCTGTTGCATGCTTACTCCACGAACAGGCAGGCAGGTTGTTCGAGCAGGCCACGCACGGCCTGGATGAACAGCGCGGCGTCCATGCCATCAACCACGCGGTGGTCGAACGAGCTGGACAGGTTCATCATCTTGCGCACGACGATCTGGCCGTCGATCACCACCGGCCGCTCAACCATGCGGTTGACGCCGACAATCGCCACTTCCGGGGTGTTGACCACCGGCGTGCTGACGATGCCACCGAGGGCGCCCAGGCTGGTCAGGGTAATGGTCGAGCCCGACAATTCTTCGCGGTTGGCCTTGTTGCTGCGTGCCGCGTTGGCCAGGCGGGAAATCTCGCCAGCATTGGCCCACAGGCTGCCGGCTTCGGCATGGCGCAGCACGGGCACCATCAGGCCGTTGTCACCCTGGGTGGCGATGCCCACATGCACCGCGCCATGGCGGGTGATGATCTGCGCTTCGTCGTCATAGGTGGCGTTGATCTGCGGGAAGTCACGCAGCGCCACGACCAGTGCACGCACCAGGAACGGCAGCAGCGTCAGCTTGCCGCGGCTGTCGCCGTACTTGCTGTTGAGCTGCTGGCGCAGGGCTTCCAGGGCGGTGACGTCGATTTCTTCCACATAGCTGAAGTGCGCGACCCGGCGCTTGGCGTCCTGCATGCGCTGGGCGATCTTGCGGCGCAGGCCGATCACCGGCACCTGCTCGCTGTCGCTGCGCTTGGCATAGCCATTGGGGGCTTGCCCGGCGGCGCTCTGCGGCTTGCTCATGAAGGCGTCGAGGTCTTCGTGCAGGATGCGCCCGGCCGGGCCGCTGCCGTGCACATAGCGCAGTTCGATGCCGGTATCCAGCGCACGCTTGCGCACCGCCGGTGAGGCCAGCGGCTTGTCGCCCGGCTGGCGCGGCACGATGGGCGCAGCCTCGTGGTTGGCGGGTGCCTGGTACGCAACGGGTTTTACGTCTTTCTGCGGTTCTGGCTTCTCTGCCACAGGGGCGGCGGGCGTTTCTACCTGTTTGGCCTGAGGCACATCCACATGGTTGCCGCTGCCTTCCACTTCGATGCGGATCAGCTCGCTGCCGACCGCCATCACTTCACCTGGCTGGCCACCCAGGGCCAGCACCTTGCCGCTGACCGGCGAAGGGATTTCCACGGTAGCCTTGTCGGTCATGACGTCGGCCACCACCTGGTCCTCGGCGATCATGTCGCCGACTTTGACGAACCATTCCACCAACTCGACCTGCGCGATGCCTTCGCCAATGTCCGGCATCTTGATGACGTGCGTGCCCATTCAGACCTCCATGACCTTTTTCAATGCCGCACCTACCCGCGAAGGCCCTGGGAAATACGCCCATTCCTGCGCGTGAGGGTAGGGGGTGTCCCAGCCGGTGACGCGCTCGATCGGCGCCTCCAGGTGGTGGAAGCAGTGCTCCTGCACCAGCGACACCAGTTCGGCACCGAAGCCGCAGGTACGGGTGGCTTCATGCACCACCACGCAGCGGCCGGTCTTTTTCACCGACTCGACGATGGTGTCCAGGTCCAGCGGCCACAGGCTGCGCAGGTCGATCACTTCGGCATCGACGCCGCTTTCTTCGGCGGCCACCTGGGCCACGTACACCGTGGTGCCGTAGGTGAGCACGGTCACGTCATTGCCGGGGCGGGTAATGGCGGCCTTGTCCAGCGGCACGGTGTAGTAACCGTCGGGCACGGCGCTGTGCGGGTGCTTCGACCACGGCGTTACCGGGCGGTCGTGGTGGCCGTCGAACGGGCCGTTGTACAGGCGCTTGGGCTCCAGGAAGATCACCGGATCGTCGCATTCGATCGAGGCAATCAGCAGGCCTTTGGCGTCGTACGGGTTGGACGGCATGACGGTGCGCAGGCCGCACACCTGGGTGAACATCGCTTCCGGGCTCTGGCTGTGCGTCTGGCCGCCATAGATGCCACCGCCGCACGGCATGCGCAGGGTCAGCGGGGCGATGAACTCGCCGGCCGAACGGTAACGCAGGCGCGCCATTTCCGAGACGATCTGGTCGGAGGCGGGGTAGAAGTAGTCGGCGAACTGGATCTCCACCACCGGGCGCAGGCCGTAGGCGCCCATGCCCACGGCGGTACCGACGATGCCGCTTTCGGAGATTGGCGCGTCGAACACGCGGGATTTGCCGTACTTGTTCTGCAGGCCTTCGGTGCAGCGGAACACGCCGCCGAAGTAGCCGACGTCCTGGCCGTAGACAACCACATTGTCGTCGCGCTCAAGCATGACATCCATGGCCGAGCGCAGGGCCTGGATCATGGTCATGGTAGTGGTGGCCATGGCGGTTTCCGGGTTGATGCTGTTGTTGTGATCGTTCATCTCAAACCCCCAGTTCCTGGCGTTGACGGCGCAGGTGGTCGGGCATTTCCTTGTACACGTCCTCGAACATCGAGGCGGCGCTCGGGATGTGACCGTTGGCCAGGGTGCCGTACTGCTCGGCTTCTTTCTGCGCGGCAATCACAGCAGCCTCGAACTCGGCCGTGGTGGCCTGGTGTTCTTCCTCGGACCAGTGGCCGATCTTGATCAGGTGCTGCTTCAGGCGGACGATCGGGTCGCCCAGCGGGAAGTGGCTCCAGTCATCGGCGGGGCGGTACTTGGACGGGTCGTCCGAGGTCGAGTGCGGGCCGGCGCGGTAGGTGACCCACTCGATCAGGCTAGGGCCCAGGCCGCGGCGGGCGCGTTCGGCGGCCCAGCGCGAGGCGGCGTACACGGCGACGAAGTCGTTGCCGTCAACCCGCAGCGAGGCAATGCCGCAGCCCACGCCACGGCCGGCGAAGGTGGTCGACTCGCCACCGGCAATGGCCTGGAAGGTAGAAATCGCCCACTGGTTGTTGACCACATTGAGGATCACCGGGGCGCGGTAAACGTGGGCAAAGGTCAGGGCTGTGTGGAAGTCCGACTCGGCGGTGGCGCCGTCACCGATCCACGCCGAAGCAATCTTGGTGTCGCCCTTGATTGCCGACGCCATGGCCCAGCCGACTGCCTGCACGAACTGGGTCGCCAGGTTGCCACTGATGGTGAAGAAGCCGGCCTCGCGTACCGAATACATGATCGGCAGCTGGCGGCCTTTGAGCGGGTCGCGCTCGTTGGACAGCAACTGGCAGATCATCTCTACCAGCGACACGTCGCGGGCCATCAGGATGCTTTGCTGGCGGTAGGTCGGGAAGCACATGTCGGTGCGGTTCAGCGCCAGCGCCTGGCCGCTGCCGATGGCTTCTTCGCCCAGGCTCTGCATGTAGAAGGACATCTTCTTCTGGCGCTGGGCAACCACCATGCGGCTGTCGAAGATCCGCGTCTTGAGCATGGCGCGCATGCCTTGGCGGAGGATTTGCGGGTCAATGTCTTCAGCCCACGGGCCTTGGGCGTCGCCTTGCTCGTCGAGCACGCGGACCAGGCTGTAGGACAGGTCGGCGGTGTCGGCAGCATCGACATCCACAGGGGGTTTACGGGCTTGACCTGCATCGTTGAGGCGCAGGTAGGAAAAATCGGTCTGGCAGCCTGGCCGGCCGGTGGGCTCGGGCACATGCAAACGCAGGGGGGCGTACTCGTTCATGCTTTTTACGCTCGCTCGGGTATTTGTTTTTGTGAGCTCTGAAGCGGCCGCCGCTGAATACCGGCTTGTGACTGGTAGGTCAGCGTCATCTACATCTTAGTGGCCCGGCAGGAGAATTTTTCTCTCAAGTTGATTGCCTTTGCCGAGCGGTGCAGATAAACATTCCGCATAAACACAAAAAACCGGTGATTTTGTCTCATGCGCAAACTCGATCGTACCGATATCGGCATTCTCAACAGCCTGCAGGAAAACGCCCGCATCACCAACGCCGAGCTGGCACGCTCGGTCAACCTGTCGCCCACGCCCTGTTTCAACCGGGTGCGGGCCATGGAGGAACTGGGGGTAATCCGCCAGCAGGTGACCTTGTTATCACCCGAGGCGCTGGGGTTGGATGTAAACGTGTTCATCCATGTCAGCCTGGAAAAGCAGGTGGAGCAGTCGCTGCACCGTTTCGAGGAAGAAATTGCCGAACGGCCCGAGGTGATGGAGTGCTACCTGATGACCGGGGACCCGGATTACCTGTTGCGGGTACTGCTGCCGAGCATCCAGGCGCTGGAGCGGTTTCTTGACTACCTGACGCGGTTGCCGGGGGTGGCCAATATTCGCTCGAGTTTTGCCTTGAAGCAGGTGCGGTACAAGACGGCCTTGCCACTGCCGGCCAATGGCATGACCTTGCGCGAGTAGCCCATCGTCGAGACTTGCGCTGACCCTACGGATCCCGGGGTGCCTCGTAGGTGCTTGATATTTTAAACACCCCCAGCCTATGTTGTTGTCAGCGTACAACAACAAGGACAAGCGTCATGAGCACCGCTCCGCTTCAGGGCATCGATGAAATCGAATGCGTCACCCCCGACCTCAACGGCGTCCCGCGCGGCAAGGTGATGACCGCCGAAGGCTTTCTGGAAGGCCGCCGCCTGCAGATGGCCCGGGGGGTGTTGCTGCAATGCATCATGGGCGGCTACCCGCCGGCGAAATTCTACGGCAGCGACGACGGCGACCTGGCGCTGGTGGCCGAACCCAGCCAGGTCCATCGCCTGCCCTGGAGCAACGACGGTCGCGCCCTGGCCATCTGCGATGCCATTGAACTGGATGGCCGGCCCTCGGCACTGTCCACCCGTGGCCAGCTCAAGGCGGTCATCGCCCGCTACGCGGCCCTGGGGCTGGCGCCCGTGGTGGCGACCGAACTCGAATTCTTTGTTTTTGCCCCCAACAGCGACCCGCAGCAGCCGTTCCAGCCACCCGTAGGCAGCGATGGCCGTCGCGAGCTCGGCCATTCGGCGTTCAGTGTCAGTTCCAACAATGGCCTGCGCCCGTTCTTCAAAGAGGTGTACCACTGCATGGCCGCGCTCGGCCTGCCGCGCGACACGTTCATGCACGAAATGGGCGTCAGCCAGTTCGAGATCAACCTGCTGCACGGCGACCCGCTGGTGCTGGCTGACCAGACCTTCCTGTTCAAGCACCTGCTCAAGGAAGTGGCGCTCAAGCATGGGCTGACCGTGGTGTGCATGGCCAAGCCGCTGGCGCGCACGCCCGGCAGCTCCATGCATATTCACCAGAGCCTGGTCGAAGCCGGCAGCGGGCGTAACGTGTTCAGCGACGAGCAGGGCCAGCCGACCCACACCTTCTACCATTTCATCGGCGGCCTGCAGGCGTGCATGGCCGACTTCACCGCGCTGTTCGCGCCCAACGTCAATTCCTATCAGCGCCTGTGCCACCCCTATGCCTCGCCAAACAATGCCTGCTGGTCTGAGGACAACCGCGCCGCTGGCCTGCGCATTCCGGCCAGTGCGCCGGCAGCGCGGCGGGTCGAAAACCGTTTGCCCGGTGCCGACACCAACCCATACCTGGCCATCGCCGCCAGCCTGGCTGCCGGGCTGCACGGTATCGAGCAGCGCCTGCAACCTGCGCCGGCCATTCAGGGCGAGTTTGAAGTGCCCGAGCACCTGAGCCTGCCGTGTACCCTGCATGCCGCCCTCGAACGGCTCAAGCGCAGTGCGCTGGCACGGGAACTGTTCGGCAGCGAGTTCATCGAAGGCTACATCGCCAGCAAGACCCTGGAGCTGACTGATTTCTTCGACGAGATCACCCCGTGGGAGCGCCGGGTGCTGGCGGCACAGGCCTGATCGCGACACGACCTGCACCGGACACGTCCCCGCCACGGCATTTTGCTGGCGGGGGCCTGCACTGACCGGCATTTGCCCTTATGCTGCTAGCACCTACCGCCACCTGACCAGGGAGCTTCTCGGTACGTATGCGAAATGTATGGAAGCCGTTTCAGTCGTTGTATTTCGCCGCGCTGATGATGTTGATCGGTTCGGGCCTGCTCAGTACCTACCTGGCCCTGCGCCTGGCGGCCGACCATGTCGACAGCCTGTGGGTGGGTGCGTTGATGGCGGCCAACTACTTTGGCCTGGCTGTCGGCGGCAAGGTCGGCCACCGGCTGATTGGCCGGGTCGGGCACATTCGCGCCTATGCCACTTGCGCCGGTATCGTCGGTGCGGCGGTGCTGGGGCATGGGCTGACCAATTGGCTACCGGCCTGGGTCGGGCTGCGGATGATCGTCGGCCTGGGCATGATGTGCCAGTACATGGTCATCGAGAGCTGGCTCAACGAGCAGGCCGATGTGAAACACCGCGGGGCGGTGTTCAGCGGCTACATGATCGCCTCGTACCTGGGGCTGGTGCTCGGCCAGTTGATCCTTGTGGTGCACCCTGAGCTTGGCCCGGAGCTGCTGATGCTGGTGGCGATGTGCTTTGCCCTGTGCCTGGTGCCGGTGGCAATGACCCGGCGGATTCACCCGGCGCCCTTGCGCCCGGCACCGATGGAGCCGAAGTTCTTCATCAAGCGCGTGCCGCAGTCGCTCAGTACGGTATTGGGCTCGGGGTTGATCGTCGGCTCGTTCTACGGCCTGGCGCCTTTGTACGCCTCAAGCCAGGGGATGGCGACCGAGCAGATCGGTCTGTTCATGGGTAGCTGTATTTTTGCCGGCCTGCTGGTGCAGTGGCCGCTGGGCTGGTTGTCTGACCGTTACGACCGGGCGGTGCTGATCCGTAGCGTGGCAATAGGGCTGGCGCTGGCGGCTGCGCCATTGGCGATACTGCCCAGTGTGCCGCTGGAGATGCTGTTCGGTATCGGCTTCCTGATTTCGTTGCTGCAGTTTTGCCTGTACCCGCTGGCGGTGGCGTTTTCCAACGACCACGTGGAAAGCGAGCGGCGGGTGTCGCTGACGGCCATGCTGCTGGTGACCTATGGCGTGGGCGCGTGTATCGGGCCATTGGCGGCGGGCGTGCTGATGAAAGTGCTGGGCCCGCAGATGCTCTATGCGTTCTTCGTGTTCTTCGCCCTGGTGCTGGTGTGGCGCATTCGGCCGAAAGCGGTTACCGGTCTGCACCAGGTGCAGGATGCACCACTGGGCCACGTGGCGATGCCGGCGGCAGGTTCGCCCTTGTCGGCAGCGCTGGACCCTCGGGTGGATGAGCAGACGGTGCAGGACGTGATGCAGGCGCCGGTGGCGGCGGAAGATACCGAGGATGAAGATAAAGGGGCTGAGCAACCAGCAGCTGAACCGGAGGAGGTCAGCAAGTCGGTGTAAGCCTGTACCGGCCTCTTCGCGGGCTTGCCCGCTCCCACAGGTACCGCACAGTGCCTGAAATCTGTGCATTACCTGTGGGAGCGGGCAAGCCCGCGAAGAGGCCGGTACTGGAAGAACACAAATGAAAACGCCACCTCGATAGGTGGCGTTTTTGCATTTGGCCGACGATCAATAATCGTCCTTGTCGAACCGCCGCGCCTCGCGTTGCAGCTGGTACACAAAACTCTCGATCTTGCGCTGTGCCTGCCCGCTCAGGTTATGGAAGCGCACGCCAGCGAAGGTGGTGTTGATGTGCTCTTCATAGTGCAGGTGACGCAGTTCGACCATGGTGTCCACCAGGCCCAGCGGGTTACCCGCCTTGAAGCGCTCGTACACCTGGCCCAGTTGCAGGCGGCTTTCTACATCACCTTCAAACCGCAGTTTGCAGCCGGTGGCCGAGATATCCAGCAGCTTGCCACGCAGGGCGCCGTTACCCTTCAGGTGGGTGCCATCGAGGATGATGTCGACCAGTTGCGACAGCTTCAGCGCGGCGCGGAAGGCGTTGCGGCGCTGGTGGTAGGTCATCTCTTGAGGCATGGCGCCGCTGTAGCAGCGGTGGCCGTCGACTTCGCTGATCTTCAGCGCGTGGTTGCATTCCCAGGCGATGCGCACGCCATCGTGGAAGCCCTCAACGCGGAAGTGCTCGCCGTTTTCGATGAATTTTTCACCGTCGCGCGGGATCATCTCGTCCAGTGCCAGGGTGTTGCTTTCACGGTCCACGTGCACCACGTAGCTTTGGAAGCGCTGGCTGCGGTCATGGAACGTGATGATCAGGGGGTCGTGGCTTTCCTGCAGTTGCCGCAAGTTGGCCGCAATCTCCAAGGGGGTGTTCAGCACCTTTGGCGGTTGCGGGGCTTCGGTTTCATTGAACACGGCTTATCGTTCTCCAGGCAAAAGCGACACACGCAAGTAACGGCATTTTGCCAGTATGTTCCGTGCCTTGATAGAAAAATCACACTTGGCTGAGGGCCCGTGGCTTGGCCAGCAGCGAGGTGCTGCCGCGGCTGTCGTAAAGCGACGGCGAGTCGCCGCCCATGAGGATTCTGATCTGGTTGTTGGTGACGTGTTGCTGCACCTGGATGATCCGGCCGTTGGTCTGGTTGACCTGCTGGCAGTCGTCCATCAGTTTCGACAGCATGTCGAGCCGCTGCAGCATCGCCTCGCCATGGGGCGATTGGGCGGCCACTGCTTGCACGCCAGTGCGATCGGCACTCAGGCCCAGGCTGCCGAGCAACTGGCTGCGGCGCTGGCCATGCTGCTCGAGCAAGATGATCAGCGACTGCTTGCGCGCCAGAATCTGTTCCAGCAGCGGCATGTCGCGGCCATGCAGGGCGATCGCTTCTTTATTCAGAAGGTCGAGCAGTTCCTGCATCGGGGCAATGTCATCTTCGATCAGTTGCAGCAATGTGGTGTCGTGCATGGCTAACTCTTGGCTTTTCTAGCGTCCGTGAAGTCAGCGCGCCGAACGGTCAGCGCTGGGCTTCGAAATCGAGCAGTTTGCTGGCGATCTTGCCGGCATCGACCTGATAGCTGCCGTCGGCGATCGCCTGTTTCAACTGGGCCACACGGGCACTGTTGACGACTGGCTCGTCGCGCAGCTTGTCGCTGATCTTCTGCAACTGCTGTGCCTCTTGGCTGAGGTGTACCGCTTCTCCGCTGGCGCTGGTGCTGGTGGCCGCTTCCTGGCTGGCGGCCGGTTTTTCGGCGCTGCCGGACGCGGTATTGCCGCGCACGCCGCCCGTGACGGACGGAGAGTTATTCAAACGACTGAAGTCGATGACCATGATCAGGAACCTCTGGGTATTTGGACGCTTGCCTTGTTTTCGGCCAACCCGAAAGAAACTTTAGGCACAAATGCATAGCCGCCTGTCAGCAAGCTCGCGAACCCGTTCTCTGACACAGTTTAGGAAATGCGGTTCCTCACTGCCAGCGCAATCTGTGGCTGGCTACATACTGACCTCGACCTGGCCCGGGCCAGTAACCCGGGCCTTGACCACCCGTTTGGAATTCAGGTTGCGTACCCGTATCTGTTCGCTCAGGCCGCCCTTGCTCAGGGCCTCGCCCGGCATGCGCACGCTGAGGCTGCCGCTGCGGGCGATGATCACCACCTGGTCGCCCTTGCGCACCACCTCGGCCTGCTCCAGATGCTGCGGGGTGAGCACCTGGTCGATCACCGTGGGGCGCAGCATCTTCATGCCCACCGCCTGGTCCAGTTCGGTCAGAAAACCCTGGCCAAGGGTGCCGACATCGCGCTCGCGCAGGGCCACGTCGCCTTCGCCCACCGTGTTATCGCGCTTGAGTGGGCGGGTGACCACCACCACGTCGCGGAACAGCCGTACCGTGGCCGGAACAAACACCGTCCACGGGGCCGCACTGTCGCAGCGCACCCGTACCGTCACCCGGCCAAGTGGCAGGGAAGGGCTTTCCAGCGAGGCGTCCAGCTGCTGGCTGCACAATGGCATGCGCAGGCGTGGGTCCAGCGGGTTCACCTGGATTTCATAGCGGCCGGGGGTCTGGGTGGTGGCCAGGTAATCTTCTACCGTGAATTCAAGAAACCCTTGGGTGACACCGATAAGCTGTTCAGGCAAGGTAAGCGCGTCCGCTACCGTGCGAACGCCGGGCGCCAGCAGGCACAGCGTGGCCAGCGAGCCAGTCAGCAGGCGCGTCAATCGTCGGAAAAATGTCGTTTTCGTATGCATGACGCTCAAAAAAGCAAAGCCCGTGCCGACTCGTAACTTGAGTTGCAACGAAAGGCTGAAAGATTAAGGAGTCTGGCATGGCGGGTGTTATGGATTCGGTCAACCAGCGCACGCAGCTGGTGGGTCAGAATCGCCTGGAATTGCTGCTGTTCCGCCTCAATGGCGAACAGCTTTATGGCATCAACGTGTTCAAGGTCAGGGAAGTGCTGCAATGCCCTGCGCTGACCCTGCTGCCCAAGGCGCACCCTGTGGTGCGTGGCGTTGCCAACATCCGCGGGGCGACCATCCCGATCCTCGACTTGTCGATGGCCACCGGGTTGCGGCCGCTGCAGGAAGAAACACGCAACAGCTTCGTGATCATCACCGAGTACAACACCAAGACCCAGGGCTTCCTGGTGCACTCGGTGGAGCGCATCGTCAACATGAACTGGGAAGAGATCCATCCGCCACCCAAGGGCACCGGCCGTGACCACTACCTGACCGCAGTCACCCGGGTGGACAACCGCATGGTCGAAATCATCGACGTGGAGAAGGTGCTGGCCGAGGTTTCGCCGTCGTCCGAATCGGTGTCGGCCGGGGTGATCGATGCCGAGGTGCAGGACAAGGCCGTGCTGATGCGGGTGCTGACCGTCGATGATTCGTCGGTGGCGCGCAAACAGGTCAGCCGCTGCCTGCAGACCGTGGGGGTGGAAGTCGTGGCACTCAATGATGGTCGTCAGGCCCTGAACTACCTGCGTCAGCTGGTGGATGAGGGCAAAAAGCCGGAAGAAGAGTTCCTTATGATGATCTCGGACATTGAAATGCCGGAAATGGACGGCTATACGCTAACGGCTGAGATCCGCAGCGACCCGCGCATGCAAAAATTGCACATCTGCCTGCATACTTCGCTTTCCGGGGTGTTCAACCAGGCAATGGTCAAGAAGGTCGGCGCCGATGACTTCCTGGCCAAGTTCAAGCCGGACGACCTGGCCCAGCGGGTGGTCGACCGGATCAAGGCAGCGCATTGAAGCAGCCGGGGCAAGCCCCGGCACCAGTGATTGAAAAGAGGCGGCAGTAGTGTCTACGGGTAATTTGGATTTCGAACAGTTCCGGGTATTCCTGGAGAAAGCCTGTGGCATCCTGCTGGGCGAAAATAAGCAGTACCTGGTTTCCAGCCGTCTCAACAAGCTGATGGAACAACAGGGCATCAAGAGCCTGGGCGAGCTGGTGCAGCGCATCCAGGCCCAGCCGCGCAGTGGTTTGCGCGAGCAGGTGGTCGATGCCATGACCACCAACGAGACCCTGTGGTTTCGCGATACCTACCCGTTCGAAGTGCTGAAGAACAAGGTGATCCCCGAGTTCATCCGCAACAACCCCGGCCAGCGCCTGCGCATGTGGTCGGCGGCCTGTTCGTCGGGGCAGGAGCCGTATTCCATTTCGATGGCCATCGACGAGTTCGAGCGCAGCAACCTTGGCCAGTTGAAGATGGGGGCGCAGATCGTTGCCACCGACCTGTCCGGCACCATGCTCACCAACTGCAAGACCGGTGAGTACGACAGCCTGGCCATTGCCCGCGGCTTGTCCCAGGAACGCCTGCAACGCTACTTCGACCCCAAGGGGGCGGGGCGCTGGGCGGTCAAGCCGGCGATTCGCAGTCGCGTCGAGTTCCGCTCGTTCAACCTGCTTGACAGCTATGCCAGCCTGGGCAAGTTCGACATCGTGTTCTGCCGCAACGTGCTGATCTACTTCTCGGCACAGGTGAAGCGCGACATCCTGCTGCGCATTCACAGCACACTGAAGCCTGGTGGCTACCTGTTCCTTGGCGCCTCGGAGGCGCTGAACGGGTTGCCGGACCATTACCAGATGGTCCAGTGCAGCCCGGGGATCATCTACCAGGCCAAGTAATCAAGAAGGCCGGCAGCGAAAACTGCCGGCCTTTTTGCTGTATGTGCCGGCCTCTTCGCGGGTAAACCCGCTCCCACAGGTTCGGTGCCGCCCTCGGGTCTTGCACAGGTCCTTGTGGGAGCGGGTTTACCCGCGAAGGGGCCGGTGCAGGAAAAACACTGACGTCAATTTTTTGGTTTGCCGCTTTTGCCGCCCGGCAATTGCCGCTTTCGCCGCCCAAGGCGGAAGGCCTTTGCCGCTTTTCTGGCATCACCCTGACACCACCCCACCTCGAAAGCCCATGTTTCCGGGCTTTGCACTGATTGGCACAGCCCTTGCTATACCTTGCTCAACGATATTCCGGTCAACCTCCGAAGGTTTCCCCGACATGAGCATCAGCTTCGACAAGGCGCTTGGTATTCACGAAAAGGCCATGGGCTTCCGCGCCCAGCGCGCCGAAGTGCTGGCCAACAACATCGCCAACGCCGACACGCCTAACTACAAAGCGCGTGACATGGACTTCGCCTCTGTGCTGGCCGCCGAAAGCGACAAGCAGCAGAGCGGCCGCTTCGCCATGGACCGCACCAATAGCCGCCACATCGAAGCCGAAGGCCTCGCCATCGCGGCCGACGATACCCTCAAGTACCGCACGCCGCTGCAGCCATCGATTGACCAGAACACCGTGGACGCGCAGATCGAGCAATCGAACTACACCGAAAACGCCATTGGCTTCCAGGCCAGCTTCACCTTGCTCAACAGCAAATTCAAGGGGCTGGTATCGGCCCTGCGGGGAGAATGACCATGTCCCTTTCCAGCGTCTTCAATATTGCCGGTAGCGGCATGAGCGCGCAGAACACGCGCCTGAACACCGTGGCTTCCAACATTGCCAACGCCGAAACCGTCTCGTCGAGCATCGATCAGACCTACCGCGCTCGCCACCCGGTGTTCGCCACCACCTTCCAGGATGCGCAGGCTGGCACCAGCCAGTCGCTGTTCGACGACCAGGGTGAAGCAGGGCAGGGCGTGCAGGTCAAAGGCATCGTCGAAGACCAGAGCACCCTGGAGGCTCGCTACGAGCCAAACCACCCGGCGGCGAACAAGGACGGCTACGTCTACTACCCGAACGTCAATGTGGTCGAGGAAATGGCTGACATGATCTCCGCCAGCCGTGCGTTCCAGACCAACGCCGAGCTGATGAACACGGCCAAGAGCATGATGCAGAAAGTCCTGACCCTGGGGCAGTGATAGGAAGCCGACATGACCACTACCAATTCCACCTCTGACGTCAGCAGCGCGTACCTGACATCGCTGCAGAAGCAGACGTCGAAGACCGACAGCAGCACCGGTGCTGCCGGCAGCGCGCTGGGCAAAGATGCTTTCCTGCAGTTGCTGGTTACCCAGATGAAGAACCAGAACCCGCTCGATCCGCAGGAAAACGGCGAGTTCGTGGCGCAGCTGGCGCAGTTCAGCAGCCTTGAGAGCATGCAGTCGCTCAATGACTCGGTGACCTACATCGCGGCTGGGCTGCAATCCTCCCAGGCGCTGCAGGCTTCGTCGCTGGTCGGGCGCAATGTGATTGTCCAGACCGACAAGGCCGTGGTCGACACCAGCAAGGATATGAAAGGCACTGTCAACCTGACGTCGTCGAGCACCGCCACCTCGGTGGGCATCTACGACAAGGACGACAAGCTGGTGCGCACGCTCGACCTGGGTACTCAGAAAGCCGGCAAGATCGACTTTACCTGGGATGGCCTGAACGACGACGGCGAAGCAGCGCCAGCCGGTACCTACACCTTCAAGGCTACTGCCTCGATCGACGGCAAGGCCACGGCCATGACCACCAACCTGCCGGCCTCGGTCACCAGCGTGACCATGGGTACCAACGGTTCGGAGATGACACTCAACCTGGCCGGGTTGGGCAGTGTTGCGCTTTCCAAAATCCAAAGCATCGGCATCTAGGGCCTGAGCAAAACGACAGGAGTTACACATGTCTTTCAATATCGGCCTTAGCGGCCTCTATGCAGCAAACAAGGCCCTGAACGTTACCGGCAACAACATTGCCAACGTTGCCACCACCGGCTTCAAGTCGTCGCGCGCCGAGTTCGCCGACCAGTACTCCAACTCCATTCGCGGCACCAGTGCCGGCAAGAACGTGGTGGGCACTGGCGTGAAGACTGCCGCCGTGTCGCAGATGTTCACCCCGGGCAACATCAATGGCACCGGCCAGGCGCTGGACATGGCCATCGATGGCAACGGCTTCTTCGTGATGAACGACAACGGCTCGAAGATCTACACCCGTGCCGGTGCCTTCTACAGCGACAAGGACGGCTACGTGGTCAGCTCGTCGGGCGCCAACCTGCAAGGTTATGCAGTGGATGCCAACGGCAAGATCATCCAGGGTGTGCTGACCAACCTGCAGATCGACACCTCGAACCTGACGCCGAACCCGACCGGTCGCATCTCCGAGAACGTCAACCTCAACTCCACCGCGACTGCACCCACCCAGGCGCCGTTCGATCCGACCAATACCGGCACCTACAACTACACGTTCAATACCGACGTGTACGACAGCCAGGGTAACGCGCACCAACTGAACCAGTACTTCGTCAAGGACGCCACCAGCAACTCCTGGACCATGTACACCACTATCGACGGGCGCAACCCGGCCGACCCGACCTCGACCACGCCGCTGGCCAACAAGCTGCCGTTCAAGTCTGACGGCACCCTGGACACCGCCTCGATGACGGAAGGTCCGGTAGCCGGCGGCATGACCATAGCCGCCAACAAGACCTTCACCCTCAGCAACTGGATCCCGGCACAGAAGAACGCCGCCGGTGTATGGGGTGCCAACGGCGCTACCGCCAACGTTGCCGGGGTGAACCTGGACATGCTCGGTACCACCCAGTACAACGCCGCCTCCGCCACCACCGCGAAGAGCCAGGACGGCTTTGCCACCGGTGAGCTGTCGGGCCTGACCATCGACGAAAGCGGCAACATGTTCGCCAACTTCACCAATGGCCAGGACAAGGTGATCGGCCAGGTGGCTATCGCCAACTTTGCCAACCTGCAGGGCCTGACCCCGATTGGTGGCACCAGCTGGAAAGAGTCCTACGCCTCGGGCGTGCCGGTGATCGGCGCGCCGGACACCGGTACCTTGGGCCAGATTACCGGCGGCGCACTGGAAGACTCCAACGTCGACCTGACCGGCGAACTGGTCAACCTGATCAAGGCGCAGAGCAACTACCAGGCGAACGCCAAGACCATTTCCACCGAAAGCACCATCATGCAGACCATCATCCAGATGACCTGATGGCCGCCTGTTAGTGTGGTTTTGTCTGTAATTGGGGCTGCCTTGCAGCCCATCGCCGGCAAGCCAGCTCCCACAGGAGGTTGCAATCCCCTGTGGGAGCTGGCTTGCCGGCAATGGGCCGCAAAGCGGCCCCAGGTTCTTCAAGGTTCACGCCCATGAAACGGCTAATGCTTACCGCCCTCCTGGCCATGGCCTTGCCGCTCTCGGCCGCTCCCGCCCCGTTCTACCAATGGCAAAGCCTGGCCACCGGCCGCTACCTGTGCTCGGCCAGCAACCCGGGCGAGGGTTGGGTGCGCCATTCCGGCCCCTACAACAACGCCGCTTGCCGCACCTTCTGACACGCGCTTGCCGCAGGCGGCAAACATCCGCCGACAAACTGACGTTTGTTGCCCCTTGCCGCGCTGAAACCCCCGGAAACAGGCGGTTTCAGACTTGGTTCGATTATTGCTTCGAACCTGCCCAGTGACAGCGCGGCAGCGACGCGCAGAGGAGATACTGTGGACAAGTTGCTTTATGTGGCCATGACCGGCGCCAGCCAGAACGCGCTGGCGCAAAAGGCCCACGCCAACAACCTGGCGAACATTTCCACCAACGGCTTTCAGCGTGACCTGGAACAGGCGCGTTCGATGCCGGTGTTCGGCGACAGCTTTCCGGCGCGCGCCTTTGCCATGACCGAGCGCCCGGCCACCGACTTCAGTGAAGGCCCGTTGGTCGAGACCGGTCGTGACCTGGATGTTGCCGTGACCGGCAAGGGCTTCATCGCCGTGCAGGCGCCGGACGGCAGCGAAGCCTACGTGCGTACCGGCAGCCTGAACATCGACGCCCTCGGCGTGCTGCGTGCCGGCAACGGCATGCCGGTGATCGGCAACGGTGGCCCTATTGCCATCCCGCCGGAGCAGAAGGTTGAGGTCGGCGCCGACGGCACCCTCAGCATTCGCTCCATGGGTGAAGACCCGCGGGTGATGGCTGAGGTCGACCGCATCAAGCTGGTCAACCCGGACACCAAAGGCCTGACCAAAGGCGTGGACGGTCTGATCCACACCACCTCTGGCCAGCCGGCCGACGCCGACGTCAACGTGCGGGTGGTGGCGGGCTTCCTGGAAGGCAGCAACGTCAACGCTGTCGAGGAAATGACCTCGGTGCTGGCGCTGTCCCGCCAGTTCGAACTGCACGTCAAGATGATGAACACGGCCAAGGAAGGCGACGAAGCCATGGCTCGGGTTTTGCAAATCGGCTAATCACTTTTGAACGGGTGCCGTAAAACAGGCGCACGAGGAGAAACTACATGCTTCCGGCTCTTTGGGTCGCTAAAACCGGCCTGTCCGCCCAGGACACCAACCTGACGGTCATTTCCAACAACCTGGCCAACGTCTCCACTACCGGCTTCAAGCGTGACCGTGCCGAGTTCGCTGACCTGCTGTACCAGATCCGTCGCCAGCCCGGCGCCCAGTCCACCCAGGACAGCGAGCTGCCTTCGGGCCTGCAGGTCGGTACCGGTGTGCGCATTGTCGGCACCCAGAAGAGCTTCGTCGCCGGCAGCCTGCAGACCACCGAAAACCCGCTGGACATGGCCGTCAACGGCCGTGGTTTCTTCCAGATCCTGCAGCCGGATGGCACGGTGTCGTACACCCGTGACGGCACCTTCCACCTGAACTCCGACGGCCAGATCGTCACCGCCAACGGCTACGCCCTGGAGCCTGCCGTTGTCGTGCCGAACGACGCGCAAACCTTCACCGTCGGCCAGGACGGCACCGTGTCGATCACCACGGCCGGCAACCCTGCAGCGCAGGTGATCGGCAACATCCAGACTGCCGACTTCATCAACCCGGCTGGCCTGCAGGCCATCGGCGACAACCTGTTCCTGGAAACTGCCGCAAGTGGCGCGCCGCAAGTGGGCACCCCGGGCCTGAACGGTTTCGGTACCACCCAGCAGCAGACCCTGGAAAACTCCAACGTCAGCACCGTGGAAGAGCTGGTGAACATGATCACCACCCAGCGCGCCTACGAGATGAACTCCAAGGTCATCTCCACCGCCGACCAGATGCTGTCGTTCGTGACCCAACAGCTCTAAGCCCTGTCGCTTCGTTACACCCGTGAGGTATGCACCATGAATCGTCTGTTGTCCGTGTTCGCCCTGGGGGGGGCGGTGTTGCTGGCAGGTTGCGTCGGCCCGACGCCCAAGCCCAACGACCCGTACTACGCGCCGGTACTGCCGCGCACCCCGTTGCCGGCAGCGGCCAACAACGGTTCCATCTACCAGGCCGGTTTCGAGCAGAACCTGTACAGCGACCGCAAGGCGTTCCGGGTGGGTGACATCATCACCATCACCCTCAACGAGAAAACGTCGGCCAGCAAGAACGCAGGTTCGCAGATCCAGAAGAACAGCAAGGCCGACATCGGCCTGACCTCGCTGTTCGGCAGCACACCGAACACCAATAACCCGTTCGGTGGCGGTGACCTGTCGCTGGAGGCCGGCTACAACGGCGAACGCGCCACCAAGGGCGACAGCAAGGCCACCCAGGGCAACACCCTGACCGGTTCGATTACCGTGACCGTGGCCGAAGTGCTGCCCAACGGCATCATCGCCGTGCGCGGCGAGAAGTGGCTGACCCTGAACACCGGCGAAGAGCTGGTGCGCATTGCCGGTATGATCCGCGCCGACGACATCGCCACCGACAACACCGTGCCGTCCACTCGTGTGGCCGACGCGCGCATCACCTATTCCGGTACCGGCTCGTTCGCCGATGCCAGCCAGCCCGGGTGGCTGGACCGCTTCTTCATCAGCCCGCTTTGGCCTTTCTGAGTACGGATGACCATGTTCAACGTGAGGCAGCTGATTGCCGCAACCCTGCTCCTGTCCTGTGCCTTCGGTGCGCACGCAGAGCGCCTGAAGGACATCGCCAGCATTTCTGGCGTGCGTTCCAACCAGTTGATCGGTTACGGCTTGGTGGTGGGGCTGAACGGCACGGGTGACCAGACCACCCAGACGCCGTTCACCCTGCAAACCTTCAACAACATGCTGTCGCAGTTCGGCATCAAGGTGCCGGCCGGCTCCGGCAACGTGCAACTGAAGAACGTCGCGGCGGTGTCGGTGCATGCCGACCTGCCGGCGTTCGCCAAGCCCGGCCAGGTGGTGGACATTACCGTGTCGTCGATCGGTAACTCCAAGAGCCTGCGTGGCGGCAGCCTGCTGATGACCCCGCTCAAGGGTATCGACGGCAACGTCTACGCCATCGCCCAGGGCAACCTGGTGGTGGGGGGCTTTGACGCCGAAGGCCGTGACGGCTCGAAGATCACCGTCAACGTTCCGTCGGCCGGTCGCATCCCCGGGGGTGCCAGTGTCGAGCGGGCAGTGCCGAGCGGCTTCAACCAGGGCAACACCTTGACCCTGAACCTCAACCGCCCCGACTTCACAACCGCCAAGCGCATCGTCGACAAGGTCAACGACCTGCTCGGCCCCGGCGTGGCCCAGGCGGTGGATGGTGGTTCGGTGCGGGTCAGTGCGCCGATGGACCCCAGCCAGCGCGTAGATTACCTGTCGATCCTCGAAAACCTCGAAATCGACCCGGGCCAGGCGGTGGCCAAGGTCATCATCAACTCGCGTACCGGTACCATCGTCATCGGCCAGAACGTCAAGGTGTCGCCGGCGGCGGTAACCCACGGCAGCCTGACCGTGACCATTACCGAAGACCCGATCGTCAGCCAGCCGGGGGCGTTCTCCAATGGCCAGACGGCCGTGGTGCCACGCTCGCGGGTAAACGCCGAGCAGGAAGCCAAGCCGATGTTCAAGTTCGGCCCGGGCACCACGCTGGATGAGATCGTCCGCGCGGTGAACCAGGTGGGCGCAGCGCCCGGCGACCTGATGGCCATTCTCGAAGCCCTGAAACAGGCCGGCGCCTTGCAGGCCGACCTGATCGTGATCTGAGGACGGCTCGGATGAACATCAAAAGCCAGGTTTCCGGCAGTGCCGACAGCGGCGCCTACACCGACCTCAACCGCCTGAGTGCGCTCAAGCACGGTGACCGCGACAGCGACGCCAACGTGCGCAAGGTGGCCCAGGAGTTCGAGTCGCTGTTCATCAGTGAAATGCTCAAGGCCTCGCGCAAGGCCAGCGACGTGCTGGCTGATGACAACCCGATGAACACCGAAACGGTCAAGCAGTACCGCGACATGTACGACCAGCAGCTGGCCGTGAGCATGTCCCGCGAAGGTGGTGGTATCGGTCTGCAGGATGTGCTGGTGCGCCAGCTGACCAAGGGCCGCAGTGCGTCGATCAACACCAGCCCGTTCCCGCGTGCAGATGGCAGTGGCCCGGCGCTGTGGGGCAACAAGGTGGCGGAGCCGGTGCATGCCACGGACTCGGCCACCACCCGCAACGACGTCGCCGCGCTCAACTCGCGGCGCCTGGCCTTGCCGAGCAAGCTTACCGACCGCCTGCTGGCAGGCATCGTGCCATCGGCCGCCACGGCCAATAACGCCGCCGTGCCGGCCCGTGACGGCCAGCAAGTGGCCAAGGCCTTCGCCGTACCGGACAACGGCCTGCGCATTGTCGGCCGCGCCGTGGCCCAGCCGCCGCTGGCGCCGAACAAGGCGTTTACCGACAGTGACGAATTCGTCGCCACCATGTTGCCGATGGCCGAGCAAGCGGCCAAGCGCATTGGTATCGACCCACGCTACCTGGTGGCCCAGGCCGCGCTGGAAACCGGCTGGGGCAAATCGGTGATGCGCAATACCGATGGCAGCAGCAGCCACAACCTGTTCGGCATCAAGGCCACCGGCAACTGGCAGGGTGAGCAGGCACGGGCGATCACCAGCGAGTTCCGCGATGGCCAGTTCGTCAAGGAAACCGCAGCGTTCCGCAGCTATGACTCGTACCAGGACAGCTTCCACGACCTGGTGAACCTGCTGCAGGGCAATTCTCGCTATCAAGATGCGCTGGACTCGGCCGATAACCCTGAGCAGTTTGCAAGAGAGCTGCAGAAGGCAGGTTATGCGACCGACCCGGGCTATGCGAAGAAGATCATCAGCATCGCCCAGCAAATGCAGTCAACCCCGCAATACGCC
This sequence comes from Pseudomonas sp. YNh, assembly GCF_037993085.1. Classification (NCBI taxonomy): domain Bacteria; kingdom Pseudomonadati; phylum Pseudomonadota; class Gammaproteobacteria; order Pseudomonadales; family Pseudomonadaceae; genus Pseudomonas; species Pseudomonas sp. YNh. The sequence goes on along the minus strand of NZ_JBBMRJ010000001.1, from coordinate 203,767 downwards.
ATGGCTGGCAGAACCACGAATCTATAAAAGGACTAAATCATGTCGAGCCTGATTTCCATCGGCCTGAGTGGCCTGAGTGCCAGCCAGGCGGCCTTGTCGGTAACCAGTAACAACATCGCCAACGCCGCGACCAGTGGCTACTCGCGCCAGCAGACGGTTCAGGCGGCAGGGCCCTCGCACAACATCGGCGCGGGGTTCCTGGGCACTGGTACCACGCTGGCGGACGTGCGCCGCATCTACAGCTCGTATCTGGACAACCAGCTGCAGACCGCTACGTCGCTGCAAGCGGACTCGGTTGCCTTCCAGGACCAGATCACCAGCATCGACAAGCTGCTGGCCGACCGTGATACCGGCATCAGCTCGGTCCTTACCGCGTTCTTCTCGGCCCTGCAGACGGCAGCGGCCAAGCCCGGTGACGTTGCCTCCCGGCAGCTGTTGCTGACCCAGGCGCAAACCCTGAGCAACCGTTTCAACGCGGTGAGCACTCAGCTGACCCAGCAGAACGAAACGATCAACTCCCAGCTCGACACCATGGCTGGCCAGGTCAACAAGCTCACCGCCAGTATCGCCGAGTACAACAAGCAGATCGCGGCGGCCTCGGGCACCGGCAACACGCCCAACAGCCTGCTGGATGCGCGCAGCGAAGCAGTGCGCCAGCTCAACGAGCTGGTTGGCGTGACCGTGCAGGAACGTGACGGCAACTACGACGTGTACCTGGGCAGCGGCCAGTCGCTGGTGACCGGCAACAAAGCCAACACCTTGTCGGTGCAGCCGGGTACTGCCGACAAGAGCCAGGCGAGCCTGCGCATCAACTATGAGTCGTTCAGCTCCGACGTGACCTCGGTGGTGACCGGTGGCGCGATCGGCGGCCTGGTGCGTTACCGCCAGGACGTGCTGATACCGTCCATGAACGAGCTGGGCCGTGTTGCCCTGGTGGTGTCGGACAGCATCAACAGCCAGCTGGGGCAGGGCCTGGATGCCAATGGCCAGTTTGGCAGCTCGCTGTTCTCCAGCATCAACAGCGCCACTGCCGTTGCCCAGCGCAGCCTGGCTTCGTCGAACAACAGCACCGGCTCCGGTAACCTGGACGTGACCATCGCCAACAGTGGTGCGCTGACCACCTACGACTACGAGGTGAAGTTCACCAGCGCCAACCAGTACAGCGTGCGCCGCTCCGACGGCACCGACATGGGCAGCTTCGACCTCAACACCGACCCGGCGCCGGTGATCGACGGCTTCAGCCTGTCGCTGAAAGGCGGTGGCCTGGCGGCCGGCGACAGCTTCAAGGTGATCCCTACCCGTGCGGCGGCCGGCAGCATCACCACTACCCTGACCGATGCCAACAAACTGGCCTTTGCCGGGCCGATCAGTGCTGCGGCAGGCAGTGGCAACAGCGGTACCGGCACCATCACCCAACCTACGCTGGGCGAATCGCTGGATATCTATGGCGGTACCGATACCGCACTGATCCAGCAGTCGATTCGCGACTCGATGCCGGTGCGCGTAGTGTTCGACGCCGCCAGTGGTGGCTCCCAGGGCTACAAGCTGTTCGATGCCAAGGGCACCCAGATTGGCACCGGCAGCGTGGTCCCGGGTACCGACAACAAGCTGTCGGTGGCTGTGCCAATGCTGGATGCTGCCGGGCAGCCGATTCTCGATGGCAGCGGCAACCCGCGCACGTTCAGCGTCGAGACCACCATCGGTGGCAGCCCGGCGGCCAATGACAGCTTTACCCTGTCGTTCAATGCCGACGGCAAGGCCGACAACCGCAACGCCACGGCGCTGCTGGGCCTGCAGACCAAGTCGACGGTGAACACCGGTTCCGGCGGTGGCACCAGCTTCACGTCGGCCTATGCCTCGCTGGTCGAGCGCGTGGGTGCCAAGGCCAACCAGGCGACCATCGACACCACGGCGACCGAGGCGGTACTCAAGTCCGCCAGCGAAAGCCGCAGCGCGGTGTCTGGCGTCAACCTCGATGACGAGGCGGCCAGCCTGGTGAAATTCCAGCACTACTACACGGCTTCGTCGCAGATCATCAAGGCGGCGCAAGAAACCTTCAGCACCCTGATCAATGCCTTGTAAGGAGTAGACTCTCGTGCGTATTTCCACTGCTCAGTTCTATGAGGCCAGCGCCAGTAGCTACTCCAAGAACTTCTCCACCATGAACAAGACCAACGATCAGGTCACGTCGGGTATTCGCATCCAGACCGCGGCTGATGACCCGGTCGGCGCGGCGCGTCTGCTGCTGCTGCAACAGCAGCAGTCGCTGCTGGACCAGTACAGCGGCAACATCAACACGGTGAGCAACGCCCTGCTGCAGGAGGAGAGCGTACTCTCCACCATCAACGACGCCATGCAGCGCGCCAGTGAGCTGGCGATCCGTGCTGGCGGCCCTGGGGTTACCGACTCTGACCGTGTGGCCATCAGTACCGAGCTGAAAGAGATCGAGGCGAACATCTTCGGCCTGCTCAATTCGCGCGATGCCAACGGCGACTACATGTTCGGCGGCTCCAAGAGCACCACGCCACCCTATGTGCGCAACTCCGACGGCACCTACAGCTACAACGGTGACCAGACCCAGCTGAGTCTGCAGGTGTCCGACACCCTGAATCTGGCCACCAACGACACCGGCTTCACCATCTTCGATTCCGCCAGCAACAAGAGCCGCACGCAGTCGACCCTGGTGGTGCCCGCCACTGACGATGGCGTGGTCGGGGTATCGTCTGGCCTGATGACCTCGAGTACCAGCTACAACAACAGCTTTACTGCCGGCCAGCCGTACAAGCTGACCTTCACCAGCGCGACCCAGTACACCATCACCGATGCAAGTGGCAGGGACATCACCTCTGAAACTGCCACCAACGGTACCTTCGACAGCAAGACCGAAGGCGCCAACAGCATTGCCCTGCGTGGCGTCGAGTTTGAAATCACCGTTACCGTGGAGGAGGGCGCCGATGCCGACGCCGCGGTGGCAGGGCGCGAGTTTTCGCTGGCGGCCCGCCCGGACTCGTTCAACACCACCCGCAACGCCGGCAACACCTCCAGCGCCCAGGTCACCAGCGGCAGCGTGACCGACGAAGCGGCTTATCGCAGCACTTTCCCCAGCAACGGGGCTGTGATCAAGTTCACCGGGCCTGGCGCCTACGAGCTCTACGCCCAGCCGCTGACGGCTGACAGCAAGGCAGTGGCCACGGGTACTTACACCGCACCAGCCTTGACGGTGGCGGGTGTCACGTATCAGGTGAGCGGTTCGCCGGAGGCGGGTGACCAGTTCGCGGTTACCGCCAATACGCACCAGAACCAGAATGTCCTGGAAACCCTCAGCCAGTTGCGTGCTGCGCTGGATACGCCGGTAACGGGTGTAGGCCAGGCCAATGCGCTGAAGGATGCGGCGGCCTCGGCAATCGCCAACCTGGCCAGTGCCCGTGAGCAGGTCGATATCACCCGTGGTTCGATCGGCGCCCGGGGCAATTCGCTGGAGATCCAGCGCCAGGAGAACACCAGCCTGGGCCTGGCCAACAAGACCACCCAGAACGCCATCGGCAACACCGACATGTCGCAGGCGGCCATCACTTTGACCTTGCAGCAGGCCATGCTGGAGGCCTCACAGCTGGCCTTTTCGCGCATTTCGCAGCTGAGCCTGTTCAACAAGCTCTGATCTGTCTTGCTGAAGCCGGGGCCGCTTTGCGCCCCTTCGCGGGCTTGCCCGCTCCCACAGCGATTGCGCGGGCCTCAGGCGCACGCAAAACCTGTGGAAGCGGGCAAGCCCGCGAAGGGGCGCAAAGCGGCCCCGGCTTTTTCATGCCCGCGAAAATTCTGGTTTCTCACGCCCTCGGCACGGCTTTCGTAGCATTTCAATGTGACCAATGAGTCAAAACGATCATCTTCCCTGTATTCTATGCAGCAGCTGTTGCAGCATTTTGTTACCGGTGCGCAGGTGAGCCCTGCCTTCAACCTCTGGCGGTGACGCGCCCCGGTATTTGGCGCCCTCAATTCATCGAGTGGTGGTCTTTGGCTGTTTTCATTGGGAAGCCAGAATGATTGGCATCAAAAGCATTGCGAGTTACGTGCCTACCGCTGGCCTGGACAACTACGTCCAGGGTGCGAAGTTCGGCAAGGACGAAGAGTTCATGTTCGGCAAGATCGGCGCGTCGTTCCTGCCGCGCAAGGCCGAAGAGCAGGAAACTTCCGACCTGTGCGTAGAAGCCGCCCGGGCCCTGTTTGCCAGCAACCCTGACCTTGATCCGCAGTCGATCGATGCGCTGATCGTGGTCACCCAGAACGGTGACGAAGAAGGCTTGCCGCACACCGCAGCCATCGTCCAGAGCAAGCTCGGCCTGTCTACCCGCGTGGCGGCGTTCGATGTGTCGCTGGGTTGCTCCGGTTATGTGTATGGCCTGTACGCGATCAAAGGCTTCATGGAAGCGGCAGGGCTGAAAAACGGCCTGCTGATCACGGCCGACCCGTATTCGAAGATCGTCGACCCGGAAGACCGCAACACCACCATGCTGTTCGGCGATGCCGCCACAGCCACCTGGATGGGTGAAGACGCGGTCTGGAACCTGGGCCAGGCGCGTTTTGGCACTGACGGCTCCGGTGCCGAGCACCTGAAAGTAACTGACGGCAAGTTCTTCATGAACGGCCGCCAAGTGTTCAACTTCGCCCTGGTCAAGGTGCCGGCGCACCTGCACGAGCTGCTGGATGCCAGTGGCCTGAAGTCTTCGGATATCGACGCGTTCTGCATCCACCAGGGCAGTGCGGCGATTGTCGACGCCGTGGCGCGGCGCTTCGAAGAGCAGCACCCGGAGAAGTTCGTCAAGGACATGCTGGAAACCGGCAATACCGTGTCCTCCAGTGTGCCGCTGCTGCTGCAGAAGCACATGCTCGACGGCAGCTGGAAGCGCGTGGCGATCAGCGGCTTTGGCGTAGGCCTGTCGTGGGGCTCGGCCATCCTGTACCGCGACTGATCCCCCAGCAGTCCCAAAAGCGCCCGGCGGCCACCGCCCGGCGCTTTTTTTTGCCTGCAAGATTCTGTGGCGTGGCGCCGCTTTCTGTGGGAGCGAGCATGCCCGCGAAGAAGGCGACTCGGTGGATGGCACCGGCTTTGCCGGTGTTCGCGGGCGCGCCCGCTCCCACAGATGGAGTGGCTGGCTGGTGAGCTTAAGCTGGATTTTGAGTGGTTTTTGACGCCAATAAACCGCCTTAACCCCTTGATTTATCGGGGCTGGCCCCATGCCAGCATTTTTTTTTCGAAAAACCCCTCAAGCATCCCGCGCACCCGACGATAACTATTACGAAGGTTCTCTAGGCCAGTCCGGCGGTTGCCAAGGCCGGAAGCCGCAGTACCCATCCAACGAGGATTTCGTCATGGCTTTAACTGTAAACACCAACATTGCGTCGATCACTACTCAGGGCAACCTGACCAAGGCTAGCAACGCTCAGACCACTTCGATGCAGCGTCTGTCCTCGGGTCTGCGTATCAACAGCGCTAAAGACGACGCTGCCGGCCTGCAGATCGCCAACCGTCTGACCAGCCAGATCAATGGCCTGGGCCAGGCTGTCAAGAACGCCAACGACGGTATCTCGATCGCTCAGACCGCTGAAGGTGCAATGCAGGCTTCGACCGACATCCTGCAAAAAATGCGTACCCTGGCCCTGTCCTCGGCTACTGGCTCGCTGAGCAACGACGACCGTAAGTCGAACAACGACGAATACCAGGCTCTGACCGCTGAGCTGAACCGTATCTCGGAAACCACCACCTTCGGTGGCCAGAAGCTGCTGGACGGTTCGTACGGCACCAAGGCCATCCAGGTCGGCGCCAACGCCAACGAAACCATCAACCTGGCGCTGGACAACGTTTCGGCCAAGAGCATCGGCTCGCAGCAGATCAAGTCGGGCACTATCGCGCCTAGCGCCAGCGGTGTGGCCGCAGCTGATCTGGTTGTCACTGGCAACGGTCAGAGCAAAACCGTCAGCTATGATGCGGGCTCCTCGGCCAAAGACATCGCTGCCAAACTCAATGGCTCCATCGGTGGCCTGACTGCTTCTGCCAGCACCGAAGTCAAACTGGCTGTTGCCAGTGGCGCTGCAGCTACTCCAGCCAACTTTGACCTGACTGTAGGCGGTAGCACCGTCAGCTTCATCGGTGTTACTGACACCGCAAGCCTGGCTGATCAGCTGAAGTCCAACGCCGCCAAGCTGGGTATCAGCGTTAACTACGACGAATCGACCAAGAGCCTGTCGGTGAAGTCGGACACTGGCGAGAACCTGGCCTTCACCTCCAAGGCCGGCGCAGACGCCATCTCGGTGGGTGCACGCGACGGCAACGGTGATTTCCCAGGTACTCTGACCACGCTTTCCGCTACCGTTAACGACAAATCGACCGTTACTGGCCAGATTTCTCTGGACTCTGCCAAAGGTTACTCGGTAGCTAACGGCGCCACCGGTACTGGCGCTACCGACCTGTTCGGTGCAGCTTCCAAGTCCTCGGCCAAGACCACCATCGCCGATACCGATGTTACCGAGGCCGTCAACGCCCAGAACGCCCTGGCCGTTATCGACAAGGCCATCGGTTCGATCGACAGCGTCCGTTCGGGCCTGGGTGCTACCCAGAACCGTCTGCAAACCACCGTCGACAACCTGCAGAACATCCAGAAGAACTCCACCGCTGCCCGCTCCACCGTGCAGGACGTGGACTTCGCTTCGGAAACTGCCGAGCTGACCAAGCAGCAGACTCTGCAGCAGGCTTCGACTGCGATCCTGTCGCAGGCTAACCAGCTGCCATCTTCGGTCCTGAAACTGCTCCAGTAATTCAGGCGCCTGAGTAAAGGGTGAAAGGGCGCGTTTACGTGCCCTTTCACCCTTTTTGACATGAGGAGTTCGAAACATGGACATGAGTGTCAAGCTGAGCCAGGTGTATCCGTCGGTGTTACCCCAGGCGCCAGTCGCTGATCGGGATCGGGACCCGGCAGTGCCTGCCAAGGTGCAGGACGCTGCGGCCCCCGATAACCAGCCGCACTCGCGCGAAGACCTGGAAAAAGCGGTTGGCGAGATCCGTGATTTCGTCCAGTCAAGCCAGCGTCAGCTGGATTTTTCCATTGATGATTCCACTGGTCGGGTCGTGGTCAAGGTAATTGCCACCCAGTCCGGTGAGGTGATCCGGCAGCTTCCGTCGGAAACTGCGCTGAAATTGGCGCAGAGCCTCAGTGAAGCCAGCAGCCTGCTGTTCGATGATCAGGCATAGGCTGGCATGATTTTTGTTGCTGTCGGCCGATTGATGGATTTATCCGCCAAGGATCCGGCAGCTACTGAACAAGGAGAGCAATGATGGCAGGTACAACAGTCAGCGGTATTGGCTCGGGCATTGATACCCAGGCGATCGTCGATTCCCTGGTGGCCGCGCAGAAGGCGCCGAAGCAGGCGCAGATCAATACCCAAACGCTGAAGGCAACCACCACGTTGTCCTCTATCGGCAAGATTCAGTCGGCGCTGGATGCCTTCCGCGGCGCCTTGACCAACATGACCGACACCAACAGTTTCGGTGGCCTTAGCCTGAAGTCTTCGGATGAGAAGGTGGCCACCGTCACCATGGGTACCGGGGCTGCCAACGGTTCGTTCAAGTTGATTGTCGACAAGCTGGCGACTGCGTCGAAGGTGTCAACGAAGGTCTACGCAAATGGCGCCGGCTCTGTAGTCAACGCCACTGGCAGTCCGACCACGTTGACCATGACCCAGAATGGCAAGGCCTACGATTTGAGCGTTCCTGCCGGCGCAACGCTGCAGCAGGTGCGCGATAGCATCAACAGCCAGTTCAGTACAGCAGGCCTGAGTGCCAACGTACTGACCGACGCCACGGGTTCGCGTCTGATCATCACCTCGACCAAGATGGGTGACGGCTCCGACATCACCCTTTCGGGCAATTCGGGCATTGATACTGGCTATACCGTTGTCGATCCGCCGGCGGACGCTGAGTACACGCTGGACGGCATTGCCATGAAGTCCAAGACCAACGACATCACCGATGCCGTCAGTGGTCTCAACATCAAGCTGGTGGGTACGTCGCCTAAAAACGCGACAAGTGGCGAGGTAACAGCGACGGTTCTTTCGCTGACTACCAGCTCTACTACGTTGAAGTCGGGCCTCAAGGGTTTCATTGATACCTACAACGCCCTGCTCAAAGTCATGAATGCTGAAACCAAGGTCACCAAAAACGCTGATGGCACCATGACGTCTGCGGCGCTGACCGGTGATGCCACGATGCGTACGTTGATGTCCTCCATTCGTGAGGAGCTCAATGCGGTGTCGGGCAACGGCACCTTGAAATCGCTCGCTGCGTTTGGTGTCACTTCTGCCCAGGATGGCGGTGCGCTGAGCCTGGATGACAAGAAATGGGACAAGGTTGCCTCCACCAATGCGGCGGACCTGACCAGCATCTTCAATGGCAAGGATGGCCTGCTGGCGCGCCTGCAAAAGGTGACCGAGCCGTTTGCCAAAGCCAGTACCGGTACCCTGGCCGAGCGCTCCAAGGTCCTGAGTGAAAGCCTGACCAAGCTCAAGAGCGAGCAGGATACCCTGGACACCCGGATGGAAGCCCTGCAGAAGAGCCTGCAGGACAAGTACAACAACATGGATACCCTGGTCACCCAGCTGCGCCAACAGCAGAGTTCCGTGCTGAGTACGCTAAACGCGCTGAACAAGTCGAGCAGTGACGATTAAACCGTGAACATTGCATGAAGTACGGGCATGATGCCCGGCTTCATGTCATCGGCCGGTAAAGTTTTTCAGCGTCTGCCCGATACAAGGAATATCTCTCCCTTAAGCCTGCCCGTCACGAGGTCGCAAGATGAATCCCATGAGAGCCCTTCGTCAGTACCAGAAGGTCAATTCCCATGCCCAGATTTCCGAAGCCACGCCGCACCGCCTGGTGCAGATGCTGATGGAAGGTGGCCTCGATCGCATGGCCCAGGCCAAGGGTGCCATGGCGCGTGGCGATATCGCGGAAAAGGGCCTGATGCTCGGCAAGGCGATCGACATCATCATCGGCCTTCGCGACGGCCTGCAGCCCGAAAAAAGCGAAAACCCGGAGACTGTCGAGAAGCTCGACGCGCTTTATGTCTACATGACCAACCGGCTTATGCAGGCCAATGTCGACAACGATGCCGGCATTATCGACGAAGTTGCCCAGCTGCTGATTACCGTGAAAAGCGGTTGGGACGGCATTGCCGACGCCCAGCCTGCCAGCTGACGGCAAGGAGATTACCGTGACCGCACTGCAACGCCTCGATGACACCTGTGATGCCTTGGTCGGCGCCCTGAGCGAGCGTGACTGGGAAGCCATTGCCAAGCTGGATGTGGCGTGCCGCGCCTGCATCGACGAGGTGCTGGAAACCCACGCGGTGGACCAGGCGTTGCTGCGCGAGAAGCTGGAAGGGGTGCTGCTGGTCTACCGCAACCTGATCGACGTGACAACCGGTGAACGCCAGGCAATTGCCGAAGAGATGATGCAGATCAACCAAGCGAAAAATGCTTCGAAGGTTTACCATCTGTTCAGTTAAGATGCGCACAACTTGACAAAAGGCGCCATAAATTTGACTGTGTGGGCCTTTTTGACTTTACTAGTGTCTGTTCTCGAATTCCAGACGTCCGAACACTGACCATTCAGTCGGAATGATGTCGAGCATGCCCCTGCAGGGCGGCGATATGACTAGGGAAGTTGCTATTGCATGTGGCGTGAAACCAAGATTCTGCTGATCGATGACGATAGCGCGCGCCGCCGCGATCTGGCGGTGGTGCTGAATTTCCTCGGTGAAGAAAACCTCGCTTGCTCGAGCCATGACTGGCAGCAAGTGGTTGAGTCGTTGTCTTCGAGCCGTGAAATATTGTGCGTGCTCATCGGCAGCGTAGACGTTCCGGGCAATCTCCTTGGGCTCGTTAAGACAGTGGCCGGGTGGGATGAGTTCCTTCCGGTGCTGCTATTAGGTGAAATTTCTTCTGCGGAGTTCCCGGAAGACCTTCGCCGCCGGGTGCTTTCCAACCTGGAAATGCCACCAAGCTACAGCCAGTTGCTGGATTCACTGCACCGTGCCCAGGTCTATCGCGAGATGTACGACCAGGCGCGCGAGCGCGGCCGCCAGCGCGAGCCTAACCTGTTCCGCAGCCTGGTCGGCACCAGCCGTGCCATCCAGCACGTGCGGCAGATGATGCAGCAGGTGGCCGATACCGACGCCAGCGTGCTGATCCTGGGTGAGTCGGGCACCGGCAAGGAGGTGGTGGCGCGCAACCTGCACTACCATTCCAAGCGCCGCGAAGCGCCGTTTGTACCCGTCAACTGTGGCGCGATCCCGGCCGAGCTGCTGGAAAGCGAACTGTTCGGCCACGAGAAGGGTGCCTTTACCGGGGCAATCACTAGCCGTGCCGGGCGTTTTGAACTGGCCAACGGCGGTACGCTGTTCCTCGACGAAATTGGCGACATGCCGTTGCCGATGCAGGTCAAGCTGCTGCGTGTGCTGCAGGAGCGTACCTTCGAGCGTGTGGGTAGCAACAAGACCCAGAGCATCGACGTGCGCATCATCGCCGCAACGCACAAGAACCTCGAAACCATGATCGAGGACGGCACCTTCCGCGAAGACCTGTACTACCGCCTGAACGTGTTCCCCATCGAGATGGCGCCGCTGCGTGAGCGGGTGGAAGATATTCCGTTGCTGATGAACGAGCTTATCTCGCGCATGGAGCACGAGAAGCGCGGGTCCATCCGCTTCAACTCCGCCTCGATCATGTCGCTGTGCCGTCACGGCTGGCCGGGCAACGTGCGCGAGCTGGCCAACCTGGTCGAGCGCATGGCGATCATGCACCCGTACGGGGTGATCGGCGTGTCCGAGCTGCCGAAGAAATTCCGCTACGTCGATGACGAAGACGAGCAGATGGTCGACAGCCTGCGCAGCGATCTGGAAGAACGCGTGGCCATCAACGGCCACACGCCAAACTTCAGCAACCCTGCGATGCTGCCACCTGAAGGCCTGGACCTGAAGGACTACCTCGGTAGCCTGGAGCAGGGCCTGATCCAGCAGGCGCTGGACGATGCCAACGGTATCGTTGCCCGCGCGGCTGAACGTTTGCGTATTCGCCGTACCACCCTGGTCGAGAAGATGCGCAAGTACGGCATGAGCCGCCAAGGTGGCGAGGACCAGGCGGAGGATTGACGCCTGGTGGCGCCCCTGAAATGACCGCTTCGCGGGTAAACCCGCTCCCGCAGCAATGGCGCAAGTTTTAAGTATTGCGCGACAGCTGTGGGAGCGGGTTTACCCGCGAAGAGGCCGGCACAATTTTCCCACTATTCTTTCTTCTTCCCCGCTCGTTAGTCGGTCAGGGCCGGCCCCGGCATCGGTTGAGCCTTCTCGGAAACCCCCCAGTAACAAAACCGATTTCGCAGCCAGTGCGATCCTAAAGCAGGCATGCGTTTTGCTTTGCCTAGCATAAAGGGCCAAGGGCCAGTTTTTTGTCGCCGCCCCTCCGACCAATGCGGACCAACAGTACAATGAAAGCAGTCATTCTGGCCGGTGGGCTGGGCACACGCATCAGCGAAGAATCTCACCTGCGCCCCAAGCCGATGATCGAGATAGGCGGCAAGCCGATCATCTGGCACATCATGAAGATCTACTCGCACTACGGTATCAACGACTTCGTCATTTGCCTGGGCTACAAGGGCTATGTGATCAAGGAGTACTTCGCCAACTACTTCTTGCACATGTCGGACGTGACCTTCGACATGGCAGAAAACCGCATGGATATCCATAACCGCCACGCCGAGCCATGGCGGGTGACGCTGGTGGATACCGGTGAAAACACCGCCACCGGTGGCCGCCTGAAGCGTGTTCGCGATTACGTGGGCGATGAAACCTTCTGCCTCACTTACGGCGACGGTGTGTCCGACGTCGATATTCCGCGCCTGATCGAATTCCACCGTCAGCACGGCAAGATGGCCACGGTTACCGCCGTACAACCGCCGGGCCGTTACGGCGCCCTGGATGTGCACGGCGAGCAGGTGCGCGGCTTTCAGGAAAAGCCGGCAGGCGACGGTGGCTGGATCAATGGTGGCTTCTTCGTGCTCGAACCTGCCGCGCTCGAATACATCCAGGGTGATGCCACTACCTGGGAAGACGAGCCCATGCGCCGCCTGGCCGAAGACGGCCAGTTGATGAGCCACCTGCACCGTGGCTTCTGGCAGCCGATGGATACCCTGCGTGATCGCACGCTGCTTGAAACACACTGGAAGAACGGCGACGCAGCATGGCAGCTATGGCGTTGAGCCCGGCATTCTGGGCAGGGCGCCGCGTCCTGCTGACCGGGCATACCGGTTTCAAGGGCGGCTGGCTGGCCGTGTGGCTGCGCCAGCTTGGCGCCGAGCTGCGCGGTTTCGCCTTGCCTGCCGCCACCACACCATCGCTGTGGCAGGTCGCGCAACTGCAACAGCAGATTCCAGGTGATTTCGCCGATATCCGTGATGCCTCGGCCCTGGTCCGTGGCCTGCAGGATTTCCAACCCGAACTGGTGCTGCACCTGGCGGCTCAGCCGCTGGTGCGCGAGTCGTACCGGGCGCCGGCTGACACCTACGCTACCAACGTCATGGGTACGCTGAACCTGCTGGAGGCCGTGCGTGCCACGCCCTCGGTACGTGCGGTGCTGGTGGTGACCACTGACAAGTGCTACGACAACCGCGAGTGGCCCTGGCCCTACCGCGAGCAGGATGCCCTGGGCGGCTTCGACCCCTATAGCAGCAGCAAGGCCTGCGTCGAACTGCTGTGCGCAAGCTACCGCGACTCTTTCCTGCGTTCCGCCGGCGTGGCCTTGGCCACGGCACGTGCTGGCAATGTTCTGGGTGGCGGGGACTGGTCTGCCGAGCGCTTGCTGCCGGATATCTTCCGCGCCTGGCAAGACGGTGAAGAAGTGGTCTTGCGCTATCCCCATGCGACCCGCCCCTGGCAGCACGTGCTCGACCCGCTGATGGGCTACCTGCAGCTGGCGCAGGGCTTGCTCACAGACGCTGAGCGATACGCAACTGCCTGGAACTTCGGCCCGGACAGCGCAGGCCTGGCTACCGTCGGCGAAATCGTCCGTCGTCTTGCCCTGCGCTGGCCGGGCGAGGCGCGCTGGTCGGTCGCCGGCGATGCCCAGCCGCATGAAGCCGGTTTGCTGGCACTGGATTCCAGCAAGGCGCGGCAAGTGCTTGGCTGGGCACCGCGCTGGTCGCTGGATGAAACCCTGAAACATACCCTGGACTGGCACCTGGCCTGGCGCGCAGGGCGTGACATGAACATCGTTACCCGCGAGCAGATCGCGGCTCACCAAGGCGGAACCCATGAGTGACAGTACGGCGCAGCAGTTGCGCCAACAGATTGCCGAACTGGTCGGGCGCTATGCCGAGCTGCAGATGGCACCCAAACCTTTTGTCGCAGGGCAGAGCAGCGTGCCGCCCTCCGGCAAGGTGATCGGCGCCGGCGAGTTGCAGTCCATGACCGAGGCCGTGCTGGATGGCTGGTTGACCACCGGCCGCTTCAACGAGGCGTTCGAGAAGCGCCTGGCCAAGTACCTGGGGCGTCGTTGTGTACTCACCACCAACTCCGGCTCGTCGGCCAACCTGCTGGCGTTTTCCGCACTGACCTCGCCACGCCTCGGCGACCGGGCGATCAAGCCGGGTGACGAGGTGATCGGCGTTGCTGCCGGCTTCCCCACCACCGTCAACCCGATCCTGCAGTTCGGCGCTGTACCGGTGTTCGTCGATGTCGAGATGGGCACCTACAACATCGACCCGGCGCTGATCGAAGCGGCCATCGGCCCGAAGACCAAGGCCATCATGTTGGCCCACACCCTGGGCAACCCCTTCGACCTGGGCGTTGTGCGCGCCCTGTGCGACAAGTACGGCCTGTGGCTGATCGAAGACTGCTGCGATGCCCTGGGTTCCACTTACCAGGGCCGTATGGTTGGCGGCTTTGGCGATATCGGCACCCTCAGCTTCTACCCGGCGCACCACATCACCATGGGCGAGGGCGGTGCGGTGTTTACCGACTCGCCGTTGCTCAAGCGCATCATCGAGTCGTACCGCGACTGGGGCCGCGATTGCTACTGCGCGCCGGGCGAGGACAACACCTGCAGCAAGCGCTTCTGCTGGCAAATGGGTGACCTGCCGCAAGGCTACGACCACAAGTACACCTACTCGCACCTGGGCTACAACCTGAAGATCACCGACATGCAGGCCGCCTGCGCCCTGGCGCAGATGGACCGGGTTGATGATTTCGTTGCCGCCCGTAAGCGCAACTTCGCCTGGCTGAGCGACCGGCTGGCCGGTTGTGCGGACCAACTGATCCTGCCGCAGGCCACCCGCGACAGCGACCCGTCCTGGTTCGGGTATCCGATCACCCTGCGCGATGGCTGCGGCATCAATCGCGTCGAGCTGGTGCGCTACCTGGATGAACAGGGCGTGGGCACGCGCTTGCTGTTTGCCGGCAACCTGACCCGCCAGCCCTACATGCAGGGGCTGAACTACCGGGTTTCCGGCGAGTTGCCGGTAACCGACAAGATCATGAACGACACGTTCTGGATCGGCCTGTGGCCGGGCTTGAGCGACGCCCACCTGGAACATGCGGCCAGTCACATCGAAGCCTGGCTCAACCGAGGATCCCAATGATGAGCACCCCTACCGCCAGCGCGGGTACCTTGTTCGACAAACCGCTGTTCATCCTGGAAATGGCGAACAACCACATGGGCGATGTGGCGCATGGCGTGGCGCTGATCCGCGCCTTTGCCGAGGTGTGCAAGGCATTTCCGTTCCGCTTCGCTTTCAAGCTGCAATACCGTGATCTGGACACCTTCATTCACCCGGCGATGCGTGGCCGTGACGATGTGAAGTACATCAAGCGCTTCAGCGAGACGCGCCTGTCTCGTGAGCAGTTCGATAGCCTGGTGGCGGAAATCCGTGCCAACGGTTTCCTCTGCCTGTCCACGCCGTTCGATGAGGCATCGGTGGAGGTGATCGAAGAGCAGCAGCTGGATGCGATCAAGATCGCCAGTTGCTCCATGAGCGACTGGCCATTGCTGGAACGCGTGGTACAGACTCAGCATCCGCTGATCGTTTCCACTGCCGGATCGACCCTGGAAGAGCTCGATCGCCTGGTCAGTTTCCTTGCCCATCGGGAAAAGAACTTCGCCATCCTGCATTGTGTAGGCGAGTACCCGACCGCCGATGCCAACATGCATCTGTCGCAGGTGGATTTTCTGCGCCGGCGTTATCCGGGTGTGCGCGTGGGCTTTTCAACGCATGAAAATCCGGACAATACCGATATCGTCAAGATTGCACTCGCCAAGGGCGCGCGCATTTTCGAAAAGCACGTCGGCTTGCCCACCGAGCAGTTCCCGCTCAACGCCTATTCGGCAAGCCCGGAGCAGGTTCGACGCTGGCTGGAAGCCGCGCAATATGCCTTGCTGCTCTGCGGTGAAGGCGAGCAGCGTTTGCCGGTAAACGAGAGTGAAGTCGCCAGCCTGCGCTCCCTGCGTCGTGGCGTATTTGCGCGCAGGGCCATTGCCGCGGGCGAGGTGGTACAGGCAGACGATGTGTATTTTGCTTTCCCGCCGCAGGATGGGCAGATCACTGCCAATGACTGGTCGAAATACGCCACCTTCACAGCCCAGGCGGATATTCCCGAGCATGCAGCGCTGAGCACGCAGAACAGCACGCGGCGCGATGTGCGTGACAAGGTCTGGGAGATTGTCCAGCGCGTTCGGGCGCAGCTGAGCAGCAGCCACGTGGTGGTACCGGGCCGGGTGGACCTGGAAATATCCCACCACTATGGCCTGGAGCATTTCGACGAGGTCGGTTTGACCATGCTCACAGTGGTCAACAGGGGTTACTGCAAGAAGCTGCTGATGCTCCTGCCGGGTCAGCAGCACCCGGAGCAATATCACCAGCGCAAGGAAGAGACCTTCCACGTCCTGCATGGCGAGCTGACGCTGCAGCTGGACGGTGTAAGTCGTGCCTGCCGCCCGGGCGATGTGGTCACTGTCGAGCCAGGTGTTCGCCATGCCTTCCACAGTCAGGAAGGGGCAATCATCGAAGAGCTGTCTTCCACGCATTTCAGCAATGATTCGTTCTATACCGACGAAGCGATCAATGCCAATCGCGACCGTAAAACCCTCTTGAGCTATTGGATGGACTGACGTGCCTACCCCCTATCGTGTTGCTGACTACATTGCTGACTTCATCGCCGATCTGGGGGTGGAGCACGTCTTCCTGTTGCCGGGCGGAGGTGCCATGCACCTCAACGACGCGGTCGGCAAGCACCCCAACCTGGATGTAGTGGCCTGCCACCATGAGCAGGCCGCCGCGATTGCTGCCGAAGCCTATTGCCGTATCAATGAGAATATCGGTGTGGCCATGGTCACCACCGGCCCGGGTGCGACCAACGCCGTGACTGCCGTTGCGGGCGCGTGGATCGAGTCGGTGCCGTTGCTGGTCATCTCCGGCCAGGTCAAGCGTGCCGACCTGCTGCGTGGCGCGCCCCTGCGGCAGAAAGGCGTGCAGGAAGTGGACATCGTCAGTGTGGTCGAGCCGATCACCAAGTACGCGGTAACCATCCAGCAGCCAGAAGACATTCGCCGGGAGCTGGAGCGCGCGGTCTTTGTGGCACGAGATGGCCGTGCCGGCCCGGTGTGGATCGACGTACCGCTGGACGTGCAGGGCGCGCCGATCGACCCCGACAACCTGGTGGGGTGGGACGAGGCCGCTGCACCCGTTGCAGCGCTGGAGGCGCAAACGCTGGCGCAGATCCGCAGCTTGCTTGAGGGTGCCGAGAGACCGCTGATCCTCGCCGGCCATGGTGTTCGCTTGAGCGGCGCGGCCGCAGCCTTTCGTGATCTGATCGAGTCCATGGGCGTGCCGCTGGTGACGACCTGGAATGCAATGGACCTGCTGCCGCATGAGCACCCATTGTATGTGGGGCGGCCAGGTGTGGTAGCGCTGCGTGCACCGAACTTCGCGGTACAGAATGCCGACCTGCTGATCACCCTCGGCTGTCGTCTGGACAACATCATCACCGCCTATGCACCACGAGACTTTGCGCGCAATGCACGCAAGATCGTCGTTGATGTGGATGCCAACGAGATCGCCAAGCTCGACATGGATATCGATGTCGCCGTTACCTGCGACGCCGCCAGCTTCGTCGACACACTGGCTGCTTCTCTGAAAGGTGTTTCGTTCAGCCGGCCACAATGGTTGGAACGTTGCCGCGACTGGAAGTCACGCTATGGCGTCAACGACGGCAAGCCCTTCGCCGCCAGCGGGCCGATCAGCCACTTCCAGTTTGCTGACTCGCTTTCCAATGCAGTGCCGGAAAATACCCTGGTCAGCACCGGCAGCTCCGGGCTGGCGGTCGAAGTGTTCTACACCGTATTCCGCAATCGTCCAGGCCAGCGTGTATTCCTGACCTCGGGTCTGGGTGCGATGGGTTACGGCCTGCCAGCTGCGATTGGCGCTTGCTTCGCCAACGGCTGCAAGCCGATGGTGGCGGTGGAGAGTGATGGCAGCCTGCAACTTAATATTCAGGAGCTGGCCACGCTACGCGGTTTCAACCTGCCGATCTGCCTGGTGGTGATGAACAACGGCGGTTATGCCTCGATCCGCAACACCCAGCGCAACTACTTCGAAAGCCGCTATGTCGGCACAGGCCCTGAAGCAGGCTTGTGGATGCCGGACCTTGAAGAACTGGCGCGTGCCTACCATTTGCCGTTCAAGCGTATCAGCGATGCCGCCGAATTGGATCAGGGCCTGGCCGAGGCGATGCAAATGCCGCGGCCGATGATTCTGGAAGTCCTGTTGATGAAGGATGAGGCATTGAGCCCGAAAGTCGCCGCGATTCCGCAGGCCGATGGTTCGATGACCTCCATGCCGCTGGAGGATATGTCGCCCTTGCTGCCGCTGGCGGTACTGGAGGAAGAAATGGCTGGCAACATCGCCCCGGTATCGCGTCAGGTTCGGCAGCAGGTCAAGTGATGAAGCGCCACGTCCTGTTCGACTTCGACGGCACCTTGGTTGACTCCGCGCCGGCCATTCTGGCCTGCTTTGCCCGTGTGCTGAAAGCACACGGCCTGCAGGCCATGTGCCCCATAGACGCCAGCCTGATCGGGCCACCCTTGCGCCAGACGCTGGCGACACTCAGCGGTAGTAGCGACGCAGCATTGCTGGATGCCCTGAGCGCTTCGTTCAAGGACATCTACGACGCCGAAGCCTGCCTGGAAACGGCCGCCTATGCCGGGTGCCAGGTGGCCTTGGAACAGCTGCACCAGCAGGGCTTCAATCTGTCCATCGCGACCAATAAGCGGTTGCTGCCAACCCAGCGCATCATTGCGGCATTAGGTTGGCAAGGGCTGTTCAGCGAAGTGTATGCCAGTGACTCCTACCCTGATCGCTATTCGGACAAGGCCGGCATGATCGCTGCCTTGCTGGAGGATGGCGGCATTGCAGCGCAATCGGCTCTCTACATTGGCGATACCGTCGCAGACGGTCGTGCAGCGGCTGCCAATGGTGTCGAGTTCTGGCCCGTCGCTTGGGGTTATGGTCAATTTGCCAGTCATGAGCAGCCATTGCCTTCGCCGCAACAATTGCTGGAACGCCTGGTGCGCGCATGATGACAACCACGACAGCCAGTGCATGCCCCTGCTGCGGATCCATGGAGATGCTGTTGCCCAGCCCGGAGTACACACCCTGCCAGCTGTGTGGGCATCGTTGGCGGCTGCCGATGGACCAGGCGGGCTACTATGAGACGCTGGTTGCACGTAACGATCTGAACACACCTTGGTTCAAGCGCAAGATGCGTGAGCGCGTCGCTGCGGTTACTGACATGCTGCAGACGGGCAGGGAGCGTGTGCTCGAAGTCGGCTGTGCGGAAGGTGAACTCGGGCGTGAGATCAAGGCGCGCTTTGCCGTCACCTATGAGGGTGTGGAGTTGTCGCGAGACGGAGTGCTGGCCCAGCAGAAGCTTGACCGCGTATTCCAGACGCCGACCAGCCAGATCGAGGCAACGCCGTACCAGTTGATCGTGTCCTTTCATGTGCTGGAGCACATCGCCCGACCCGAGCAGGAGCTTGCGGCCTGGTCGAGTCTTCTTGGTGCAGACGGGCGTGTGCTGATCGAGGTGCCGAACCAGGCGGGGCATCCGCTGCTGGCCAGTGATCGCAATCTCGAGCACCTGCACCAGTTCACCCCGGCGTCGCTGACCCTGCTGCTTGCACGTTGCGGCTTTAGTTGTGATGGGGTGTCCGTGGGGCATTACGAATCACCGGTCTACCCGGACTCGATCCGCATCGTCGCCCGCCTGCAACTTGGGGCAGAGCGCCGCGAGCAGCTTCTGCTGCAGCGTTTTCGTGAAAGAACCGGCGGCCCGTTCCTGGTGTACGGAATTGGCGGCGACTACCTCAATTACCTGGCACCGTTAGCCGAGTCGCTGGATATCCACGCCTTGCTGGACTCATCCGAAGCAAAATGGGGGCAACGCCTGGGTAAACACGTGGTGTGTGCCTACGACCCGCAAGTGCATGCGGAGTTACCCATCGTCATCTGCTCCATCCGCTTCGCCGCAGAAATCCGTCAGCACCTGCTCAACCTCGGGATTGCAGCGCAGCGTATCATCGGTCTGGATAGCATCTATGAAGACGCCTGATTCCATTCTCGCCGGGGATTTGAGCGGTATTCTCGCCGCCTCGTTGCCTTGGGAGGCCCTGTACGGTCGTCACATCCTGGTCACTGGGGCCTCGGGTTTTATCGGTGGGCACGTAGTCGAGGCCCTGGCCTGGCTCAATCGCCTTCAGCCCCAGGCGAACCTGCATGTGTATGCCCTGGCTCGTGACCTGGAAAAACTGCGTCAACGCATGCCTTGGCTGGATATGCCTGGTGAAGTGACGCCCCTGATCCAGGATGTCACCCAGCCCTGCGGCCTTGCTGCGCCGCTGGACTTCATCATCCATGCCGCCAGCCCTGCCAGCCCCAAGGACTATCTGCAGCGGCCGGTCGATACGATTCGCGCCAATACCGATGGCACCGGGGCACTGCTTGAGCTGGCCCTGGAACAGCAGGCACGTTTCCTGTTCCTCAGCAGCGGTGCGGTATACGGCGACAATCCCTGGCAAACCGATGCGATCGCGGAAGGTGATTTTGGCCGTGAAGACCCGTTGGCTCCACGGGCCTGCTATGGCGAGAGCAAGCGCCTGGCCGAAACCCTGTGCCGGGCCTACCAGACCCAGTACGGCGTGGATGCCAGGATTGCGCGAATTTCCCATTGCTATGGGCCGGGTATGCGTCTGGATGATGGCCGGGCGATTTCCGATCTGCTTGCCGATGTACTTCACAATCGGGATATCCAGCTGGATTCCGATGGAAGCGCCTCGCGTCCGTTCTGCTATGTCTCGGACACCGTGCTTGGGCTGTTCCACATCCTGTTTCGGGGTGAAGCAGGCCATGCCTATAACGTTGGTGAAACGCAGGAAACCAGCATCCTGGAATTGGCCGAGAAGATGATTGCTTCAGCCGGTAAGGCAGGGCAGCTCATGGTGAGGCCGAAGGCGCGCAGTGGTCCGGCGCCCGCCGTGAGAAGCGCCGGGCATTTCAATATCGACAAGATCCGCGCATTGGGGTGGGCGCCACTCACATCTCTGGATGTGGGTTTAACCAGACTCTTGCAGGCCAACACATGAACGCTCCCGATTCGCGTCCGACTCTGATTGGTTACCTTCCCCCGCCTGAGGGGATTAAAAAGACAGGGGCCAATTACCAGTATCATTCCCAATTTATCAACATTGGGGATATTGTTTACGCCCATGCCGGCGCGCTGTTGACTTCGGGGCGCAATTTTGAGGCCTGGAACTTTCGGATGACCGCAGAAGAGGTCAATGAACGATTCTCCAAGGTGATATTTTTCATCCCTTGCAGGATCGCGCCGCCTCCGTATGACCAGGATGGTTATCCTTACGCCTACGTTACGGACTTTATCGAAAAACTGAAGATTCCTTTTTTCAGCCTTGGCGAATCCATTCAAGCCAGGGGGTACGATTATCAGCCTGGGTTCCACAAGCAGCTTTCGCCTGCGGTGGTCCGCTATCTGAATGTGATCGCTGATAGGTCGCCGGTGGTGGGGACGCGCGGTTATTATTCAGCGGATGTGCTGAATAGCCTCGGGATCAAGAATGCCGTTCCCTTAGGCTGCCCATCCCTCTACTTGAATGGCCCTGCGCTGCGCACGTCCTTGCTGGAGGTGCCGAGCAACCCTGAAAAGGTTGCGGTGTGCTACTCGAATTATCAGGGCAATCGGCATAGCCGGATCGACGACTTTCTTCGCCTGGCGAGTGAGCAGAATTATTACTATGTCGAGCAGGTCTTTGGCCTGCTTACGCAGGCACTCTATTACCCCGGGAAGGTCAGCGGGGCCGATATCCATGCGGCGCGGCGGTTCTATAAAGACTTGGCGCCTGTGCTTGCCTTGTTGAAACAAAAGCGCGTTCGCTACTTTACAAACTACAGCCTGTGGAAGGAATTCCTCGGGTCGATGGATTTTGTGTTCGGGGCCAGAATGCACGGTTTGACGCCGGCGATCCATGCCGGAAAACCTGCCGTTTTCATTGCGCACGATTCAAGGGTGCGGGAAATGTGCGAGTTCTTTTCACTGCCGTTTGTGGCGGAACATGAACTGCCCGCGTCAATGGATATCAACTTCTTCTTGTCACGCTGTGACTACACCACAACGCTTTCGCAGTATCAGGACGCGTATGCGCGATTCGTTCAGACGCTACGCGCGCTTGGGCTGGACGGCAATATCGATGCAGCGGGTTCGATTATTGACTGCTGGGAGCCCGCGCCTGACGTGCAGGTGGCCGGCGAGGAGCGAGTCCCCCGTTACTCACCCGAAGAAATGTTTAACCTGGAACAGCAACTTGCCATTTGCGCCGGGATTCCGGACGAGGCCTTTGTGAGGCTTGCCCAGATCCGTGATATTTCTCAAAGTTGGTATCGTTCTCGCCTCAATACACAGGCGGGCTAAGACCGCTCTTTTGGCCAGTTATTGTTGCGTCTTCTGTTTTGGCAAGGCCGTTCGTAAAGTTCAGGGTAGGCGATATGAGAGCGTGTGAAATTTGTGGCGCAAGCCATCTAGAGCAACTGCACCGTCAGCATTTTCTGTTCCCGGGGCTTCCCCAGGCAGTCCATTACGATGTGGTGGCCTGTCGCAACTGCGGTTTTGCCTACGCCAGCGACATTCCGGATCAGTCGGCGCTCGATCAGTTCTATCAGAACGTCGAGCATCACCTGCATACCGACCTGCCGCCCGGGTTGGCACGTATTCATGGCGATTTCTTCCACTTCGTCCAGCAACATGCAGACTTGGCAAGCGACGCTCGCATTCTCGATATCGGTTCGGGCATGGGTCATTTCCTTGCACATTTCAAACAGGCAGGCTTCCAGCGCTTACTAGGCATGGAGCCCAGCCCAGCTGCAGCCAAGCTGGCGCACGAAATCTACGGAGTAGAGATCAGAAGCGCGACCGTGGATGCTTTCGTCACTGAAGAGCGCTTCCAGTTAATCAGTCTTTGCGGCGTGCTGGAGCATATTGCCGACCTGCGCAACAGCCTGGCGAAGATTGCGGCGCTGCTGGCGGATGACGGCTATCTGTTCATCGCTGTTCCCGATGCCGAAGCCTTCGGCAAGACGCCGCCGGCTGAACCCTTCCTCGAATTTGCACTGGAACACATCAACTTCTTCAGTGCTGCCAGCCTCGACAACCTGCTGGCGGCTAACGGCTTCGAGAAAGTGACGGTGATCTCCCAGCACAACGATTTCTACGACAACCATTACCTGCTGGCCATGTACCGCAAGACCAGCCCGGCAGCGAAGCGTTTCACGGTTGATGCTGTGGCGGCTGCCAGCCTGCTCAGTTATATCGAGCTTTCACGGCAGGTATTGCGCCCGGTGGAAGCGTTGGCCGAGCAACTGGAGGCCAGTGCTGAGCCGGTGCTGATCTGGGGCGCAGGCGCGCTTACCAGCCGGTTGCTCTGCGATACCCGGCTGGGCAAGGCCAATATCTGCGGCATCATCGACCGGAACAGGAACCTGCAGGGCAAATCCCTGCTCGGTGTGACCATTACCGGCCCCGATGAGCTGGCGCAGCACCAGGGGGCCACGGTCTTCATTGCCAGTACCACTTACGCTGCAGAAATCCGCGACACACTGACCCAGCAACATCACTGGCGCGGCAGAATCCTCAGCCTCGCAACCGGAGCCCGGTAATGCCGATGAACACGCTCAACCACATCCGTACGGCCTATGAGGCAGGGGGCTCTGCCAAGCAGGATTACATCGAGGCCATTCACGCGCGGCACGCCAGCCTGTTCGAGTACCCCGAGTTTATCGCCGGTACCGATGTGGAGTCTTTGCGCATTCTGCCAGAGGGCATCTTCGTGCGTTCCCGCTCGCAGCAGATCGAGTTGTTTCTGGACCCCCAGGACCAGCATCTGGTGCCCTGTACCCTGATGAACTTCCGTGCCTATGAAACACAGGAAACCGAGTTCCTCAAAGCCATCACCCAGGAAAACGCGGTGATTCTGGACATCGGCGCCAATTGCGGCTGGTATGCCCTGGCGCTGGCTCGGCATTGCCCGTCGGCGCGGATTCACGCCTTCGAACCGATCCCCCATACCCATGAGATTCTCGAGCGCAACATCCGCCACAACGGCCTGTTCAACATAGAGGCGCACCGGCTGGCCTTTTCAAACCAGCAGGCGACGCTGGAGTTTCTCTACACGCCCAACTGCTCCGGCGCCACTTCCCAGGTCCTGGCCGGGCAACCGGGCCGACAGGAAAGCCTGCAGAAGGTGTGCTGCCCGGCCACGACGCTGGATAGCTTCTGCGCGCAGCATGAGCTGGCGCCCCAGATCATCAAGTGCGATGTGGAAGGGGCGGAGTTGATGGTGATCCAGGGTGGCGAGGCGATGCTCGCCCAACACAAACCGGTGATTCTGATCGAGCTGTTGAGAAAGTGGGCCAGGAAGTTCGACTACCACCCTAACGAGGTGGTGGAGCGGCTCGGTGGTCTTGGCTACCAGGCTTACACCCTGAGCGAAGAGGGGCTACGCCCGTGCCCTGGCATTGACGAGGAAACCCAGGAAACCAACTTTGTCTTTATCCACGGGCAGAAGCATCGTGAAATCCCTGATCTGGTGCGGTCGTTGCCATGAACCCAGCCATTCCGTCGCTGACCGTTGCACTGCTGACCTACAATCGACTGCACTACCTCGAGCAGTCCATCGCTGCCGTCCTGGCCCAGAGCTATGAGGATTTCGAGCTGCTGGTACTCGACAATGGCAGCAGTGACGGGACTGCGGAGTTTATCCTGCGCTTGCAGGACCCGCGAATCCGCTACGTCAGGAATTCCCGCAACATTTCCAGCGTGGAGTTCAACTGCCGTTCGGCTTATCACCTTGCCCTTGGGCGACGGGTGATCGTGACCCATGACGATGATGTCATGGAGCGAGACATGCTTGAACGGCAGATGCGTTTCATGGATTGCCATCCAGAAGTGCGGCTGGTGTGGACTCGCGTCAGTGATATTGATCAGGATGGGGATGCGCTAGTCGGCGAACGCACCCTGCCTGAATCGGAGCGAGTCTTCGCGCCCGGGGAATACATCAGCAGTTTTCTCAAGGAGCGGTTGTGGCCTATGCCCAGCGGCGTGATGCTGGAGCGGGCCGTACTGCCCAGCTTCTATGCGGTACACGCGTGCCTCGGCGACGCGGCTGCCCACAAGAAAACATTGGAGACGGCAGGCATCGAGGACGTGTTGATGCCGGCGCGCATCAACCGCCGGCATGCTATCGGCTTCCTCGATCAGCCGTTGCTGCGCCGTCGGCTGCACACCAGGCAGTTCTCCCATGTGGCAAGCCTGTCGCTACCAGGGGTCGCTCTCTATCGAGACCTGAAGCAGATTGCCAGGGGCGTGCCTGGTCTGGAGGTAGAGGCCCTTCATTTTGATGCCTACGTGGCGCGCTTTGAGATCCAGGAAGCCATTACCACCCAGGTGGGGCAGGCGATCGACAAGCACATTCTGAAGAAGATTGGTAAAACGGCCGACAGCCTGCAGCGCAACTTGGAACGGGCCCCCGACGCCTTTCTGGCGGGCTTGCCGGTCTTCCAGCTCGCCCAGCTTCTGTTGCTGGGCGACCAGGTGTGCCCGCTGGACAAGTTGTCGGTTTCCGGGCATGCCAGCGCTACCCGGCAACTTCTGAAATGGACGCGCAAAACCGTTGAAAACCCGGGCGCGAGCATTCTGGCTGGCCTGGAAGGGCGCAGGATCATCATCTTTGGTAGCGCCTTCATCGCCGCATTGCTGATTCTTGAAGCCAGAAACAAAGGTGGACAGGTCGTCGCCTGTGTCGACTCCAACCTCAATCGCCAGGGCACGCAAATGCTGGGCGTGCTCATCCAGCCCTTGGCCTGGATGAGTGAGCAAGTGGGACAGGACGATGTCGTGATCATCAGCTCCGAGCGGGACCATGAACATTACATCGAAGCGCTTGTCCGCCAACATCTCACGGCGCCGGCACGCATCGTGTCGTGGAAAGAGCTGACGGAATCTGCGTGACTCAGGGCATACAGGCTTCGTGCCGACAGGCGCCATGTCGCTTGACGCAAGCGAGCAACATTTTTTGGGGGAAGTGACAGCATGACGAATTGGGCTTTGATCGCAGGTGGACGTTGTACCGGGCAACCTTGGCGAGTGCTGGTTGCCGGGTTTTGCCTGGACGATGAGCAGGCCTTCCTGCTGTCCGATACGGACTGGCAAGAACTGCAACGACAATTGCCGCTGCAGCCCCTGGCGGCCTATGGCTTGGGCAATGGGCTGGTGTTCGAGCGAGCTACCGAAGCCGCCGCAGAGTGCGATGGCGTCTTTCTGATTGCCCACCCTCGTCAAGCCAATGCCTTGTTCGCGTTGCCGTCACAGGCGCGGCGTTATCTGCTGCTACGTTCTTCCGAGCAATTTGCGGCGCTACGGGACGAAACCTGCTTCAGCAAGGTTCTGATTCCGGCAAAGGGAGAGCCTGTCAGTACTTCGAGGGTGCACATCGATTACTTGAAACTTCCCGATGCGCCCGGATCCGATGCGCAAGCGTGGCCACTGACGCGAGAAGCTGAAGACCGCGACCATTCCAGGAATTACCATTGTTCGGCGGACTTCTGGCTCTATAAAGTCACCACTGCAATCGCTGATGATGCTGCTGCCGTACGGCAGTTCGAGCCGCTGCTGAGTGTCGTTATTCCGACGTACAACTATGGGCGCTATCTTGCCCAGTGTGTTCAGTCGGTGCTCGATCAGGGTGTGGACAATATCGAGATCCTGGTGCTGGACAACGCTTCCACGGACGATACCGCCGAGGTAATGGCGGCATTCGCGGGCAACCCGAAAGTGCGTTACATACGCAACCGATACAATTACGGCCCGGGTTACAACTGGCGAAATGGCCTGCGTATCGCGCAGGGGCGTTACTTCACGTTCCTTTCCGCCGACGACTATTTCAATCCGGGCCATCTGTCGCGGCTGTTGCCTACGCTGGAGAGCCAGCCCAACGTGGCGGTTGGCTATACCGGCATTCGCTGGGTCGATGGTTCGGGGCAAGCATTGAACCAGCCTCGTCACCCCGGCTACCGCAATGGCGACTATGTCGGCGGGCGTAATGAAGTCGCTGATCTGCTCATCTACGACAGCTACATGACGCCTTCGGCCGTCATCTACCGGCGTGAGGTTTTTTGCCGGGTCTGGAATCCAGGCAACAGCTACGGTGCCGGCGACTGGGAAATGGTCGTGCAGATGGCGGAGCGTTACCCCGATTTCGCCTACGTCGATATGCCGGGTGTCAGCTATCGCTGGCATGGTGCGCAGTATTCGAGCGGGTTTTATGCCTCCAGCGAGCCATTGATGGGGCACCTTGCCATTGTCGAGGGGGTATTCGAGCGCAATGCGCAGCACCACCTTCACGGGCGTGAGCGCGAGGTGGCGGGGCACCTCAAGCGGCGTCTGGATCTGTATCCTGACGAGCAGGGTTCCGAGCTGGGGGCCCGGGCACGCTGGCTTTGCCAGCGCCTGGAAGAACAGGCGCGGCAGCAAGAACAGACGTTGTTCTCTGTTATCCTGACTACATTCAACCGCCCGCAATTGCTCAAGGATGCGCTGAACAGCATTGCTCATCAGTCCTTCAAGGACCTTGACGTCATTCTGGTCAACGACAATGGCGACCCGGTCGAGTCGCTGCTTGCTGAGTACGATTTCCCGATCACGTACATCCGCCAAGGCCGCAATCGCGGCCCTGCTGCGGCCCGTAATACCGCTTTGCATCTGTCCCGTGGTCGGTATGTCGTGTATCTGGACGACGACGACCTGTACCTGCCTGACCACCTTGAAACACTGGCCAAAGCGCTGGATACCCACCCTGACAGTGTGGTGTACACGGATGCAGTGTTCATTCAGGAAACGATTGCGGCGGGCAAGCGGACCGAGGTGGCGCGTGAACAACGTTATCCACACGAGGCCTACTCTCGGGAGCGCTTGCTGGTAAACAACTACATCCCGATCAACACCTTTGCCTGCCCACGCGCGCTTGCACTTGCCGTGGGGGACTTCGACGAGTCGCTGGCAGGCTTGGAGGATTGGGATTTCCTCATGCGACTGAGCGCGCGAAGCGCCTTCCATCATGTGCGCAGCGAGACGGTGGAAGTCCGTATGCGCCTGGATGACAGTGCGCCTGCACGACGTTCCGAGCAGGCACTGAAAGATTACCCAGCGCTTTATCGCGAGTTGTATGCGCGCCATGGCGACTTTGGCAGCGCAGAAGTACAGCGCGGGCGCCAGCAAATGCTGGAGCATCTCGGCGACAAGCCCAAGGCGTTGACGCTGCAAACCTGGCTGGCCGAACGCGTTCCGGATGCCATGCAGAGCCGCTTGATCGCACAGCGTCTGCACGCGAATCAGGGTGGCCCTGTGATCGGGGTAATCGTGGTGGACGCTGACGGGCGCGCCGATGCATTGAAAGCTTCTCTGCAAAGCCTGGGTAGCGATCACTGCCTTTATTCCACGCTGAAAATTGTGGCGCTGACGTCGGGCGAGGCGCCCGCGACTTCGGCGCAGGACAAGCTGCATTTCATGCGTCTGACCGATGCCAGCCTGAGCGATCAGCTGAACCAGGCAGTTCAGGCGGGTGAGTTCGACTGGTTCATGCTGGTAGAGGCGGGGAGTGAGTTCACTGCAAGTGGCTTGCTGATTGCCGCGCTTGACCTGTTGGCGGCGCCTGGCTGTCGGGCCGTTTATGGTGATGAAGGGTTGCGGTCCGATGGAGCGGAAATGGGCGCTGCGCTGCGCCCTGATCTCAACCTTGATCTGCTGCTCAGTTTGCCGGCGAGCCTGTCACGCCACTGGCTGTTCAACCGGCAGGTGTGGCTGGAAATGGGCGGCTTCCGCCAGGAGGCGGGCCAGGCATTCGAGCTGGATTACATCCTGCGCCTGATCGAGTCCGCTGGCTTCCAGGGGCTGGGGCATATCAGCGAGCCGTTATTGGTCTGTGATGCCCCGTCGCTGCGCGACTGCCCGGACGAACGCGGGGTCATTCAGCGCCATCTGCATGCACGCGGTTTTGCCCAGGCGCGCGTCGGGTCTCGTCTGCCAGGGCGTTATGATCTCGACTATGGCGCCCCCGGCGACGCACCGGTCAGTATCCTCATCCTGCTCCAGGGCAACAGCACTGAGCGGGTGCAGCGTTGCATGGAAACCATTCTGGAGAAGACCACCTATCGAAACTACGAGGTGCTGCTGCTGGCGCGTGATGATGCCGGCCCGGCAGTAAACGGCTGGCTCGACAACGTTGCCCGGCTTGGCACCGATGCCATTCGTTGCCTGCGATTCCCTGCCGGCATGGCGCCTGTGCAAATGCGCAACCAGGCCGCCGGGCAGGCCCGTGGTGATTTCCTGCTGTGGCTGGACGAAGGCGCTGCGGTGCTCGATAACGATTGGTTGCAGCAGATGCTCAACCACGGCATGCGCCAGGAAGTCGGCGTGGTGGGGGCCAAACTGGTGGCGGGGGACGCTACCATCAGCCATGCCGGTTTCGTGCTCGGCCTGAATGGCCCTGTTGGCGAAGCTTTTGCCGGTCAGCCGATGGACGCGTCCGGCTATCTGCAGCGCCTGCAAGTGGACCAGAACTATGTCGCCGTGAGCGGCAAGTGCCTGCTGGTGAACAAAAGCCTGTTCCTGGAGGCGGGCGGTTTCGACGAGTCCCCCGAGTTGCAGCGCTGGACGGATGTTGATCTGTGCCTGCGCCTGCACCGTGGCGGCTACCTGAACGTGTGGACGCCGCGTGTTCAGTTGCTGCTAAGTGAGGATGCTGTAACGCCGGCCACCGCAGCAGAAGAAGATGCCTTGTATGACCGCTGGCTGCCTGTACTGGCACGCGACCCGCTCCATAACCCGAACTTCTCGCTGTCTTCCAGCAATGGCCTCGGCCTGGCGCCCTCCGGTCTGAGCTGGCGACCGTTGTCGTCCTGGAAACCGCTGCCGACCATCCTCGCCCATGCGGCGGACAGAGGTGGGTGTGGTAACTACCGGGTCATCCAGCCGCTGGATACGCTCAACCGCGAGGGGCTGGCCGAGGGGGTGGTGGCGTGGAATTATCTGGCGCCTGCGGAGCTTGAGCGTTATCAGCCCGACAGCATCATCCTGCAGCGCCAGGTTGGCGACGAGCAGATCGAGCATATACGCCGGATGCATGCGTTTTCGCGGGCCTTCAAGGTCTTCGAGCTGGACGACTACCTGCCCAACCTGCCGCTCAAGAGCGTGCACAGGGCGCACATGCCCAAGGACATTCTGCGGTCCATACGTCGCGGTCTTTCCCATGTGGACCGCTTTGTCGTCTCCACGCAGCCGCTGGCCGAGGCCTTCGCCGGCGTACATGGCGATATCCGCGTGGTACCCAACACGCTGGATACCCGCTACTGGAGCGGCCTCAAGGCCCTGCGCCGGCAGTCGCGCAAACCGCGCGTCGGCTGGGCGGGTGGGGCGAGCCATACGGGCGACCTGGAAGTGATCGCGGACGTGGTCAAGGAATTGGCCAACGAGGTGGAGTGGGTGTTCTTCGGCATGTGCCCGGACAAGCTGCGGCCTTATGTTCATGAGTTCCACCCGAGTGTCTCGATTGAGCAATACCCCGCGACGCTGGCCAGGATGAACCTGGACCTGGCCCTGGCGCCGGTCGAGCAGAACCTGTTCAACGAGTGCAAGAGCAACCTGCGTTTGCTGGAGTACGGCGCCTGTGGTTTCCCGGTGATCGCCAGCGACCTGCGTTGCTACCAGGGCTACAGCGATTTGCCGGTCACACTGGTAAAGAACCGTTTCCGAGGCTGGGTAGATGCCATTCGCATGCACATTTCTGATCTGGATGCCACGGCGAAGGCGGGCGATGCACTGCGCAATGCAGTGCTGGGCGGCTGGATGCTCGAAGGCGACAACCTGAGCAACTGGCGCAAGGCCTGGCTGCCGGACTGATACACGGCGGTCGCCTGTGCGGGCCTCTTCGCGGGTAAACCCGCTCCCACAGGTACAGCGCAGGCCCTGAGCTTTGCGCAGTCCCTGTGGGAGCGGGTTTACCCGCGAGGAGGCCCGCACAGGCAATAAAAACCCTCATCTCCGGCACGGCTATTGCTACACCGCTGGCAACACACCGTTTTTATGACGGTCAGCCACGCGAGAGAGCACGATGCCCCAGGCCGCCCACGTAACCCGAGCCCCCGATCATCAGGGGCAGACCCCGATCGAGCAGGATAGCCACCAGGGTATCGAGCAGGCCTTCGCCCTGTTCAATCAGGTCTCCAGCCAACTCAGCCAGTCCTACAGCCTGCTCGAAGCCCGGGTCAGTGAGCTCAAGGGCGAGCTGGCCGTGGTCAGTGCCCAGCGCATCGAGGAACTGAGCGAAAAGGAACGCCTGGCCAACCGCCTGCAGAACCTGCTGGACCTGCTGCCTGGCGGGGTGATCGTGATCGATGGCCATGGCCTTGTACGTGAAGCCAACCCGGCTGCCTGCGAACTGCTCGGCGAACCGCTGATCGGCGAGTTATGGCGTCAGGTGATCGCCCGCAGCTTTGCGCCACGCAAGGACGATGGCCATGAAATCTCGCTGCGCGACGGCCGCCGGCTGTCCATCGCCACCCGCTCGCTGGATGCCGAACCCGGCCAGCTGGTGCTGCTCAACGACCTGACTGAAACCCGTCGCCTGCAAGACCAGCTGGCCCGCCACGAGCGCCTGTCGTCGCTGGGGCGCATGGTCGCCTCGCTGGCGCACCAGATCCGCACGCCGCTGTCGGCCGCCATGCTCTACGCCAGCCACCTCGCTGACAGCGAGCAACAACTGAGCCCGGAAACCCGCCAGCGTTTCGCCGGTACCTTGAAGGAGCGCCTGCACGAGCTGGAGCACCAGGTGCGTGACATGCTGGTGTTCGCCCGTGGCGAGTTGCCGCTGGGTGATCGTGTTACCCCAAAAGCCCTTTTCCAGGCCCTGCAGCAGGCGGCTCAGGCGCATGTGCAGGGGCACGCCGTGCGCTGGCAGTGTGACAGCCATCTCGGTGAGCTGCTGTGCAATCGTGACACCCTGGTCGGCGCCTTGCTCAACCTGATCGAAAATGCCCTGCAGGCCAGCGACGGCCCAGCGCGCCTGAAGGTGCACCTGTTCCGTCGCGAGCGCACCCTGCATCTGTGTGTCAGTGACGCCGGCAGCGGTATCGCCGCCGAGTTGTTGGCGCGCCTTGGCGAGCCGTTTCTCACCACCAAGGCCACTGGCACCGGCCTCGGCCTGGCGGTGGTCAAGGCTGTGGTGCGTGCACACCAGGGCGCTATCAGCCTGCGTTCGAAGGTGGGCCGAGGCACCTGCGTGCGGGTAGAGCTGCCGTTGATCGACGGGCAATTGGCGGAGGGGGTGTAATGGCAATCAAGGTGCTGCTGGTCGAGGACGACCGCGTATTGCGCCAAGCGCTGGGCGATACCCTGGAAATCGGCGGTTTCGCCTACCAGGCAGTGGGCAGTGCCGAAGAGGCGCTGGAGGCGGTGGTGGATGATGCCTTCAGCCTGGTGGTCAGCGATGTGAACATGCCCGGTATGGACGGGCATCAGTTGTTGAGCCAGTTGCGCCGCCAGCAACCTCAGCTGCCGGTGCTGTTGATGACGGCGCACGCCGCTGTCGAGCGTGCCGTCGAAGCAATGCGCCAAGGTGCTGCCGACTATCTGGTCAAACCGTTCGAGCCCAAGGCGCTGCTCAGCCTGGTCGAGCGGCATGCCGCCGGGCGGGTGTCCGCTGACGAGGGGCCGGTGGCCTGTGAGCCGGCCAGCCGCCAGTTGCTGGAGTTGGCCGCACGCGTGGCGCGCAGTGACTCGACCGTGCTGATTTCTGGTGAGTCCGGCACCGGGAAGGAAGTGCTGGCGCGCTACATTCACCAGCAGTCGCCGAGGGCGGCGCAGCCCTTCGTGGCCATCAACTGCGCGGCCATCCCCGACAACATGCTCGAAGCCACCCTGTTCGGCCATGAAAAGGGGGCGTTCACCGGTGCCATCGCCGCCCAGGCCGGCAAGTTCGAGCAGGCCGAAGGCGGCACCCTGCTGCTCGACGAAATCTCGGAAATGCCAATGGCCTTGCAGGCCAAGCTGCTGCGCGTGCTACAGGAGCGCGAAGTGGAACGGGTGGGCGGGCGCAAGCCGATCAGCCTGGACATCCGCGTGCTGGCCACCACCAACCGTGACCTGGCCGGGGAAGTGGCAGCCGGTCGCTTCCGTGAAGACCTGTTCTACCGCCTGTCAGTGTTCCCCCTGGCCTGGTGCCCGCTGCGTGAGCGCCCGGGCGACATCCTGCAACTGGCCGAGCGCCTGCTGGCCCGCCACGCGGTCAAGATGAAACACGCCCCGGTGCGCCTGTCGCCGCAGGCCCGGGCCTGCCTGCAGGCCTATGCCTGGCCGGGCAACGTGCGTGAACTGGACAACGCGCTTCAGCGGGCGCTGATCCTGCAGCAGGGTGGGGTGATCGAGGCGGCGGATTTTTGTCTGGCAGGCGCCATTCCCTTGTCGGCTGGCACGGGGCCATCAGTCGAAGCCACTGCCGAGGCCAGCGGGCTGGGCGATGACATGCGCCGCCATGAGTACCAGATGATCATCGATACCCTGCGCGCCGAGCGCGGTCGGCGCAAAGAGGCGGCCGAGCGCCTGGGCATCAGCCCGCGGACCCTGCGCTATAAGCTGGCGCAGATGCGCGATGCCGGGTTCGACGTCGAGGCCAGCCTGTTCGGCTGACACTCCGCCCGCAGAGGGCGCGATACCTGTGGGAGCGGGTTCACCCGCGAACACCGGCGAAGCCGGTGCCATATACCGAGTCGGATTCTTCGCGGG
Source organism: Pseudomonas sp. YNh (assembly GCF_037993085.1). Classification (NCBI taxonomy): domain Bacteria; kingdom Pseudomonadati; phylum Pseudomonadota; class Gammaproteobacteria; order Pseudomonadales; family Pseudomonadaceae; genus Pseudomonas; species Pseudomonas sp. YNh. The sequence goes on along the minus strand of NZ_JBBMRJ010000001.1, from coordinate 170,279 downwards.
TGAACCCGCTCCCACAGGGGTTGTGTTGCCTGAACTATATAGGCTGGCACCTTTGTTGCTTTACGTAGGCTATTCGCCGCATGAGTGTCAAAAAAATGCGGCCGCAGGAGAGAGAAGGGTCATGAGCCAAGGTGTTGAATTCAATCGTCTGATGCTGGACATGCGGGCCATGCAGGCCGATGCAATGTCGCTGCCCAAGGTCACCGCCGCCCCCGAGCTGGCGCCGGGGCAGAGTACCTTTGCCGACATGCTTGGCCAGGCAATCGGCAAGGTGCATGAGACCCAGCAGGCCTCGACCCAGCTGGCCAATGCCTTCGAGATCGGCAAGAGCGGCGTCGACCTGACCGACGTGATGATCGCTTCGCAAAAGGCCAGTGTGTCGATGCAGGCCATGACCCAGGTACGCAACAAGCTGGTCCAGGCGTACCAGGACATCATGCAGATGCCGGTTTGAGGACGGACGTAGACCATGGCTGAAGCAGTCGTCGACAACCCCCCCGCCAAGACGGGCCCGGCAGCGGCCAAGCGCCCGCTGCCAGGTATGTCGTTCCTGGAAAACATCGCGCAGATGCCCATGCTGCGCCAAGTCGGCCTCATGGTCGGCCTGGCGGCCAGCGTGGCAATCGGCTTTGCCGTGGTGCTGTGGTCGCAACAACCCGATTACCGTCCGCTGTACGGCAGCCTGTCGGGCATGGACACCAAGCAGGTCATGGACACCCTGGGTGCTGCTGACATCCCCTATAACGTCGAGCCCAACTCCGGTGCTCTGCTGGTCAAGGCCGACGACCTCTCCCGTGCGCGCCTGAAACTGGCGGCCGCCGGCGTGGCGCCCAGCGATGGCAATGTCGGTTTCGAACTGCTCGACAAGGAGCAGGGGCTGGGCACCAGCCAGTTCATGGAAGCCACTCGCTACCGCCGCAGCCTGGAAGGCGAGCTGGCGCGTACCGTTTCCAGCCTGAACAACGTCAAGGCCGCACGCGTGCACCTGGCCATCCCGAAAAGCTCGGTGTTCGTGCGCGACGACCGCAAGCCTAGCGCCTCGGTACTGGTCGAGCTGTACCCGGGCCGTGCCCTGGAAGCCGGTCAGGTGTCGGCCATCGTCAACCTGGTGGCGACCAGTGTGCCGGAGCTGGACAAATCCCAGGTCACCGTGGTCGACCAGAAAGGTAACTTGCTGTCCGAGCAGCTGCAGGACTCCGCCCTGACCGAGGCCGGCAAGCAGTACGACTACAGCCGCCGTATGGAAAGCATGCTTACCCAGCGCGTGCGCAACATCTTGCAGCCTGTGCTGGGCAATGACCGATACAAGGCCGAAGTGTCTGCCGACCTGGACTTCAGTGCCGTCGAGTCGACTGCCGAGCAATTCAACCCCGACCAGCCGGCGTTGCGCAGCGAACAGTCGGTTGACGAGCAACGCGCCAGCAGCCAGGGCCCGCAAGGTGTGCCTGGTGCGCTGAGCAACCAGCCGCCAGGCGCCGCTTCGGCGCCGCAAACCACCGGTGGCGCCGCTACCCCGGCCGCAGCCATTCAGCCTGGCCAGCCGCTGGTGGATGCCAACGGCCAGCAGATCATGGACCCGGCCACCGGCCAGCCGATGCTCGCACCGTACCCGTCGGACAAACGCCAGCAAAGCACCAAGAACTTCGAGCTGGACCGCTCCATCAGCCACACCCGCCAGCAGCAGGGGCGCATGACCCGCCTGTCGGTGGCAGTGGTGGTAGACGACCAGGTCAAGATCGACCCGGCCACCGGCAACACCAGCCGTGCACCGTGGGCCGCCGAAGACCTGGCGCGCTTCACCCGCCTGGTGCAAGACGCGGTCGGCTTCGACGCCAGCCGTGGTGACAGCGTGACGGTGATCAACGTGCCATTTGCCGCCGACCGTAACGAAGAAATTGCCGATATCGCCTTCTACCAGCAGCCGTGGTTCTGGGACATCGTCAAGCAAGTGCTGGGCGTGGTGTTCATTCTGGTGCTGGTGTTCGGCGTGCTGCGGCCGGTGCTCAACAACATCACAGGGGGCGGCAAGCAGGCCGCTTCGGATAGCGACATGGAGCTGGGCGGCATGGTGGGGTTGGATGGCGAACTGGCCAACGACCGCGTCAGTCTGGGTGGCCCGACAAGCATTCTGCTGCCTAGCCCGAGCGAGGGTTACGAGGCACAGCTCAACGCAATCAAAGGCCTGGTGGCCGAAGACCCGGGCCGTGTAGCCCAGGTCGTCAAAGACTGGATCAACGCCGATGAGTGATAACCGAGCCGTTACCGCCAAGCTGAGCCGTGTCGACAAGGCGGCAATCCTGCTGCTTTCGTTGGGCGAGACCGATGCGGCCCAGGTGCTGCGCCACATGGGCCCCAAGGAAGTGCAGCGGGTGGGTGTGGCCATGGCGCAGATGGGTAATGTGCACCGTGACCAGGTCGAGCAGGTAATGAGCGAGTTCGTCGACATTGTCGGCGACCAGACCAGCCTGGGCGTGGGGTCCGATGCCTACATCCGCAAGATGCTCAACCAGGCCTTGGGCGAGGACAAGGCCAATGGCCTGGTCGACCGCATCCTGCTGGGTGGCAACACCAGTGGCCTGGACAGCCTGAAATGGATGGAACCGCGCGCGGTAGCCGACGTGATCCGCTACGAGCACCCGCAGATCCAGGCAATCGTGGTCGCTTACCTCGACCCTGACCAGGCCGGCGAAGTGCTGAGCAACTTCGACCACAAGGTGCGCCTGGACATCGTCTTGCGCGTGTCGTCGCTGAACACCGTGCAGCCGGCGGCGCTGAAAGAGTTGAACCAGATCCTCGAGAAGCAGTTCTCGGGCAACTCCAACGCCGCGCGCACCACCTTGGGCGGCATCAAGCGCGCTGCCGACATCATGAACTTCCTCGACAGCTCCGTGGAAGGTGCACTGATGGATGCGATCCGCGAAGTCGACAGCGACCTGTCGGAGCAGATCGAAGACCTGATGTTCGTCTTCAACAACCTGGCCGACGTCGACGACCGGGGTATTCAGGCGCTGCTGCGCGAAGTGTCGTCCGATGTGCTGGTGGTGTCGCTCAAGGGCGCCGACGAGCGGGTCAAGGACAAGATTTTCAAGAACATGTCCAAGCGTGCCTCCGAACTGCTGCGCGACGACCTGGAGGCCAAGGGGCCGGTCCGGGTCAGCGACGTGGAAACGGCGCAGAAGGAAATCCTCACCATCGCCCGCCGCATGGCCGAGGCCGGCGAGATCGTGCTCGGCGGCAAGGGTGCCGAGGAAATGATCTGATCCATCAGGCCAGGAAAAACTGGTGGGGCTGGTGCGGTAATTGTGGGAGCTGGCTTGCCGGCGATGAGGCCAGCCCAGGCAGAGTCGTTGCATGGCAAGGGCTGCGCCCTTGATCGCCGGCAAGCCAGCTCCCACAAGGCCCTTATGGGTCGAACATGCTTGTTGAGTACTTTAAAACATGTCCAGCAAAGAACATCACCCCAGCGACCTGATCCGCGCCCGCGACCTTGAGGGCGTGGACGTGTGGACGCTGCCCAGCTTCGACCCGGAGCCAGAGCCCGTACCCGAGCCTGAGCCGGAACCCGAGCCGGTCGAGGAAGAAATCGAGGAAGTGCCGCTGGAAGAAGTCCAGCCGCTCACCCTGGAAGAGCTCGAGGCCATCCGCCAGGAAGCCTACAACGAAGGTTTCGCCACCGGCGAGCGAGAGGGCTTTCACAGCACCCAGCTCAAGGTGCGCCAAGAGGCCGAAGCGGCCCTGAAGGCCAAGCTCGACAGCCTTGAGCAACTGATGGCCAACCTGATGGAGCCGATCGCCGAGCAAGACACGCAGATCGAGAAAACCCTTGTGCACCTGGTGGCGCACATGACTCGCCAGGTGATCGGCCGCGAATTGCACAACGACTCCAGCCAGATCACCCAGGTGCTGCGCGAAGCATTGAAGCTGCTGCCCATGGGCGCGGACAATATCCGCATCCACCTCAACCCGCAGGACTTCGAGCTGGCCAAGGCCCTGCGCGAACGCCATGAGGAAAACTGGCGGTTGCTGGAAGACAGCGCACTTCTGCCGGGGGGCTGCCGTATTGAAACTGCCCATAGCCGCATCGATGCGACCATGGAAACGCGCATCGAGAAAGCCGTGGCGCAGCTGTTCGACCAGTTGCATGACCATTCCCTGCACCCGGCGGCGCCAGACATGTCGGTAGACCTGGACGCCCCGGTCGAGCGTTCGGTGGAAAGCCCTGATGCGCCTTGACCGCACCAGCTTCGGCAAACGCCTGGGCAGTTATGCCGAGGCCATCGAGCTGCCGGCCCAGCCCATCGTCGAAGGCCGCCTGCTGCGCATGGTCGGGCTCACCCTGGAGGCCGAAGGCCTGCGTGCCGCGGTGGGAAGCCGCTGCCTGGTGATCAACGACGACAGCTACCACCCGGTCCAGGTAGAAGCCGAAGTCATGGGTTTTGCCGGGCCCAAGGTGTTCCTCATGCCCGTCGGCAGCATTGTCGGTATCGCCCCCGGCGCCCGGGTGGTGCCGCTGGATGACGGCGGCCGGCTGCCCATGGGCATGAGCATGCTCGGCCGTGTGCTGGACGGCGCGGGGCGTGCGCTGGATGGCAAGGGCGGGATGAAGGCCGAGGACTGGGTGCCGATGGACGGCCCGGTGATCAACCCGCTCAACCGTGATCCCATCAGCAAGCCGCTGGACGTGGGCATCCGCAGTATCAATGGCCTGCTGACCGTCGGTCGCGGCCAGCGCCTTGGCCTGTTTGCCGGTACTGGCGTAGGTAAGTCGGTGTTGCTGGGCATGATGACCCGCTTCACCGAAGCCGAAATCATCGTGGTTGGCCTGATCGGTGAGCGGGGCCGTGAGGTGAAGGAGTTCATCGAGCACATCCTGGGTGAAGAGGGCCTCAAGCGTTCGGTAGTGGTGGCTTCGCCTGCCGACGATGCGCCGCTGATGCGCCTGCGCGCTGCCATGTATTGCACGCGCATCGCCGAGTACTTCCGCGACAAGGGCAAGAACGTGCTGTTGCTGATGGACTCGCTCACCCGTTTCGCCCAGGCCCAGCGTGAAATTGCCCTGGCCATCGGCGAGCCGCCGGCCACCCGGGGTTACCCGCCGTCTGTATTCGCCAAGCTTCCCAAGCTGGTGGAGCGAGCGGGCAATGGCGAGGCGGGTGGTGGTTCGATTACCGCGTTCTACACCGTGTTGTCCGAAGGTGATGACCAGCAGGACCCGATCGCCGACTCGGCGCGCGGTGTGCTCGACGGCCACTTCGTGCTGTCGCGCCGGCTGGCCGAAGAGGGGCATTATCCGGCCATCGACATCGAAGCCTCGATCAGCCGGGTGATGCCCCAGGTGGTCGATGCCGACCACTTGCGCCAGGCGCAGAAGTTCAAGCAATTGTGGTCGCGCCTGTCGCAAAGCCGCGACCTGATCAGCGTGGGCGCCTATGTGGCCGGCGGCGACCCGGAAACCGACCTGGCCATTGCCTTGCAATCGAAGCTGGTGGAGTTTCTGCGCCAAGGCCTGCAGGAGAATGTGGGCATGGCGCAGAGCCGCGAACAGCTGGGGGCGATCTTCACGCCCCCGGCGGGCTGATAGGCCATGGCGCTGCCCGGACGCGCTGCGCGCCTGGCGCCGGTGGTGGACATGGCCGAGGAAGCCGAGCGCAAGGCAGCCCAGCGCCTGGGGCATTTCCAGCAGCAGGTGGCCACCTCCCAGGCCAAGCTGGCCGAACTCGAACGGTTTCGTGAGGATTACCAGCTGCAGTGGATCAACCGCGGCGGGCAGGGGGTCAATGGCAGCTGGCTGGTCAACTACCAGCGTTTTCTGGGGCAGCTGGAAACGGCCATGACCCAGCAGCGCCAGAGCCTGGTGTGGCACCAGAACAACCTCAACAACGCCCGTGGCACCTGGCAGCAGGCCTATGCCCGGGTAGAGGGTTTGCGCAAGCTGGTGCAGCGCTACATGGACGAAGCCCGGCGCGCCGAGGACAAGCGTGAGCAGCGGTTGCTGGACGAGCTGTCGCAGCGCTTGCCCCGGCAAAACCATTTCTGATCCTGTCTTGCACCATCAATCAGGGGGCCGCATCGCCTGCTGGAACCATGTGCTTGCCACCCATGCCATCGCCTGCTAAACCTTAATGGAGTTGCATCCGCCATCATCGAAGGAATCGCTAGCATGGCAGTCGAGACTGATTTTTCGCGGGAAGGGAATAAGCTGACGATCAAGATCAAGGGGCGCTTCGATTTCGGCAAACATCAGGAGTTTCGTGACGCCTACGAACGCCAGCCCTATCGGCCCGATTCGGTAATCGTCGACCTGAAGGACACCACCTACCTCGACAGTTCTGCGCTCGGCATGTTGCTGTTGCTGAGGGACCATGCGGGCGGCGATGAGTCGGATGTGCGCGTGGTGCACGCCAGCTCCGATGTACGCAAGATCCTCGCCATCTCCAATTTCGAAAAACTGTTCGACATCAGTTGAGCGCCGACATGCCGCCCCAACAGGCGTTGACCGTGCTGGTCGCCGAAGACGGGGCCGCCGACAGAATGCTGCTGGCGCAGATCGTGCGCCGCCAGGGCCATCAGGTATTCACCGCAGAAAACGGCGAGCAGGCGGTGGCGCTGTTCGTCGAGCGGCGCCCGCAGCTGGTGCTGCTGGATGCACTGATGCCGGTGATGGATGGCTTCGAGGCGGCGCGGCAGATCAAGGCCCTGGCCGGCGAGGCGCTGGTGCCGATCATTTTCCTGACGTCGCTGAATGAGGAGGAGGGCCTGGTGCGCTGCCTGGAGGCCGGGGGCGATGACTTCATGGCCAAGCCCTACAGTGCGGTGATCCTCGGCGCCAAGATCCGCGCCATGGACCGCCTGCGCCGGTTGCAGGCTACCGTGCTGGAGCAGCGTGACCAGATTACCCGGCACCACCACCACCTGCTCAACGAGCAGCGGGTTGCCAAGGCGGTGTTCGACAAGGTGGCCCACTCCGGCTGCCTTTCTGCCCCCAACATCCGCTACCTGCAATCGCCCTATGCGCTGTTCAACGGCGACCTGATGCTGGCCGCGTTCACCCCGGCCGGTGACATGCGTGTGCTGCTTGGCGATTTCACCGGCCATGGTCTGCCAGCGGCGGTAGGGGCGATGCCGCTGGCTGAAGTGTTCTACGGCATGACCGCCAAGGGCTACGGCATGGCGCAGATCCTGCGCGAGATGAACGCCAAGCTCAAACGTATCCTGCCGGTGGACATGTTCTGCTGTGCACTGCTGCTCGACCTCAGCTTGCAGCGCGGTTCGGTCGAGGTGTGGAACGGGGGCATGCCCGATGGCTATCGCCTGTCGGTAAGTGGCCATGTGCTATCATCACTGAGCTCTCGGCACCTGCCGCTGGGTATCCTGGCTGCAGAGCGTTTCGATGACAGCACTGAAGTGCTGCCGTTGGCACCGGGCGAGCGCTTGTTGCTGTTGTCGGACGGCGTGCTGGACACCGCCGATGACCAGGAACGGTTATTCGGCGTGGAGCGTTTGCGTGCGGTGCTGGCCGCCAATCGCGACCCTGCGCAGCTGTTCGATGAAGTCATGCAGGCGCTGGAGCAATTTGGCGGGCACCCGCGTGATGACATCAGCCTGTGCGACATCCGCATGTTCAGCGCGGAGGAGCGGGTGCCGGCGCCGATGATCTACTCTGATAGCGGCCGTTCCAGCCCGCTGGACTGGTCGCTGGGGTTCGAGGTGCGTGGCGAGAGCCTCAAACGCTTCAACCCGGTGCCGTATCTGGTGCAGTTGTTGCAAGAAATCCACGGCCTGCGGGCGCGGACCGGTAGCCTGCACGCGGTGCTCAGCGAGCTGTATTCCAATGCGCTGGAGCATGGGGTGCTGGGCCTGGACTCGCAGCTCAAGCGCGATGTGCAGGGGTTCGCCGACTATTATCAGGAGCGCGCCCGGCGGCTGGGTGCGTTGAGCGACGGTTCCGTGCGCATCGACTTGAGGGTTGAACCGCACGCCGAGGGTGGGCGTCTGATGATCGAGGTGCTCGACAGTGGCGCCGGGTTCGATGTGCAGCGTGTGCTGTCGCGGCCGTCGCTGGCGCAGGGCCTGAGCGGGCGTGGCCTGAACCTGATTCAGCGGCTGGCCAGCAATGCCCGCTGGAGCGAAGGCGGGCGTTGCGCACATGTGGAGTTCGTATGGTGAGCCACAGGTTGGCTCGGGCATAATCTGGCTTGATCAAGGAGTGAACAAGTGACTGACATGCATATTGACCACAAGGTCCTCAGTGACCTGCGTGAAGTCATGGAGGATGGCTACCTGCAGTTGGTGCAAACCTTTCTCGACGACTCTGAACGGCGCCTGAGCCAGCTGCACGCGGCCAAAAGCGCCGAAGAGCTTGGTGCGGCCGCCCACAGCTTCAAGGGCAGCAGCAGCAACATGGGCGCCGTGGCCTTGGCTTGCCTGTGCCAGCAACTGGAAGACCGCGCGCGGCAGCGCCCGCTCTATGGGATCGAAGACTTGATCAACCGCATCGATCTGGAATACGTCGAGGTGCAGCACTTCTACCGCGATGAGCAGCAGCGTATTTCTGCAGGCTGATGTGTGAGTTGGCGCGAGTCTTGCTTTTCTCCGGCTGGATGATCTTTCTGTTCCTGGCGCGGAGACCGCTCGATGCCTGTCGCACCCAACCCTTTGTTGCAAGCCAACGCCATTAAAAGCACCTCGCGTTCGGCCAGCGCGCAGGCGGATAAACCGCTGCAGGCGCTGGGTGACAAGGGCGACGGCTTTGGCCAGGTGATGGCCAGGCAGGGGCGTGATAAGGCCGTCGGGCAGGATGACAAGGCTGCCCCGGCCAAGCTCAAGGACAAACCTGAGGCGGCAGCGGGTGGCAAGAAAGACCCCGCCGACAGAACTGCGGTTGCCGATGACGGCAACAAATTGCCAGCTGACGACGCGGCCCAGGCCGATACCGGGCTGCGTGATGCCAGCCTGGTGGCCGGCCAGGTCACCGACGCCCAGCCTGGTGCGCAACTGATCCAGGCCCAGGCCGAGGCCGTTGCGCCGGTACTGCAGGCCGCCACGGCGCAGGTTGCTGCGCTGCCCGAAGAACCCGCTGCCGAAGAAGCCTTCGACCCCGATGCCGACCCGTTGGCTAACCTGCCAACCCTGCGGCTGGCCTTGGAGCACAGCGCCCAGGCCAAGGGTGGCACCTCGGCACATGCGCTGGATCCGTCCCAGGCCGAGGGTGAAGATGGGCAGGCAGCCGTCAATACCTTGGCGAATCTGGTGGAAAATGCCGAGGGTGAAGCAGGTGAGCCGGGCGACAAAGCCTTTGGTGCCTTGCTTGAAGATGGCCTGAAAGACAGCAAGAGTGCCAGCAGCGACACCCGTATCGATGATTTCGCCAATCGCCTCGCCAGCCTGACCCAGGCTGCCACGGCCAAGACCGCCAACGCCGTGCCGGCCAATGCCAGCCCGTTGCACCAGCCATTGCCGATGAACCAGGGTGCCTGGGCCGAGGGCCTGGTCAACCGGGTCATGTACCTGTCCAGCCAGAACCTCAAGTCGGCGGATATCCAGTTGGAGCCGGCGGAGCTGGGCCGCCTGGACATTCGCGTCAATGTTGCGACGGACCAGTCGACCCAGGTCACCTTCATCAGCGGTCACGCCGGTGTGCGTGATGCCCTCGACAGCCAGGTGCACCGCCTGCGCGAACTGTTCGCCCAGCAGGGGTTGGCCCAGCCGGATGTCAACGTGGCCGACCAGTCGCGCGGGCAGCAACAGCAGCAGGGGCAGGCGCAGGGCAGCAACCTGTCGGGGGTGGCGGCGCGCCAGGCGGAGCAGGGCGGGGGCGAGCCCGTCGAAGGCACCCGGCCTGTGGAGCAGCAGGTGGTTGTTGGCGACAGTGCGGTTGATTACTACGCCTGACCTTCATTTGCAGTGTCGGCCTCTTCGCGGGCGTGCCCGCGAAGAAGGCAGCACCGCAAAACCTGCTGGAACCCATCGTCTGCAAAATCTGGCATAACACTTGCTCAAGCCAAGCCATCCACCTTTGAACCCCCGATGGACGACGGATTATTGGCATGGCGAAGAGCGAAGCAGTCAAAGACCCCGCCACTAAAGGCAAACTCAAACTGATCCTGCTGGCCGTCGTAGGCCTGTTGCTGGCGATCGGCCTTTCGGTGGGCGCTACCTGGTTCATCATGCACAAGAGCGATTCGGCCCCGGCCGCCGAGCCTGTGGCCGGCAACGTCAAGCCAGCAGCGATCTACGAGGCGCTGACCCCGGCATTTGTGGTGAATTTCAACCAGAACGGCCGCCAGCGCTACATGCAGCTGAGCATCACCATGCAGGCGCGCAACCAGGCCGACCTGGATGCCCTGAAGGTGCACATGCCGGTGATCCGCAACAACCTGGTGATGATGTTCTCCGGGCAGGGTTTCGACACCCTGGCCAGCAGTCCGGTCGGGCAGGAGATGTTGCGCCAGAAGGCGACCGCAGTGGTTCAGGAAGTGGCGCAGAAGGAAGTCGGCAAGCCGGTCATCGACCAGTTGCTGTTCACCAATTTCGTATTGCAGTAGGAGTCCGCAATGGCCGTACAGGACCTGCTGTCCCAGGATGAAATCGATGCCCTGTTGCACGGCGTCGACGACGGGCTGGTGCAGACCGAAAGTGCATCCGAGCCTGGCAGTATCAAAAGCTACGACCTGACCAGTCAGGACCGTATCGTACGGGGTCGCATGCCGACCCTGGAAATGATCAACGAGCGCTTCGCCCGTTACACCCGCATCAGCATGTTCAACCTGCTGCGCCGTTCCGCCGACGTGGCCGTGGGTGGCGTACAGGTGATGAAGTTCGGCGAATACGTGCACTCGCTGTACGTGCCGACCAGCCTCAACCTGGTCAAGATCAAGCCGCTGCGCGGCACCTCGCTGTTCATCCTCGATGCCAAGCTGGTGTTCAAGCTGGTGGACAACTTCTTCGGTGGCGATGGCCGCCACGCCAAGATCGAAGGCCGCGAGTTCACCCCTACCGAGCTGCGCGTGGTGCGCATGGTGCTGGACCAGTGTTTCGTCGACCTCAAGGAAGCCTGGCAGGCAATCATGCCGGTCACCTTCGAGTACATGAACTCCGAGGTCAACCCGGCCATGGCCAACATCGTCGGCCCCAGCGAAGCAGTGGTGGTGTCCACCTTCCACATCGAACTGGACGGTGGCGGCGGCGACCTGCACGTGACCATGCCGTACTCGATGATCGAGCCGGTGCGGGAAATGCTCGATGCCGGGTTCCAGTCCGACCTGGACGACCAGGATGAGCGCTGGGTCAAGGCCCTGCGCGAGGACGTGCTGGATGTGGCCGTGCCGCTGACCGCCACGGTCGCCCGCCGCCAGCTGAAGCTGCGCGACATCCTGCACATGCAGCCCGGTGACGTGATCCCGGTGGAGCTGCCCGAGCACCTGGTGCTGCGCGCCAACGGTGTGCCGTCGTTCAAGGCGCGGCTGGGTTCGCACAAGGGCAACCTGGCCCTGCAGATCATCGACCCGATCGAACGCCGCTGACGGCGTGCCGGTCGCTCATAACGAATTGAATGCCTGTCGAGGAAACCATGGCTAACGAAAACGAGATCACCTCCGCAGAGGACCAGGCGCTGGCCGATGAGTGGGCTGCAGCCCTTGAGGAAACCGGCTCGGCCGGGCAGGCCGACATCGATGCGCTGCTGGGCGGTGACACCGGCAACGGCGGCGCTGGCCGCATGCCGATGGAAGAATTCGCCAGCTCGCCGAAGCCGAACGAAAACGTCAGCCTCGAAGGCCCGAACCTGGACGTGATCCTGGACATCCCGGTGAACATCTCCATGGAAGTGGGCAGCACCGAGATCAACATTCGCAACCTGCTGCAACTCAACCAGGGCTCGGTGATCGAGCTGGACCGCCTGGCTGGCGAGCCGCTCGATGTGCTGGTCAATGGCACGCTGATCGCCCATGGCGAAGTGGTAGTGGTCAACGAGAAGTTCGGCATTCGCCTGACCGACGTGATCAGCCCCAGCGAACGTATCAAGAAGCTGCGCTGAGTGAAGGGCCCGATGCGCGCCATTGCGGCGTTCGCTGCACTGCTGGCCAGCCAGGTGTGCCTGGCCGCGGCCACGCCAACGGCGACCCCGGCGACGGCGCCTGGCAGCCTTGGCGGCCAGTTGGCGCAGATGGTCTTCGGCCTGCTGCTGGTGGTGGGCCTGATTTTCTTCCTGGCGTGGGTGCTGCGGCGTATGCAAAGCACGGCGGTGAAGGGCGGGCAGGTGATCGAGATCGTCGGCAGCCGGGCCATCGGCCCGCGTGACCGCCTGCTGCTGGTGCAGGTGGGCAAGGAGCAGATCCTGATTGGCCACACTCCCGGTAGCATCGAGGCCTTGCATGTGCTGGCCGAACCTGTGGAAGTGCCGGCTGGCGCACGTCAGGCAACGCCGGAATTTGCCCAGCGGCTGATGGAGCTGATGGGCAAGGACCCTAAGGACAAGTTGTGATGAGCGGCCCGCTGCGTACGTTGTTGAACTCTTTATTGGGTGTGGCGCTGCTGCTGGCTGCGCCGCTCGCCCTGGCCGCCGACCCGTTGTCGATCCCGGCCATTACCCTGTCCAACGGGGCGGACGGGCAGCAGGAGTATTCGGTCAGCCTGCAGATTCTGCTGATCATGACGGCGCTCAGCTTCATCCCGGCGTTCGTCATCCTGATGACCAGCTTTACCCGCATCATCATCGTGTTCTCGATCCTGCGCCAGGCCCTGGGCCTGCAGCAGACGCCGTCGAACCAGATTCTGACCGGCATGGCGCTGTTCCTGACCATGTTCATCATGGCACCGGTGTTCGACCGGGTGAACTCGGACGCCCTGCAGCCGTACCTCAAGGAGCAGATGACCGCCCAGCAGGCCATCGACAAGGCCCAGGTGCCGCTAAAGGACTTCATGCTGGCGCAAACCCGGCAAAGCGACCTCGACCTGTTCATGCGCCTGTCCAAGCGCACCGACATTGCCGGCCCCGACCAGGTGCCGCTGACGATCCTGGTGCCGGCATTCGTCACCTCCGAGCTGAAAACCGCGTTCCAGATCGGTTTCATGATCTTCATCCCGTTCCTGATCATCGACATGGTGGTGGCGAGTGTGCTGATGGCCATGGGTATGATGATGCTGTCGCCGCTGATCATCTCACTGCCTTTCAAGATCATGCTGTTCGTGCTGGTGGATGGCTGGGCGCTGATCATGGGTACCTTGGCCAGCAGTTTCGGCGGCGTCTGACGCCGTCAAGGAGAGCCGCCGATGACACCTGAAGTAGCTGTCGACCTGTTCCGTGATGCCCTGTGGCTGACCACTCTGATGGTCGCTGTGCTGGTGGTGCCGAGCCTGTTGGTGGGGCTGGTGGTTGCGATGTTCCAGGCTGCCACCCAGATCAACGAACAGACCCTGAGCTTTCTGCCGCGTCTGCTGGTGATGCTGATCACGCTGATCGTCGCCGGGCCATGGCTGGTGCAGAAGTTCATGGAGTACATCACCACCCTCTACACCAACATCCCGCAGCTGATCGGTTGACGCGGATATGCTGGAGCTGACCGACGCGCAGATCGGCACTTGGGTTGCCACCTTCATCCTGCCGTTGTTCAGGGTGACTGCGGTGCTGATGACCATGCCGATCCTTGGCACACGCATGCTGCCGGCGCGGGTGCGCCTGTACGTGGCGGTGGCCATTACCGTGGTGATCGTGCCGGCGCTGCCGCCGTTGCCTGAATTCGACCCGTTGAGCCTGCGCGGCCTGCTGCTGTGCGCCGAACAGATCATCGTTGGTGCGCTGTTCGGCCTGGCCTTGCAGTTGTTGTTCCAGGCTTTCGTGATCGCCGGGCAGGTCGTCGCGGTGCAGATGGGCATGGCCTTCGCCTCGATGGTCGATCCCGCCAACGGCGTTAACGTCACGGTCATCAGCCAGTTCATGACCATGCTGGTGAGCGTGCTGTTCCTGTTGATGAACGGCCACCTGGTGGTGTTCGAGGTGCTGACCGAAAGTTTTACCACCTTGCCGGTGGGCAATGCGCTGGTGGTCAACCAGTTCTGGGAGCTGGCCGGGCGGCTGGGTTGGGTATTTTCTGCCGGCCTGTTGCTGATCCTGCCGGTGATCGCTGCGTTGCTGGTGGTGAACATTGCCTTCGGCGTGATGACCCGCGCCGCGCCGCAGTTGAACATCTTCTCCATTGGCTTTCCGCTGACCCTGGTCATGGGCATGTTCATTTTCTGGGTCGGCCTGGCCGATGTGCTGTCCCACTACCAGGCATTGGCCAGCGAAGCGCTGCAATGGCTGCGTGAACTGGCGAGGGCGCGCTGAGCATGGCAGAAAGCGAGAGCGGTCAGGACAAGACAGAAGACCCCACCGACAAGCGCAAGCGCGATGCCCGCGAGAAAGGCGAGATCGCCCGCTCCAAGGAGCTGAACACGGTGGCGGTGACCCTGGCTGGCGCGGGTGGCCTGCTGGCATTCGGCGGTCATATGGCTGAGACGTTGCTGAGCATCATGCGCATCAACTTCAGCCTGACCCGCGACATCATTGTCGACGAGCGAGCCATGGGCGCCTTCCTGCTGGCCTCGGGCAAGATGGCAATATGGGCGGTGCAGCCGGTGCTGATCCTGCTGTTCGTGATTTCCTTCGTGGCACCAATTGCCCTCAGTGGTTTCCTGTTCTCTGGCAGCCTGCTGCAGCCAAAATTCAGCCGCATGAACCCACTGGCAGGGCTCAAGCGCATGTTCTCCATGCATGGCCTGACCGAGCTGCTCAAGGCGCTGGCCAAGTTTTTCGTGATCCTGGCGGTGGCGGTGGTGGTGCTGATCAACGACCGCCAGGCATTGCTGTCGATTGCCAACGAACCGCTGGAGCAGGCGATCATTCACAGCCTGCAGGTGGTGGGCTGGAGTGCGCTGTGGATGTCGGCCGGGTTGCTGCTGATCGCGGCGGCGGATGTGCCCATCCAGCTGTACCAGACGCACAAGAAAATGAAGATGACCAAGCAGGAAGTGCGCGACGAGTACAAGGACAGCGAGGGCAAGCCCGAGGTCAAACAGCGCATTCGCCAGCTGCAGCGCGAGATGTCGCAGCGGCGCATGATGGCAGCGGTGCCGCAGGCCGATGTGATCATCACCAACCCGACGCACTATGCGGTGGCCCTGCAGTACGACCCGGAGAAGGGCGGGGCGGCGCCGTTGCTGCTGGCCAAGGGTACCGACTTCATGGCCTTGAAGATTCGGGAGATTGGCGTTGAGCACAAGATCCAGATCCTCGAATCGCCGGCGCTGGCGCGGGCGATCTACTACTCCACCGAGCCAGAGCAGGAGATCCCCGCCGGCTTGTACCTGGCCGTGGCGCAGGTGCTGGCCTATGTGTTCCAGATCCGTCAGTACCGCGCTGGCAGGGGCAAGCGGCCAGAGCCGTTGAAAGAAGACCTGCCGATCCCACCGGACCTGCGTCGCGACAGTTGACCTCTTGTTATCCTTAAAGGCGGCGCGGTGCCTGTAGGAGCAGCCTTGCGCTGCGAAGAGGCCGGTAAGGCTGAAGTTGATCTTCGCTTGCAATGGCCTCTTCGCAGCACAAGGCTGCTCCTGCAAAAACAGCATCCTCTCCCGAGCAAAGTTGGAAGGCTTCTTGCAAAGCCACGCCCAGGCGCCCCCTGGGCGTCAAAGTTTTGCATCAAGAGGACTCGCGGTGGATCGCACTCAGTTAATCAGCAACGCCCGCAACAACCTGGCCGGTCTCGGCCGGGGCAACCTGGGCGTGCCGCTGCTGCTGCTGGTGATGTTGGCAATGATGATGTTGCCGATACCACCGTTCCTGCTCGACGTGTTCTTCACCTTCAACATCGCCCTGTCGATCGTGGTGCTGCTGGTGTGCGTGTACGCCTTGCGCCCGCTGGACTTCGCCGCATTTCCCACCATCCTGCTGGTGGCCACGCTGCTGCGCCTGGCCCTGAACGTGGCGTCCACCCGCGTGGTCATGCTGCATGGCCAGGAGGGCCACGGCGCTGCCGGTAAGGTGATCCAGGCCTTCGGCGAGGTGGTGATCGGCGGCAACTACGTGGTCGGTGCGGTGGTGTTCGCCATCCTCATGATCATCAACTTCGTGGTAGTGACCAAGGGCGCCGGGCGTATCTCCGAAGTGAGCGCGCGCTTCACCCTCGATGCCATGCCCGGCAAGCAGATGGCCATCGATGCCGACCTCAACGCCGGCTTGATCGACCAGGCCCAGGCCAAGCACCGCCGTACCGAAGTGGCGCAAGAGGCGGAGTTCTACGGCTCGATGGACGGTGCCAGCAAGTTTGTCCGCGGTGATGCCATCGCCGGCCTGCTGATCCTGTTCATCAACCTGATCGGCGGCATGCTGATCGGCATGTTGCAGCACGGCATGAGCTTTGGCGATGCCGGCAAGGTATACGCCCTGCTGACCATCGGTGACGGTTTGGTGGCGCAATTGCCATCACTGCTGCTGTCCACCGCCGCCGCGATCATGGTCACCCGCGCCTCGGGCTCCGAGGACATGGGCAAGCTGATCAACCGGCAGATGTTCGATTCGCCCAAGGCCCTGGCGGTGTCCGGCGGGCTGATGATCGTCATGGGGCTGGTGCCGGGCATGCCGCATGTGGCCTTCCTCAGCCTTGGCCTGCTGGCCTGCGGCGGCGCCTACCTGGTGTGGAAGAAGCAGAACAAGGTGAAGCTGGAGGCGCTACAAGAGGCGCAGCGCCAGCAAGACCTGTTGCCCTCGCCGCAGCGCGCGCTTGATACCAAGGAGCTGGGCTGGGACGACGTGACGCCCATCGACATGATCGGCCTGGAAGTCGGTTACCGGCTGATCCCGCTGGTCGACCGCAACCAGGGCGGCCAGTTGCTGGCGCGGATCAAGGGTGTGCGCAAGAAGCTGTCCCAGGACCTGGGTTTCCTCATGCCCACCGTGCACATTCGTGACAACCTCGACCTGCAGCCCAGCGCCTATCGCCTGACACTGATGGGGGTGATCCTGGCCGAAGCGGAGATTTACCCGGACCGGGAGCTGGCGATCAACCCCGGGCAAGTGTTCGGCACCCTGAACGGCATTGCCGCGCGTGACCCGGCGTTTGGCCTGGAGGCGGTGTGGATCGACGTCGGCCAGCGTTCCCAGGCGCAGTCGCTGGGCTACACCGTGGTCGACGCAAGCACCGTGGTGGCCACCCACCTCAACCAGATCCTGCAGAAGCACTGCCATGAGCTGATTGGCCACGAAGAGGTTCAGCAACTGCTGCAGGTGCTGTCCAAGGCATCGCCTAAACTTGCAGAAGAGCTGGTGCCGGGTGTCATTTCCTTGTCGGGCCTGCTCAAGGTGCTGCAAGCGCTGTTGTCGGAACAGGTGCCGGTGCGCGATATTCGCAGTATTGCCGAAGCCATCGCCAACAACGCTGGCAAGAGTCAAGATACCGCCGCGCTGGTGGCGGTAGTACGCGTCGGATTGTGTCGCGCCATCGTGCAAAGCATTGTCGGCGTTGAGTCGGAGCTGCCAGTGATTACCCTGGAGCCAAGGTTGGAACAGATTTTGCTCAATAGTCTGCAAAGGGCCGGGCAGGGTCAGGAAGATGGTGTTCTTCTGGAGCCGAGCATGGCCGAGAAGCTGCAACGTTCGCTGATCGAAGCGGCCCAGCGCCAGGAAATGCAGGGCCAGCCGGCCATCCTGCTGGTCGCCGGCCCGATCCGCGCCATGCTGTCGCGTTTCGGTCGCCTGGCTGTACCGAATTTGCATGTTCTGGCGTATCAGGAAATACCGGACAACAAGCAAGTCACCATCGTTGCCACCGTGGGCCCTAACGGCTGAGGTAGTGGATAATGCAAGTTAAGCGATTTTTCGCCGCCGATATGCGTCAGGCCATGAAACTGGTCCGTGACGAGCTGGGCGCCGATGCCGCGATCATTGGCAACCGCCGCATTGCCGGTGGTGTCGAACTGACGGCCGCGCTGGACTACAAGCTGTCCGCCCTGGCTCCGCGCGTGCCCAACGCCGAGCTGGAAGAAGAGCTGCGCAAGACCCATACGCGCATCGCCACTGCCCAGGCCGAGCTGGACCACCGCCAGGACAGCAGCGACAACAACCGCCAATTGTTTGCCGGGCAGTCGCTGACGGCCGCCGAGCCGTTGATCGAGCCGCATGTCGATGCCCCTGAGGCTGCCGCTGCCCCTGCTGCGGCGCCGGTCGACCCGCGCCTGTTCGATGCCATGCGCTCCGAGCTGTCGGGCCTGCGCGAGCTGCTGGAAGTGCAACTCGGTTCGCTGGCCTGGAGCCAGCTGCAGGGCAGCAAGCCACAGCAGGCCAACCTCTGGCGCCGGCTGCAGCGCATCGGGCTGTCCGGGCCTATCGCCCGTGAGTTGCTCGACCTTACCGCCGAGATCGAAGAGCCACGCCAGGCCTGGCGCATGCTGTTGGCGCACCTGGCGCGGATGATCGACATTCCTGAAATCGAACCGATCGAAGAGGGTGGGGTGATTGCCATGGTCGGCCCGGCCGGCATGGGCAAGACCACCACCCTGGCCAAGCTGGCTGCCCGCTACGTGCTCAAGTACGGCGCGCAGAACCTGGCGCTGGTGAGCATGGACAGTTTTCGTATCGGCGCCCAGGAGCAGCTCAAGACCCTGGGCCGCATCCTCAACGTGCCAGTGACCTACGTCGACCCGGGCCAGTCGCTGGCTGCGGCACTGGAGCCACTGCTGCGCAAACGCGTCGTTCTGATCGATACCGCCGGCCTGCAGGCCAGCGACCCGGCACTGCGCATGCAGCTGGAAACCCTGGCCGGGCGTGGCATTGCCGCGAAGAATTACCTGGTGCTGGCTACCACCAGCCAGAAGCAAGTGCTGACCGCCGCCTACCACAGCTACAAGCGCTGTGGCCTGGCCGGTTGCATCCTGACCAAACTGGATGAAACGGCAAGCCTTGGCGATGTGCTGAGCCTTGCCATCAGTCATGAACTGCCCGTGGCCTACCTCACCGATGGCCCCCGCATTCCTGACGACCTGCATCTGCCGCGTGGCCACCAATTGGTGTCCCGTGCGGTCAATGTGCAGCAGCAGGACGAGCCCAGCGAGGAGGCCATGGCCGACATGTTCGCTGATCTCTATCACAACCCCCGGCGAGCGGGTTGACCATGAAGCGTGTGCAAAGTAGCTATGCCAAGGGGTACGCAGAATTGCCCCACGTGTGGCCTGAGTCCCAGCGAGACAAGGTAAAGAACAGACATGGGTAGCATGCATCCCGTACAGGTGATCGCCGTGACCGGTGGCAAAGGTGGCGTCGGCAAGACTAACGTTTCAGTGAACTTGTCCCTGGCGCTGGCCGAGCTTGGCCGCAGGGTCATGCTGCTGGACGCCGACCTGGGCCTGGCCAACGTCGACGTGTTGCTGGGCCTTACCCCCAAACGTACCCTGGCCGATGTCATCGAGGGGCGCTGCGAGCTGCGTGACGTGATGCTGCAGGGCCCTGGCGGTGTGCGCATCGTACCGGCGGCCTCGGGCACCCAGAGCATGGTGCACCTGGCCCCGGCCCAGCATGCCGGGCTGATCCAGGCGTTCAGCGAAATCGGCGACAACCTCGACGTGCTGGTGATCGACACTGCGGCGGGGATTGGCGAGTCGGTGGTCAGCTTCGTTCGCGCCGCCCAGGAAGTGCTGCTGGTGGTCTGTGACGAGCCCACCTCGATCACCGATGCCTACGCCCTGATCAAACTGCTCAACCGCGACTACGGGATGAATCGTTTCCGTGTGCTGGCCAACATGGCGCAGAGCCCGCAGGAAGGGCGCAACCTGTTCGCCAAGCTGACCAAGGTCACCGACCGCTTCCTCGACGTTGCCCTGCAGTACGTGGGCGCCGTGCCGTACGACGAGTGTGTGCGCAAGGCAGTGCAGAAGCAGCGCGCCGTCTACGAAGCCTTCCCACGCTCCAAGTGCGCGCTGGCTTTCAAGGCGATCGCCCAGAAGGTCGACAGCTGGCCGCTGCCGGCCA
Organism: Pseudomonas sp. YNh; assembly: GCF_037993085.1. Lineage (NCBI taxonomy): Bacteria > Pseudomonadati > Pseudomonadota > Gammaproteobacteria > Pseudomonadales > Pseudomonadaceae > Pseudomonas > Pseudomonas sp. YNh. The sequence goes on along the minus strand of NZ_JBBMRJ010000001.1, from coordinate 150,283 downwards.
ATCCGCGCGGTCACCTGGAGTTCTTTGTCGAGCGTCTGGTGCAACCCACCAGCGCGGGACCCGTGCTATGAACGCCAGCGGCTTCAAGATGTACAGCCGGGCGGCGAAAGACGCCCAGTACGAGCTGATCGAACGCTACGCCCCGCTGGTGAAGCGCATTGCCTACCACCTGTTGGCGCGGTTACCGGCCAACGTGCAGGTCGAGGACCTGATCCAGGCCGGCATGATCGGCCTGCTTGAAGTGTCCAACAAATATGACGCCAGCAAAGGCGCCAGCTTTGAAACCTATGCCGGCATCCGCATCCGCGGGGCCATGCTGGACGAGGTGCGCAAGGGCGACTGGGCACCGCGTTCGGTGCACCGCAACACCCGCATGGTCAGTGACGCGATGCGTGCCGTTGAAGCCAGAACAGGCCGGGACGCTAAAGATCATGAAGTTGCTGCCGAACTCCAATTGAGTCTCGATGATTACTACGGGATCTTGAACGATACCTTGGGCAGCCGCCTGTTCAGCTTTGACGACCTGTTGCAGGACGGCGAGCACGAAGGGCTGCATGAGGATGGCGCCAGTGGCCATGTCGAACCTGCGCGTGGCCTGGAGGACGAACGCTTCCAGGCTGCCCTGACCGAGGCCATTGCCAACCTGCCGGAGCGTGAGCGCCTGGTGCTGGCGCTGTACTACGACGAAGAGCTGAACCTCAAGGAAATCGGCGAGGTGCTTGGGGTCAGCGAGTCGCGGGTCAGCCAGTTGCACAGCCAGTGCGCCGCGCGCCTGCGTAGCCGCCTGGGGGAATGGCGGGCACGTTGAGCCCGGTGTCGTTGCAGTCGTTTTCCACGTGCGTTATCCACGTTGTACCGAATTGAATGAGTGCGTGCCCGGTAGACCGGGCGCGTTTGAGACTGCTTGGAGGTCTAATTGGACAAGAACATGAAAATCCTCATCGTTGACGACTTTTCGACGATGCGGCGGATCATCAAGAACCTGTTGCGTGACCTGGGCTTCACCAACACCGAAGAAGCCGACGATGGCACCACGGCGCTGCCGATGCTGGAAAACGGCCACTACGACTTCCTGGTGACCGACTGGAACATGCCCGGCATGTCCGGCATCGACCTGCTGCGTAAAGTGCGTGCCAGTGAAAAGCTGAAAACCATGCCGGTACTGATGGTGACTGCCGAGGCCAAGCGCGACCAGATCATCGAAGCGGCCCAGGCCGGCGTCAATGGCTATGTGGTCAAGCCGTTCACCGCTCAGGTGCTCAAAGAAAAGATCGAGAAGATCTTCGAACGCGTCAACGGCTGAGTCACGTCAGGGGGCGCGCCATGGATTCATCACAAACGTCTTTGGGGGAGTTCGAATCGACCCTGAAGAAACATGCCCAAGAGTTGGTCGAAAGCCTGGAACGGGGCCGTTTTGGCGAGGCGGTACAGCTGATTCACGAGCTGAACCAGACCCGCGATCGCGGCCTGTACCAGGAAGTCGGCAAGCTGACCCGCGAGTTGCACAGCGCTATCGTCAGCTTCCAGATCGACCCGACCATCCCGCAGGCCGAGGAGGTGTCGCAGATTACCGACGCTACCGAGCGCCTGTCGTACGTGGTCAAGCTGACCGAGGGCGCGGCCAACCGCACCATGGACCTGGTCGAGGCAAGCACCCCGGTGCTCAACGACCTGGCCAGCGAAGCCAAGGCGCTGAGCACCGACTGGCAGCGCTTCATGCGCCGCGAAGTGGCTGCGCCGGAGTTCCGTGACCTGGTCAAGCGCGTCGACAGTTTCCTGACGCACAGCGCTGAAGGTAACCGCAAGGTTGCCGGGCATCTCAATGACATTCTGCTGGCTCAGGACTATCAGGACCTGACCGGCCAGGTGATCAAGCGCGTCACCAGCCTGGTGACCGAGGTGGAAAGCAACCTGCTCAAACTGGTGCTGATGGCCAGCCAGGTCGACCGTTTTGCCGGTATCCAGCATGACCACGATCAACTGCGCGCAGAAAAAGATGCAGAAAAACATCCGACTCGGGGTGAAGGTCCGCAGATTCATGCCGATAAGCGTGAAGACGTTGTGTCCGGTCAGGACGATGTCGACGATTTGCTGTCCAGCCTGGGTTTTTAAGGAGCACGTTTGATGAGCTTCGGCGCCGATGAAGAAATCCTCCAGGATTTCCTGGTAGAAGCCGGCGAAATTCTTGAGCAACTGTCCGAGCAACTGGTCGAGCTGGAAAGCCGACCTGACGATGCCGACCTGCTCAATGCGATCTTTCGCGGTTTCCACACTGTAAAAGGGGGCGCCGGCTTCCTCCAGCTGAACGAGCTGGTGGAGTGCTGCCATATCGCCGAGAACGTGTTCGACATCCTGCGCAAAGGTGAGCGCCGGGTCGATGCGGAACTGATGGACGTGGTGCTTGAAGCACTGGATACGGTCAACAGCATGTTTGGCCAGGTGCGCGAGCGCGCCGACGTAACCCCGGCCACCCCCGAGTTGCTGGCGGCCTTGTCGCGCCTGGCCGAACCCGGTGGTGCCGAGGCCGCTGAAGTGCCTGCGCCAGCGGCACCGGTAGCCGAGGCACCGGTTGCGGCCATGGGCCCTGCCGATGACCAGGACATCACCGACAGCGAGTTTGAACAGCTGCTCGATTCGCTCGATGCGGTCAAGGCGCAAGCCGCGGTCGATGAGCAGATGCAGGGCGAGGCTGTCAGTGGTTCAGGTGACGAAATCACCGACGCCGAGTTCGAGTCGCTGCTCGACCAGTTGCACGGCAAAGGCCAGTTCAGTGTCGAAGCTGCGGTACAGCCGGTTGCCGCGCCCGCAGAAGCGGTAAGCGACGAAATTACCGACGAAGAATTCGAATCGCTGCTCGACCAGTTGCATGGCAAGGGCACGTTCCAGGCTGATGCGTTGCCTGCCGTCAAAGCACCGGCGCCGGTCGCGGTCGACAACAGCGCCGCTGGCGATGAAATCAGCGAGCACGAGTTCGAGGCCCTGCTGGACCAGTTGCACGGCAAGGGCAAGTTTGGTGGTGACGTTGCTGCGGTCGAGGCCCCGGTTGTGGCCAAGGCGCAAGCGCCTGCCCAGGCCTTGGCCGACAGCCAGCCGGCGGCCAAGCCAGCCGCTGCTGCGCCGGCGCCTGCGGCCGCCAGCAAGCCTGCGCCGGCCCCCCGTGCGCCGGCGCCGGCTGCCGAGAAGCATGCCGTTAGCGAAGCGGAAACCACTGTTCGCGTCGACACCGCGCGCCTGGACGAGATCATGAACATGGTCGGCGAACTGGTGCTGGTGCGTAACCGCCTGGTGCGCCTGGGCCTGAACAGCGGCGACGAGGCCATGTCCAAGGCCGTGTCCAACCTCGACGTGGTCACTGCCGACCTGCAGACGGCGGTGATGAAAACCCGCATGCAGCCGATCAAGAAAGTGTTCGGCCGCTTCCCGCGGCTGGTACGCGACCTTGCCCGTCAGCTGAAAAAAGAGATCAACCTGGAGCTGGTCGGCGAAGAAACCGACCTGGACAAGAACCTGGTCGAGGCCCTGGCCGACCCGTTGGTGCACCTGGTGCGCAACGCCGTCGACCATGGTGTCGAGATGCCCGACGAGCGTGAAGCTTCGGGCAAGGCCCGCACCGGACGCGTGGTGCTGTCGGCCGAACAGGAAGGTGACCACATCCTGTTGTCGATCTCTGACGACGGCAAGGGCATGGACCCGAACATCCTGCGCGCCAAGGCCGTGGAAAAAGGCCTGATGGACAAGGATGCCGCTGATCGCCTGAGCGAATCTGACTGCTACAACCTGATCTTCGCCCCGGGCTTCTCGACCAAGACCGAAATTTCCGATGTGTCTGGCCGTGGCGTGGGCATGGACGTGGTGAAAACCAAGATTTCCCAGCTCAACGGCTCGATCAACATCTACTCGGCCAAAGGCCAGGGCTCGAAGATCGTCATCAAGGTGCCGCTGACCCTGGCGATCATGCCCACCCTGATGGTGATGCTGGGCAACCAGGCATTCGCCTTCCCGCTGGTCAACGTCAACGAGATCTTCCACCTCGACCTGTCGCGCACGAACGTGGTCGACGGCCAGGAAGTGGTGATCGTGCGCGACAAGGCGCTGCCGCTGTTCTACCTCAAGCGCTGGCTGGTACAGGGCCAGGTGCACGAAGAGCAGCACGAGGGTCATGTAGTGATCCTGTCGGTCGGCACGCAACGCATCGGCTTTGTCGTCGATCAACTGGTTGGCCAGGAAGAAGTGGTAATCAAGCCGCTGGGCAAGATGCTGCAGGGCACCCCGGGCATGTCCGGGGCCACCATCACCGGTGACGGTCGCATTGCGTTGATTCTCGACGTCCCGAGCATGCTCAAGCGTTACGCCGCGCGGCGTATTTGATTTCGGTGGCGCACCCTGGCGGGTTGCGCCGCCTAATGGAGTGTTTATGGCAGTCAAGGTCCTGGTGGTGGATGATTCCGGTTTCTTCCGCCGCCGTGTCTCGGAAATCCTCTCCGCGGATCCGACGATCCAGGTAGTAGGTACCGCGACCAATGGCAAGGAAGCAATCGACCAGGCGCTGGCGCTCAAGCCCGATGTCATCACCATGGACTACGAAATGCCCATGATGGACGGCATCACCGCTGTGCGGCACATCATGCAGCGCTGCCCGACGCCGGTTTTGATGTTCTCCTCACTGACCCACGAAGGCGCTCGCGTCACCCTCGACGCGCTGGATGCTGGCGCGGTGGATTACCTGCCGAAAAACTTTGAGGACATTTCGCGCAACCCCGACAAGGTCAAGCAGATGCTGTGCGAGAAGGTGCATACCATTTCGCGCAGCAACCGCCGCCTCGGCAGCTATGCCAGGCCGGCGCCGGTCGCCGCCCCTGTGCCCGCCAGCAGCCCTGCGCCGGCCAGCAGCTTCGCCAGCCCGGCGCCGGCCCGCCCTGCGGCGACTGCCCGTGCAGCGGCCCCGGCGGCGTCGCACTCGCCAGCCCCCAAGCGCAAGCCTTACAAGCTGGTGGCCATCGGCACCTCCACGGGCGGCCCGGTGGCCCTGCAGCGGGTATTGACCCAGCTGCCGGCCAACTTCCCGGCGCCGATCGTGCTGATCCAGCACATGCCGGCAGCGTTCACCAAGGCCTTTGCCGAACGCCTGGACAAGCTGTGCCGCATCAACGTGAAGGAAGCCGAGGACGGTGACATTCTGCGCCCAGGCCTGGCACTGTTGGCCCCCGGCGGCAAGCAGATGATGATCGACGGCCGTGGCACGGTGAAGATCCTGCCCGGTGACGAGCGCCTGAACTACAAGCCGTGCGTGGACATCACCTTCGGCTCGGCAGCCAAGTCGTACGGTGACAAGGTGCTGTCGGTGGTGCTCACCGGCATGGGCGCCGATGGCCGCGAAGGTGCGCGCCTGCTCAAGCAGGGCGGCAGCACCGTGTGGGCCCAGGATGAAGCCAGCTGCGTGATCTATGGCATGCCCATGGCCATCGTCAAAGCCAACCTGGCGGACGCGGTGTACAGCCTGGACGACATCGGCAAGCACCTGGTGGAGGCCTGCGTCTGATGGACGTCCTCAGCCTGATCGGCCTGATTCTCGCATTTGTCGCCATCGTCGGTGGCAACTTCCTTGAAGGCGGCCATGCCGGCGCTCTGGTCAACGGCCCGGCGGCGCTGATCGTGCTGGGTGGCACCCTGGCGGCTGCCTTGTTGCAGTCGCCGCTGTCCTCCTTCAAGCGCGCCTTGCAGATTCTGCGCTGGATCCTGTTCCCGCCGCGGGTCGACCTGGCGGGTGGCATCGACCGCGTGGTGAACTGGAGCCTGACCGCGCGCAAGGAGGGCCTGCTGGGCCTGGAAGGGGTGGCCGACGCCGAGCCCGACCCGTATGCGCGCAAGGGCCTGCAGTTGCTGGTGGACGGTGCCGAACCAGAAGCCATCCGCAGCATCCTTGAAGTCGACTTCCTGACCCAGGAAAGCCGTGACATCCAGGCGGCCAAGGTGTTCGAGAGCATGGGCGGCTATGCGCCGACCATCGGCATCATTGGTGCGGTGATGGGCCTGATCCACGTGATGGGCAACCTGGCCGACCCCTCGCAGCTGGGCAACGGCATTGCCGTGGCCTTCGTCGCCACCATCTACGGCGTGGCCAGCGCCAACCTGATCCTGCTGCCGGTCGCCAACAAGCTCAAGGCCAATGTCATGCGCCAGTCGCGCTACCGCGAGATGCTGCTTGAAGGCTTGTTGTCGATTGCCGAGGGTGAAAACCCGCGCTCGATCGAGTTGAAGCTGCAAGGCTTCATGGAGTAACCCATGCGTCGCCGTCGTCATACCGAGGAACACGAAAACCACGAACGCTGGCTGGTGTCGTACGCCGACTTCATCACCTTGCTGTTCGCCTTTTTCGTGGTGATGTACTCGATTTCCTCGATCAACGAGGGCAAGTACAAGGTTATTTCCCAGGCGTTGCTCGGGGTGTTCAACGACCCTGAGCGCAGCATGAAACCGATCCCCATCGGCGATGAGCAGCCGTTGAGCGTGCGTCCGGCAGAGCCGCTGGTCAAAGACAGCGAGCAGACCGAAGCGGGCTTGGCAGCGACCAATGTCGACCCGCTGAAAACCATCAGCGATGACGTGCGTGATGCCTTTGGCGACCTGATCAACAGCAACCAGATGACCGTGCGCGGCAACGAGTTGTGGATCGAGATCGAGCTGAGTTCGTCGTTGCTGTTCGGTAGTGGCGATGCCATGCCCAGCGACAAGGCATTTGCCATCATCGACAAGGTGGCCAGCATCCTCAAACCGTTCGCCAACCCGGTGCATGTCGAAGGCTTTACCGACAACCTGCCGATCCGCACGGCGCAGTACCCGACCAACTGGGAGCTGTCTTCGGCGCGGGCGGCGAGTATCGTACGCCTGCTGGCCATGGAAGGGGTCAACCCGGCGCGCATGGCCTCGGTGGGTTATGGCGAGTACCAGCCGGTGGCCGGCAATGACACCGCCGAAGGCCGCGCGCGTAACCGCCGGGTGGTGTTGGTGATTTCGCGCAACCTCGAAGTGCGCCGCAGCCTGACCGGCTCGGGCAGTGCTCATGCCACGCCGGATGCCGCGTTGCGCCGGGCTGGCACACAAAGTGCACCTGCAACGCCAGCAACGGTGGCGGGGCAGTAACTCGTCAATTCTCTGTCACCGTTACCCAGTTGATGAGATTGCCAAATCCCTGTGGGAGCGGGTTCACCCGCGAAGAAGGCGACACGGTGTATGGCACCGGCTACGCCGGTGTTCGCGGGTAAACCCGCTCCCACACTGATTGCACACGCTTCCAAGTGTTGAGCAAGGCAGTAGTTTCTACAGTGTCCCTGCCAAATCAATAGATAGAGTTTGCTTGATGAGAGTCTGGGCAGTAGCTAATCAAAAAGGTGGCGTCGGCAAGACCACCACAACCATCGCCCTGGCTGGCCTGCTGGCTGAGGCAGGCAAGCGCGTGGTCGTTGTCGACCTCGATCCGCACGGTTCGATGACCAGCTATTTCGGGCACAACCCCGATGCGCTGGAGCACAGCTGCTACGACCTGTTCCTGCACAAGGGCGCAGTGCCAGACGGCCTGCCCGGGCAGTTGCTGCTGCCCACCAGCGATGAGCGCATTTCGCTGTTGCCGTCGAGCACCGCACTGGCCGTGCTGGAGCGTCAGTCGCCGGGGCAGAATGGCCTGGGCCTGGTGATCGCCAAGAGTCTGGCGCAGTTGTGGCAGGATTTCGACTATGCCGTGATTGACAGCCCACCCTTGCTGGGCGTGCTGATGGTCAATGCCTTGGCCGCCAGCCAGCAATTGGTGATTCCGGTGCAGACCGAGTTTTTGGCGGTGAAGGGCCTGGAACGCATGGTCGGCACCCTGGCCATGATCAACCGCTCGCGCAAGCAGGCGCTGCCGTACCAGATCGTGCCAACACTGTTCGACCGCCGCACCCAGGCCTCCCTGGGCACACTCAAACTACTGCGTGACACCTACGGCCAACAGGTGTGGCAGGGCTATATTCCGGTGGATACGCGCCTGCGCGATGCCAGCCGCAAGGGCGTCACGCCCTCCCAGTTCGACAGCAAGAGCCGCGGGTTGATTGCTTACCGGGCGCTGCTGAAGCACCTGCTGACCTACAAGACTGCAGTGCAGGTGGCCTGATGACCCAGACCCGACACACCAGCACCCGGCCGCAGATGGCCTTGCAGTCGTACCTCGATGGCCTGCTGCAGGAAGCCACCGAGGCCGAAGACCTGTTTGAGCCGCCAGCCTCGGCGGACGCGTTCGCCGAGGCGGTGCGTGAGGAGCAGGCACGTGATGCCCGTCAGCTGGCGCGACCGGTACCCGCCGAAGCCCCTGCCAGCCTTGCCCCACGGCCGTTTGCCGAACCCAGGCTGGCGGTGCTGCCCAGCGTCGTGCCAGTAGAGGCGCCGGTGGTGACGGTGGTCGAGCAGGAGGTGCTTGCCGAGGCCGCCATTCCGGTGCTGGTCGAAGAACAAACCGTGGAACCCGCAGTGCCTCTGGTCGATGTGCACCTGCCAGCGCCCAATCTACCGGTGCCCCCGGCGACCGTCGACGGCCGCCCGGTTTGGGCGGCGGAGCCGTTCGAGTGCCTGCTGTTCGACGTCGCCGGCCTGACCCTGGCGGTGCCGTTGGTGTGCCTGGGCTCGATCTACAACCTGGCCGGCCAGGAGCTGACGCCGCTGTTCGGCCAGCCTGACTGGTTCCTGGGTATTTTGACCTGCCAGGCCGGCAACCTGAAGGTGCTGGACACTGCGCGTTGGGTAATGCCCGACCGCTACCGCGACGATTTCCGTCAAGGCCTGAATTACGTGATTTCGGTGCAAGGCTACGAATGGGGACTGGCCGTGCATCAGGTCAGCCGCTCGTTGCGCCTGGACCCGTCCGAGATCAAGTGGCGTAGCCAGCGCGGCCAGCGGCCGTGGCTTGCCGGCACGGTGATTGAACACATGTGTGCACTGCTCGACGTCGCCGCACTGGCCGAGCTGATCGCCAGCGGCGCGGTCAAGCAGATGCACGCCAAACAGAAATGACACAGAACACAACCGCCAAACAGCGGATTTTGAGGGTAGGGGAATGAAAAAGTCGTCTGCACAAGGTTCCGAAGATCCGATCCTGCAGTGGGTTACCTTCCGTCTGGACAACGAGTCCTACGGCATCAACGTGATGCAGGTACAGGAAGTGCTGCGCTACACCGAGATCGCCCCGGTACCGGGCGCTCCAAGCTACGTGCTGGGCATCATCAACCTGCGCGGCAATGTGGTGACCGTGATCGACACCCGTCAGCGTTTTGGCCTGATGCCGACCGAAGTTACCGACAACACCCGTATCGTCATCATCGAAGCCGACAAGCAAGTGGTCGGTATTCTGGTCGACAGCGTGGCCGAAGTGGTTTACCTGCGCCAGTCCGAAATCGAAACCGCACCGAACGTGGGTAACGAAGAGTCGGCCAAGTTCATCCAGGGCGTGTGCAACAAGAATGGTGAACTGCTGATCCTGGTCGAGCTGGACAAGATGATGACCGAGGAAGAGTGGTCCGAGCTGGAGAATATCTGAGTTGATCCTACAGGTTGCTGTCATCTTCCTGGCGCTGGTCTGGGCGCTGAGCTTGTGGTTCTTCCTCAACTACAGCAAGCGCCAGCGCGAGCTGGCTGCGCAGCAAGCCGAGGGTGATGCGCTGCGTGACCAGCGCATCAAGGACCTGGCCAAGCGCCTGGACGACTACCAGAACGGTACCGTGCGCATGGGAGAGGCGCTGCACGAACTGAGCGTGACGATGGCCCCGCTGCCTGACAGGCTCCAGCAGTTGGAGCAGCGCGACCCCAACAACGTCACCTTCTCCCAGGCGGCCAAGCTGGTCGGCATGGGCGCCAGCGTGGCCGAGCTGACCGAAAGCTGTGGCCTGACCCAAGCCGAGGCGGAGCTGATGAGCAAGCTGCACCGCAGCGGCTGACCTGGGTTACAGGCCTGCCTGGGCCCACCGGAGCAGGGGCTGATCCTGTATCGCGCTGCGGGTCAGGTAACTCAGGACGCCGACCTCAGGGTTTGCCCCAGGAATGGTAGTTGCCGATGGTTGCCACACTACCCAGTGCCTGGTCGTTGTTGCGCGCCTGGGCAATGGGGATGGCCAGGTTTTCCGTGAGGGCGCGATAAGTGGTCTGCGGAATCGACTCCAGCTTGCTTAGTTGCCGCAGGAACTGCAGCCTGGGTAGATGCCGAGCAACTACATCGTTGAGCAAGCCAGGCCCGGTCATCCTGCTCAATTCCCTGGCGTAGGCTGCGTAACCGTGGGTGCCTGCCAGCGGCCTGATGTCGTAGAACGATAGATTGCTGCGGTAGCGTGCGTCCATCTCTGCAGAAATTGCGCGCAGGGTCGGGTTGTTGGCATGGCTGCCGATCATGTTGCTGTTGTAGTCACAATGCATGCCCAGCAGCTCGTTGTTCACCGGGCTGCCGAGGACCAGGCCATCAGGCGTGGTTTTCAAGGCTACCGAGCTGATCATGGCGAAGCTGTCGGGATTGTCTTCGAAGCTGCGCAGCGTGTCGTCGACGTCCATGTAGATTCCGCCCTCCGAATGGAGTAACGGGTAGCGCAGTACGTCGGAGGCAGACGAGAAGTTTGCCCCGTTACTGTCCAGTGCCTGGCGGTACTGATGGTAGAAGTCGGTTTGCTCGAAGGCCGTGTAGAAGGGCTGCTCTTCCAGGGTTTTGATCTGAACGTTCGAAGCAGCGGTCAGCTTGGCGCGGTTTTTCATGAAAGCTTTAGGGTTGGACTTCGACAGGTAGAACTCATAGGTAAAGCCCGTACCCTCAAGGCGTTTTGCATTGCTCGTGATGTTCTCCACCAGCTCATCCGGGATGCTCTTGCCGCCGACCCAGATGCTGAGGATTTTCTTGGGCAGTGGGGTTACTTCCGAGCTGTTGACCACAGGCACGCTGAGCGGCAGTTGCAGGTCGACGTCCAGGTTACGTAGCGTGTACATGCGCATTGCATCGCTGGCGCCACGCGTGGCCGGGTTGACCTGGTACAGGTCGCGCGTGCCCGCGTTTACCTGGTAGTAATTCGGCAGGACTTCGTTGGCATCCTCCTGGAGGATGAAGGCATCGTTTTCAGTGTCATACAGTACCTGGACTTCGTTGCCGTCCTTGAGCGCCAGCAGCGGGTTGGTACCCGTTGCCTGATTCAAGGGTCCCCTGGCAATCCGCGTGGTTTCCACAGGTGGCTCGGCTGGCACGAAAAAGTCTGCCAGTATTTCTTCAGGTAGCCGGGGAGGGCTGTCGGGCCCCAGCGGGTAGCCCCATTGATCGTTAAGACGCGTGGGCAGGACGAAGCGCGAGCTTTTGCCTGGGAACAGCATTCGCAGGCCGTCTGCAGGGAGCAAGGCCAGTGGGGCAGCATTAAGCAGGCCGAAGGCGATGTTGCTCACACCAGCGTCCTTGTCTGCAAGGGTCTTGCCGTTGATCGCCTGATCGAGCCCCAGGCCAAATTGCGCGACACCGCCGGCTGCCAGCAGCGGGATCAGCTCGGGAACCACCAGCGCCAGTGGTGCCAGCAGGTTGATCGACGCCACCAGGTAGCCGCGCCAGCGAGCCTTGGTCACCTGCGCATCGCTGGTGATGATGAAATCGGCATCGGCATAGCTGCGCTCGCGCTGGCGTTGGGTGAGGGCTGTGAACAGATCACCTGCGAGCAACGGGCTGTAGTGGCCGGCCTTGTAGTTGATGTACTCGCGGGGGGGCCAGGGGCCGTCGACGGTGAAGCCTGCGCGGTTGGGCGATCGGTGGTGAAAACCGGGGTAGGCGCCAAGGCCGGCCAGCGCGGTATCCAGCCCACTGAAGTCCAGGCCATCGGGGGTGTCGGCCAGTTTGAAGTACTGGCGCAGGCGCAGGCGTTTTTCGTCGTCGCGGCACTGTTCGGCGAACCAGTCTTGCATGGCAGCCATACCGTCGAACTCATGCAAGGGCGATGCATTGCCTGGCAGGTACAGCAGTACTTTTGGCTGTGCCTCGTCTGTGATGCAGATCAGGTCGGTGGCTGCGTAGCCGTATACGTTCAAAGGCCTTGCCTGCAAACCGGGTGCTTTTGCCATCAGCCCCGCCACTTGCCACGCCATCTGGCGACCTGCATCGCTCAACGAGCCTTCCTGGACCTGCTTGTTGCAGGCGGCCATGAAGCTGATCTGCATTGACTGCCGGTGGGTTTGTTCAGCCTGTTGCCAGTAATTGTCGAGCATGCCCACGAAGCGGGTGTGAAAGTCCAGGTCCCAGATGAACTGCTGCATGGCCTCGACGTCGACCGGCAGGTGTGTGCTGCTGTCGTAGCGGGCCGGGGTCGTGCGCCGGAACAGGCCGTTGAACACCGAGAAGCGGGCGCTGTTGTCAAACACCCCAGGTTCGGGCAGGCGCTCGACGATGGTCAGCGGGCCATCTGGCAACGTGCCTGCCCAGTGGCCAGGGAGCAACTGGCCGATCAGGTTCTTGGCTGTTTCACCCTGCCAGTCTGAAAGCGTCGCTTGGGTAAGTGAAAGGCGTTGGACGATGACTGTCTGATTGCCACGGTAGTGCAGGGTGACTACGTCGGTCTGGTCGGGGTCAAGGTCATGGCCCTGCTGCGTCAGCCATTGATGGATCGCACGGCTGGCTTCGCGGTCAGGGCGGGGGATATGGCTCAGGTGGTCGCGAACGTACTGCACGGCGGCGGTGTTGATGCGGCTTGTGGACATGGTGTTCACCTTGCTCATTGACAGGAATGGCAAGGCTGAACGGCTGACGCCGACGGCGGTGGTAGATAACTACCGGTGGTTTGCCGGCGGCAGCAGTGCGGTGACCGGAGTGATGTCGCGCGGCGCCTCGGCGTCGTCGCTGAAACCGGTGGGCACCTTGCCCCGCAGTTGCCAGGCGAAGGCAATGATCTCGGCAATGGTCAGGTACAGTGCCTCCGGGATCTGCTCGCCCAGTTCAAGGCGTGCCAGCAGGCGCACCAGTTCGGCGTTTTCGTAGATCGGCACCTCATGCTCGCGGGCCAGGGCCAGGATGGCCTCGGCCAGCGCATCGTCACCTTTGGCGCTGAGGGTTGGGGCCTGCTGGCCGTCGTAGGTCAGGGCAATGGCCTGGCGGGGTGGTTTCTGTGTCATGCGTTTTCGTCTACCCAGCGTTGCTCAACCCGTGTGCGCGGGCCTTGAGGGGGGATGCCCGGGTGGCATTCCAGGTCGCCAACCTCCAGGCCGCGCTCCAGCAGGCGCTGGCGCAAGGCACCGAGCTGGCTGTCGATCAGCTTTGCGGTTTGTTCGCGCTCTGCCCACAGGTGCCCGCTCAGGCGGCCTTGGCTGAACTGCGCCTGTACTTGCAGTGGGCCGAGAGGTGAAAGGTCGAAGGCCAGTTCGATGCGCCACAGGGCTTGCAGAGGGTCCTGTGCTTCGTGTTGGCGGTCTGCCTGCTGTTGCGGGGTTTCTTCACGCTGCAGTTTGACCTGCAATGGGATGAACTCCTGGCCGTGGCGGATCGGCACTTCGGTTTGCCAGGTGGTCTGCAGATTGCCGTTTTCCAGGGTGCCGGTTTGTTGCAGGCTGCTCATGGCATGGCTTTGCAGGCGCGAGATGGCCGCAGCGGCCAGGCGCAGCAGTTGTTGCAGGTCGCCTTCGTCTTCCATGGCCTTGAGCAGGCGCGAGGGCAGGGGGAATGCCCCTGGCTGCGGCTTGGGGCTGACCCGTTCGAGCATGCCCAGCGCGCTGCGGGCGAGCGCCGGCATGGTCACGGCCAGGCTGGCGGGCGCGAGGTCGGGCGTGCCGGGTGTGCTGGCCGGGGCCTGAGTGATCAGGCGCAGCAGGTGGGCCTTCAGGTCTGTGGCCACGCTGGCAGGAAAGCCGCCCAGCAGTTTCGCTTCAAGGAAAGTGCCACTGTTGTTCAGAGCCTGGGCCACGGCCTTGGCGTCGCCCAGCTGGCGGGCGTCTGGCAGGCCGGCCAGCAGGCGCTCGGCGCTGGCACGCAGGTCGCCATCGACGCCCGGGTCGCGGGTGAGCTGTTGCAGGGCGTTGAGCAGGCCGGGCAGCGAGGCCTGGCGGTTTTGCTGGGTCAGCAGTTGCTGGGCAATGCTGAGCTGGTCCTGCCTGCCGCTAAGCGGGACAAAGCGCAGCGACTGGTCGCCCTGCACCAGTGCGCTGAGCAGGCTGCCAATGGCCAGCGGGCGCGGGCTGTCGATGCTGAGCGTGGAGCCGGCCTGGGCAGTGTTGAGCAGGCTGACCAGCGCCCGGTAGCTCGCCGGTTGCCCAGGCGCCTGGGCCAATGCCTGGTTGGTCAGGACCTTGCCTTGCAGCAGCGTGCCGACGGGCACTTTGCTGGCATCCAGGCGAGTGAGAGTGGTGATCTGGCTGGCGTTGGCCTGCTGCAGCATGATTGCCAGGCGGTTGCTTTCGGTCTGGCTGACTGTGACCTGGCTGCCTTGGGGCAAGGGCTGGCTGGCGCTGGCTTGCAGTTGGGTCTGTACGCCGTTGGCCTGTATCAACCGCAGCACCAGCTGGAAGTCCTGGCCCGTCTGGCGCAACGACACGACCTCGGCCTGCGCGGTCTCGCCGGGTGCCAGCAGGCCGGGCTGCGCCTGGATCAGGCGCAGCAGTTCGCCGGTCATGCCCGCCTTCATGGCTTGGCTGTTGATCGCGGTTTGTGCGCCGAGACTATTGATTTCAGTCATGATTGTATACAACCTGTGGGACCCGGCCTCTTGGCAGCGCGGTGGCGCGTGTAATAATGCCGACCGCCCGTGGTTGCCAGTATAACGGCAGCGCGCGGGGCGACTTGAGACACAAGGGTTCTGGAGCGGCGTCGCCTGCTTCGCGGGCTTGCCCGCTCCCACAGGTTCAGCGCAGCTTTCAAACTGCACGAGACCTTGTGGGCGCGGGCAAGCCCGCGAAACAGGCGACGCCGGCCCGAAGCCCTACAAAGATAAGGCGAAACCGTGACCCTTCACCTCCAAGCTGCGGGCCTGGCCTGCGAGCGCGACTGGCGCCTGCTGTTCGAGCAGCTCGATTTCGAGCTGGGCGCCGGCGACATGCTGCAGATCAGCGGCCCCAACGGCAGCGGCAAGACCAGCTTGCTGCGGCTGTTGGCCGGGTTGATGCAACCCACCGCCGGGCAGATATTGCTGGGCGGCAAGCCCCTGGCCGAGCAGCGCCATGCCCTGGCCAGCATTCTGCTGTGGATCGGTCACGCCGCGGGCATCAAGGACCTGCTCACCGCCGAGGAAAACCTCACCTGGCTGTGCGCCCTGCACCAGCCGGCCAGCCGCGAGGCGATCTGGGCGGCACTGGCGGCGGTCGGTTTGCGCGGTTTCGAAGACGTACCCTGCCATACCCTGTCGGCCGGCCAGCAGCGCCGCGTGGCCCTGGCCCGGCTGCACCTGGCCAGCCCGCCGCTGTGGATTCTCGACGAGCCGTTCACTGCCCTGGACAAGCAAGGCGTAGCGCAGCTCGAAGCGCACCTGGCGGCCCACTGCGAGCAGGGCGGCACGGTGGTGCTGACCACCCACCATACGCTGGAACGCAAGCCCTCCGGTTACCGTGAACTGAACCTGGGGCAATGGGCGGCATGAGCGTATTCATCCTGTTGTTGCGTCGCGAAGCGCGCCTGCTGTTCCGTCGCCCTGCCGAGCTGGCCAACCCGCTGGTGTTCTTCGCCATCGTCGTGGCCATGTTCCCGCTGGCAGTCGGCCCGGAAAGCCAATTGTTGCAAACCTTGTCGCCAGGCCTGGTCTGGGTAGCGGCGCTGCTGGCAGTGCTGCTGTCGCTGGACGGCTTGTTCCGCAGCGATTTCGAGGATGGCTCGCTGGAACAGTGGGTCCTGTCGCCGCACCCGCTGGCGCTGCTGGTGCTGGCCAAGGTGCTGGCGCACTGGATCTTTTCCGGGCTGGCGCTGGTATTGTTGGCGCCGCTACTGGCGCTGATGCTGGGGCTGCCGAGCCATTGCCTGCCGGTGCTGCTCGGCTCCCTGCTGCTGGGCACACCGGTCCTGAGCCTGCTGGGTGCGGTAGGTGCGGCGCTGACAGTCGGTCTGAAGCGCGGTGGTTTGTTACTGGCGTTGCTGATTCTGCCGTTGTATATCCCTGTATTGATCCTGGGCAGTGGTGCGTTGCAAGCGGCGTTGCAAAATATGCCCGCAACCGGCCACCTGCTCTGGCTCGCCAGCCTGACGGCCCTGGCCGTTACCCTGGCACCCTTTGCGATAGCGGCCGGCCTGAAGATCAGCGTCGGCGAATAACGAGTCCCGGGCTTTCAAGCCCGGCAAATACCCTGGATGTACCCTGATGAAAATAAGCTGGACGTGGTTCCACAAGCTGGGCTCCCCGAAATGGTTCTATGCCATCAGCGGCCGTATGCTGCCATGGCTGGCCGGCGCTGCCGTGCTCCTGTTGCTGGTCGGTATCACCTGGGGCCTGGCGTTCGCCCCCCAGGACTACCAGCAAGGCAACAGCTTCCGCATCATCTACATTCATGTGCCGGCGGCGATGCTGGCGCAGTCCTGCTACGTGCTGCTGGCGGTCGCCGGGGTGGTGGGGCTGGTGTGGAAGATGAAACTGGCCGACGTCGCCCTGCAATGTGCTGCGCCCATCGGTGCCTGGATGACCGCCGTGGCGCTGGTTACCGGCGCCATCTGGGGCAAGCCGACCTGGGGCAGTTGGTGGGTGTGGGACGCCCGCCTTACGTCCATGCTCATCCTGCTGTTCCTGTACTTCGGCATTATTGCGCTGGGCCAGGCAATCAGTAATCGTGACAGTGCGTCCAAGGCCTGTGCGGTGCTGGCGATTGTCGGCGTGGTCAACATCCCGATCATCAAGTACTCGGTGGAGTGGTGGAACACCCTGCATCAGGGCGCGACCTTCACCCTGACCGAAAAACCGGCGATGCCCGCAGAAATGTGGTTGCCGCTGCTGTGCACGGCGTTGGGTTTCTACTGTTTCTTCGGCGCTGTGCTGTTGCTTCGCATGCGGCTTGAAGTGCTCAAGCGCGAGGCGCGCGCCAGTTGGGTCAGGGACGAAGTGTTGAACAGCCTGGGGCGGAGGAGCGCACAATGAGCTTTGCCACCTTCGGTGATTTTCTCGCCATGGGCCACCATGGCCTGTACGTGTGGTCGGCCTATGGCATCTGCCTGGCGGTGCTGGCGCTCAATGTCGCTGCGCCGCTGTTGGCCCGCCGTCGCTACCTGCAAGAAGAGGCGCGCCGTTTGCGCCGGGAGAACAACCAGTGAATCCGCAGCGCAAGAAACGCCTGTTGCTCATCGTCGGCCTGCTGGCCGGCGTCGGGGTTGCCGTCGGCTTTGCCTTGAGCGCATTGCAGCAGAACATCAACCTGTTTTACACACCGACCCAGATCGCCAACGGCGAAGCGCCGCTGGACACCCGCATCCGTGCTGGCGGCATGGTCGAGAAGGGCTCGGTGCAGCGCTCGTCCGACTCGCTGGACGTGCGCTTTGTGGTCACCGACTTCAACAAGTCGGTGCCAATCAGCTACCGCGGCATCCTGCCCGACCTGTTCCGCGAAGGGCAGGGCATCGTCGCCTTGGGCAAGGTCAACGCCGACGGCGTAGTCGTGGCCGATGAAGTACTGGCCAAGCACGATGAGAAGTACATGCCGCCCGAGGTCACCAAGGCCCTGAAGGAAAGCGGCCAGGCTGCCACCGGTACGGAGGCCAAGCCATGAATGCGGCACTGGTAATCCCTGAGCTCGGCCAGTTGGCGATGATTCTGGCCATCTGCTTTGCCGCCGTGCAGGCCAGTGTGCCGCTGCTCGGCGCCTGGCGTGGCGACAGCCTGTGGATGAGCCTGGCGCGCCCGGCGGCGTGGGGGCAATTCGCCTTCCTGGCTTTTGCCTTCGCCTGTTTGACCCATGCCTTCATGACCGACAACTTCTCCGTCGCCTATGTGGCCAGCAACTCCAACAGCGCCTTGCCGTGGTACTACAAGTTCAGCGCCGTATGGGGCGCCCACGAAGGTTCGTTGCTGCTGTGGGCGTTTATCCTGGGCGGCTGGACCTTTGCCGTGTCGGTGTTCTCGCGTCAGTTGCCGCAGGTGATGCTGGCCCGCGTGCTGGCGGTGATGGGCATGATCAGCGTCGGCTTCCTGAGCTTCCTGATCATCACCTCCAACCCGTTCCAGCGCCTGCTGCCGCAAGTGCCCACCGACGGCCGCGACCTCAACCCGCTGCTGCAGGACTTCGGCCTGATCGTTCACCCGCCGATGCTGTACATGGGCTACGTGGGCTTTTCGGTGGCCTTTGCCTTCGCCATTGCCGCCTTGCTCGGCGGCCGCCTGGACGCTGCCTGGGCGCGCTGGTCGCGGCCGTGGACCATCGTCGCCTGGGCCTTCCTGGGGGTTGGCATCACCCTGGGCTCGTGGTGGGCCTATTATGAGCTGGGCTGGGGTGGCTGGTGGTTCTGGGACCCGGTGGAAAACGCCTCGTTCATGCCCTGGCTGGTGGGCACGGCGCTGATCCACTCGCTGGCGGTGACCGAAAAGCGTGGGGTGTTCAAGAGCTGGACCGTGTTGTTGGCAATTGCCGCATTCTCGCTGAGCCTGCTGGGTACCTTCCTGGTGCGTTCCGGCGTGCTGACCTCGGTGCACGCGTTTGCCGCAGACCCGTCGCGGGGCATTTTCATCCTGTTCTTCCTGTTGTTCGTGGTCGGTGGTTCGCTCACCCTGTTCGCCCTGCGCGCACCGGTGGTCAAGAGCCAGGTCGGCTTCGCCCTGTGGTCCCGCGAGACGCTGCTGCTGGCCAACAACCTGGTGCTGGTGGTGGCCGCGTCGATGATTCTGCTCGGCACGCTGTACCCGCTGGTGCTTGATGCCCTGACCGGGGCCAAGCTGTCGGTGGGACCGCCGTATTTCGATGCCTTGTTCCTGCCGCTGATGGCACTGCTGATGGTGGTAATGAGCGTGGGCGTGCTGGTGCGCTGGAAGGACACCCCGGGCAAATGGCTGGTCAGCATGATCACCCCGGTGCTGATCGGCAGTGCCATCCTTGCCCCGGTTGCCGGTTTTATCGTTGACGACTTCGACTGGCCGACGCTGACCGCCTTCGCCCTGGCGGCCTGGGTGGTACTCGGCGGGCTGCGCGACATCCTCGACAAGACCCGTCACAAAGGCCTGCTCAAGGGCCTGCCTGGCTTGGGGCGCAGCTACTGGGGCATGCAGCTGGCACACCTTGGCCTGGCGGTGTGTGCGTTGGGCGTGGTGCTGTCGAGCAACAACAGCGCCGAACGCGACCTGCGCATGGCCCCGGGCGAAAGCGTGGAGCTGGGTGGGTATCACTTCCTGTTCCAGGGCGCCAAGCACTTCGAGGGGCCGAACTTCATTTCCGACAAAGGTACCGTCGTGGTCAGCCGTGATGGCCGTGAAGTGACTACCCTGCACCCGGAAAAGCGCCTGTACACCGTGCAGCAGTCGATGATGACCGAAGCTGGCATCGATGCCGGCTTTACCCGCGACCTGTACGTTGCCCTGGGCGAGCCGCTGGAAAACGGCGCCTGGGCGGTGCGTGTGCACATCAAGCCTTATGTCCGCTGGATCTGGCTGGGCGGTCTGCTGACCGGCCTGGGCGGGTTGCTGGCGGCACTCGACCGGCGCTACCGCGTCAAGGTCAAGACCCGGGTGCGTGATGCCCTGGGCGTGTCTGGAGCAGCTGCATGAAGCGTTGGATCATGGTAGTCCCCCTGGCAGTGTTCCTGCTGGTGGCGGTGTTCCTCTACAAGGGGCTGTTTCTCAAGCCCGACGAGCTGCCGTCGGCAATGATCGGCAAACCGTTCCCGGTGTTTTCCCTGGCTTCGACCCAGGGCGACCGCACCCTGACCCAGGCCGACTTGCAGGGCCGCCCGGCACTGGTCAATGTGTGGGCCACCTGGTGCCCGTCGTGCAAGGTCGAGCACCCGTACCTGAACCAGCTGGCGCAGCAGGGCGTGGTGATCCACGGGGTCAACTACAAGGACGACAACGCCGCCGCGCAGAAATGGCTGGCCGAGTTCCACAACCCCTACCAGCTGGACATCCGTGACGAGCAGGGCAGCCTGGGCCTGGACCTTGGGGTGTACGGCGCGCCGGAAACCTTCCTGATCGACGCCAAGGGCATCATCCGCTACAAGCACGTGGGCATTGTCGATGCAACTGTCTGGCGTGAGCAGCTGGCGCCGCTGTACCAGGGCCTGGTCGACGAGGCCAGGCCATGAGGCGCTGGCTGGCAGCTGCCGTGCTGGGCATGAGCCTGGCCGGTGTGGCCAAGGCGGCCATCGACACGTACCAGTTCCGCGACGACGCCGAGCGCGAACGCTACCAGCAGTTGACCAAGGAACTGCGTTGCCCCAAGTGCCAGAACCAGGACATTGCCGACTCCAACGCGCCGATCGCTGCCGACCTGCGCCGCGAGATCTTCCGCATGCTTGGCGAAGGCAAGAGCAACCAGCAGATCGTCGACTTCATGGTCGACCGCTATGGTGACTTTGTGCGCTACAAACCGGCACTCAGCGGGCGTACCTGGCTGTTGTGGTTCGGGCCCGGCATCCTGTTGGTCGGTGGTTTTGCGGTGCTGGCGGTGATCGTGCGCCGACGCCGTGGTACGGCTTTGCCGGGCAATAATGAGCTTTCCGTCGAAGAACGGGAGCGACTCGCCAAACTGCTGGAAAAAGAACAGACCCATGACTGAATTCTGGCTTAGCGCGGGCCTGCTGCTGCTCGCCGCCCTCAGCTTTTTGCTGATCCCGATCCTGCGTGGCCGTGGCCGCCAGCAGGAAGAAGACCGTACCGCCCTGAACGTGGCCCTGTACCAGGAACGCGTTGCCGAACTGGCTGCCCAGCAGGCTGCCGGTGTGCTCGATGCGGCGCAGTTGACCAAGGGCCGTGACGAGGCTGCCCGTGAGCTGCTGGCCGATACCGAAGGCGCCGAAGCCCCGCGCCAGGGCCATCTGGGCAAAGCCCTGCCGCTGCTGGCTGCAGTGCTGGTACCGCTGATGGCGTTGGGGCTTTACCTGCATTTTGGTGCTGCCGACAAGGTGGCGCTGACCCAGGAATTCGCCGAGGCGCCCAAGTCGATGGAAGAAATGACCACGCGCCTGGAGCGTGTGGTCCAGGCCCAGCCGGAGTCGGCAGAGGCTCTGTACTTCCTGGGCCGTGCCTACATGGCCGAGCAGCGCCCGGCCGATGCTGCGCGTACCTTCGAGCGCTCGGTCGCTTTGGCTGGCCGCCAGCCCGAGCTGCTGGGCCAGTGGGCCCAGGCCCTGTACTTTGCCGCCGACAAGCAGTGGAACCCGCAGTTGCAGGCACTGACGGATGAAGCGCTGAAGGCCGACCCCAACGAAGTGACCAGCCTGGGCCTGCGCGGTATTGCCGCCTTTGAAGGTGAGCGTTACCAGGAAGCCATCGACTACTGGAAGCGCCTGTTGGCGCAGCTGCCGGAAGGCGATGCCTCGCGTGCGGCCCTGCAAGGTGGCATCGACCGCGCTGCCGAACGCCTGGGTGACCCGGCAGTGCAGGGTGCAGCGCCCGCACCAGTGGCTGCGCGGCTGAAAGTACGGGTGGAACTGGCGGCGGCACTGAAGGACAAGGTAAAACCGGACGATACGGTGTTCATCTTCGCTCGCGCCAGCAATGGCCCGCCGATGCCCCTGGCAGCCAAGCGGGTGACGGTGGCGCAGTTGCCGATCGAAGTGGAGTTGTCCGATGCTGACGCGATGATGCCGCAGATGAAACTGTCGCAATTTGCCGAAGTCCAACTGGTTGCACGTGTTTCCCGCGCTGGCCAGCCTACCCGCGGCGAGTGGATTGGCCAGGGCACGCCGTTGCCCAGTGCCACCCAGGCTACCCAGCACCTGACCATCGACAGCCCAGACCCGTAAGAGAGCAAAGCCATGCACAGCACCGTCCGCCTGACCCTGATTACCCTGGCCCTGGGTTTGTCTGCGTGTACGGTGCACCAGCCGTATGAACAGCCGGCACCCCCGATCGAGCGCGTGCCGCCGCAAGGACCGGTGGTCAAGCCGTTGCCGGGTGGGCAGCCGTCCACCCAGCCGAGCAAACCGGCGGCGATACCCAAGCCGATGCCGCGCACCTCGGCCAGCTTTGCGCCACCACCTGGCGGGGCGAGCCACTGGGACCCCAAGCTGGGTGTGTATGTATTGGAGAAACAGCCCAATACCTTCTACCGGCAGCGTACCTATTATCGGTTTGATAATGGCTGGAGCTGGTCGCTGAGCCCGAATGGGCCTTGGCAGGATACTGACAGCAGTGGTGTGCCGGGTGGGTTAGGGCGAGCGTTCGCCCAGTAGGGGGCTTTCGGGTCCGCCTTGAGTTATCTGGGTGTTCGAGATCGAGCGCCGCGCGGGCGGTGCTCGATCTCCCATGCGCCGCATCCCTGACGCCGGACTTCCCGGCAGTTATGCAATCTCGTTTCCCACTCCACCTATACAGTACAATTTTCCGCGCAATTACCGATTGACTGTACTGCACGGTAATTCCGCATAATGCCCCTTCAACATTGGGAGGTGGCATGCGCAAGACAGTCCTGGTACTGGTAGAAACCGTCGACGATTACCTGCCCATGCTGGAGCAGGCCGGTTACCGCCTGATCCGCGCCCCCTCGCCGCAACTGCGCGCCGACGCCATCCAGCGCCACGCCAGTGAAATCGATGCCGTGCTCACTCGCGGCCCGCTGGGGCTGACTGCCGCAGAAATCGACGCATTGCCCAAGTTGCAGATCATCTGCGTGATCGGTGCCGGTTACGAGCAAGTCGACCTGGCTGCCGCCGCCGCCCGCGGCATCACCGTTACCAACGGCGCGGGTGCCAATGCCAGTGCAGTCGCCGACCACACCCTGGCGCTGTTACTGGCGCTGCTGCGCGACATTCCCCGTGCTGATGCCAGCACCCGGCGCGGTGAATGGAACCGGGTGATCAGCCCCTCGGTGAGCGGCAAGCGCCTGGGCATTCTTGGCCTGGGGGCGATGGGGCAAGCCATTGCCAAGCGCGCCAGCCTGGGCTTCGACATGCCCGTCAGCTATCACAGCCGCACGCCACGCGAAGATGTGCCTTACACCTGGTACGACAGCCCGCTTCACCTGGCCGAAGCTGTCGAGATCATGGTCGTGGCCACTCCCGGTGGCGCCAGTACGCAGCATCTGGTCGATGCCCAGGTACTAGAGGCGCTGGGCGGCAAGGGCTATCTGGTGAATATCGCCCGGGCCAGCGTGGTCGACACCGACGCCCTGATGGCCGCCCTGGAGCAAGGCAAGCTGGCCGGCGCCGCCCTGGACGTATTCGATGACGAACCGGCGGTGCCGGATGCTCTCAAGGCTATGGCCAACACGGTGCTCACACCCCACGTGGCCGGCCAGTCGCCTGAGGCCGCGCGCGATACCGTGACCCTGGTGCTGCACAACCTGCAGGCATTCTTTGCCGGTGAACCAGTACTGACCCCGGTGAGCCAGTAACCCTTTCAGACATCTGCCTGGCAAATCCCGGGCAACAAGGAGTGTGTGCATGCAACTCGAAATCTTCCAGGTCGATGCCTTTTCCGCTGAACCGTTCGGTGGCAACCCGGCGGCGGTGATCCCGCTACAAGCCTGGCTGCCGGACGATGTGCTGCAGCGCATTGCCGAAGAAAACAACCTGTCG
Organism: Pseudomonas sp. YNh; assembly: GCF_037993085.1. Classification (NCBI taxonomy): domain Bacteria; kingdom Pseudomonadati; phylum Pseudomonadota; class Gammaproteobacteria; order Pseudomonadales; family Pseudomonadaceae; genus Pseudomonas; species Pseudomonas sp. YNh. The sequence continues at coordinate 126,636 of NZ_JBBMRJ010000001.1, read as the reverse complement.
GAAACCGCCTATTTCGTGCGCAACGGCGAAACCTTTGACCTGCGCTGGTTCACCCCGACCGTAGAAGTCGACCTGTGCGGCCACGCCACCCTGGCCTCGGCTTATGTGCTGTTCGAGCAGCTGGGTGAGCAGGCGCAGGTACTGCGCTTCAACACCCGCAGTGGCGAGTTGCGTGTCAGCCGTGGCACTGACGGGCTGCTGGCCATGGATTTCCCGGCCAGGCAACCGGCCGTCGTGGAAACCCCGGTGGGCCTGCTGCAAGCGCTGGGCCTGACCCAGGCACAGGCGGTGTACCGCAGCGATGACTATGTAGTAGTAATTGATGACGCCCTGTTGCTCGACACGCTGAAGCCGGACTTTGCGGCGCTGTCGGCCTTCGACGTGCGTGGTATTGCCGTGACGGCGGCAGGGCGTGGCTTTGATTTCGTCACCCGCTGGTTCGGCCCACGGGTTGGCGTGAATGAAGACCCGGTCACCGGCTCGGCACACACCTCGCTGGCGCCAGTGTGGGCTGACCGCCTGGGCAAGCAGTTGCTGAGCTGCGAGCAGGGCGGGGCGCGCAAAGGCCAGCTGCTGTGTGAAGTACCGGGCAATGGCCGGGTGATCATCAGCGGGCGAGCGGCGTTGTACCTGCGCGGCACTGTGTACATCTGAAGCTTCACGCGATCCTTTGTAGGCGCGTTGCAGCTGGCATCTATAATTGCTGGCCCAACCCTCGCTAAAGGAACCAGCCATGGCCATGGAAAAACAAGGTACCTGCCTGTGCGGCGCCACCACGCTCAAGGTCATCGTCGACAACACTCATATCAGCGCATGCCATTGCAGCATGTGCCGCAAGTGGACCGGCGGGCCGTTGCTGGTGGTGCATTGCAGCCAGCCACCGGTGATCGAAGGGCGTGCCCCCAGTGTCTATGACTCGTCCGACTGGGCCCAGCGAGGGTTTTGCGGCCAATGCGGCACGCACCTGTATTACCGGCTGAAGGCCAACGACTTCCATGCAGTGCCGGTCGGCCTGCTGGATGGGGATCAGGAATGGGATTTCGATCTGCAGATTTTTGTCGAGCAGAAGCCCGCCTGGTACTGTTTTGCCAACCACACCAAAGAGCTGACCGGCCAAGAGGTGTTTGAGCAGAACAGCTAATCGTGTGCCGTCGATCCTGCTTGCCAAACCGGTGCATTCCTGAGAAAAGGGCGGCTTTGTTTTCCAGCGTTGGAGTGTGCCCGTGAGCCAAGAACTGCAGATCATCGACCTGGCCGAGGGTGAAGGCAAAGCCGCCGTCAAAGGCGCCCTGATCACCACCCAGTACACCGGCTGGCTGGCTGACGGCAGCGAGTTCGATTCATCCTGGTCACGCGGCAAGCCGTTCCAGTGCGTGATTGGTACCGGTCGAGTGATCAAGGGGTGGGACCAGGGCCTGATGGGCATGCGCGTTGGCGGCAAGCGCAAACTGCTGGTTCCAGCGCATCTGGGCTATGGCGAGCGCAGTGTGGGGGCCATACCGCCGGGCTCGGACCTGACCTTTGAGATCGAATTGCTGGAAGTGCTGACGCGGGATGATTGAGGAAAAGGACTACACGCGCTGTCGGCGCGTGTCTGATTGAGGGGCGATTCACAGCCAGTTAAGCTCGCCGACTCAACAAGCGAGAGGGGAGCAATTCCATGAAGTCGCATTTTTCCTCGAGGGTGGTACGCGAAGCTAACGCTTTGCTAGTTGCATCAGGTGCACGTATGGAAATTTCGCTACCGCGTGAACTGGCCAGCGTGATCACTAACCCGCGAAAGACCCGTTCGGAACTGAAGGCAGCCTTTACAGCCGCTTACTTCCGCCTGCGCAAGGGGTGAAAGCCTTACGGCGGACTGCTGTTACAACCACATCTACTCTGCGCTTGTAGAAAATGAGCAAGATACGCTCGGTATCATTGCCTATTCGTTATACAAGCGGCAGAAAATCGAATTCATCCAGGCTTTCAAAACAAAGCATGATCGGGAGCCCAAAGATGAAGACTTGGCTCCTTTCCACGACGTCAGCAACAGCGCCACGCAGATCGAGAGTTATCGAAACCAGGCCAGCCAGCTTGCTCAGGGCTTTCTTGACGCCTCGATCGCAGCGCAGGCTGTGGAGCTTGAACAGTACTACTCAGATAAGGCGAGCAGTGAAATCAGGCAAACCAAACCTGGGTTCTGGTTGGGCGTGGCACAAAGTCTTGTAGGTTCAGTTCTATTTGTATTCTTGCTAGGTTTTCTGGTGTTTTTCGCCTGGAGTTTGAATCAAGGTCCGAAACAGGTCATCGAACAGGTGTTTGATGTCACCATCATCAACTCTGTCCCTGCGAGCGAAGCTGCAGGAGCACTGTGACGGCTACTCCCCAGAGTGATTAGTTGAGACTGGACATAATTCAGCAACACCCATCCTCTAATCTAGGCCTTGCCTAGGGAACGGCATTCACCTCCAGGGAGGAACCAAACGGGTTCAGGGCACTCTGACCCTCACTCGTTGCCAAGGATGGCATTCACTACAAGGCCGCCCTGCAGCTGACAGGGCGATGTGGCGGGTCAACCCGATTTTCTCTGCCACACGAGCCTGCCTTGATGAAGTTGCCAACATTCTTCCGCCGTCGTCGCCATTTGCTGCTGAGCCTGGTACTCACGGCCGTCGCCGTGCCGCTGGCGCTGGAGGCTGTCGAAAGCCGGGCTGAACCGGTGGATGGCACCCAGACCCTGGTGTTCTTGCGCCATGCCGAGAAACCGGGTGAGGGGCTTGGGCAATTGAACTGCCAGGGCCTCAACCGCGCACTGGACCTGGCAACCTTGCTGCCGGAGCGCTTCGGCAATGCCGACTACGTGTTTGCCGCCAACCCTTCGCGGCAAGTCGAAGAAGGCAGCAAGGACGAAAGCTACAGCTACATCCGCCCGCTGATGACCATCACCCCCAGCGCCATCCGCCTCGGCTTGCCGGTGAATATCGACTACGGCGTCAACGACACCGACGAACTGGCCGATGAGTTGCTGAGCGACAAATACCGCAATGCGACCGTCTATACTGCCTGGTCCCACGGCTACCTGCCTGAACTGATCAACACGGTGGCCGGCAAGGCCTTGGGTGAAGAGCGGGTAATCACCCAGGACTGGAGCGGCGATGACTTTGACACCCTCTATGTACTGACCCTGACCTGGCACGACGGCAAGGCCAGCCTGCTCAGCCGCAACGTGCGCCAGGGCCTGAATGACGGTGCGCATAGCTGCCCGACCTGATCCGCTGGTACTGTTTGGCCAGGAAGCCGGAACAGGGAAGGGTGATGAAGCAGCGGGTAACGGTAATCGGTGGCGGGGTGGTTGGCCTGGCAACGGCCTACGCGCTTGTTCGTGAGGGGTGGTCGGTTGATTTGATCGAGGCCCGTGACAGCCTGGCGTCGGCCACCAGCTTCGCCAATGGCGGGCAATTGTCCTATCGCTATGTGGCACCGCTGGCTGATGCCGGGGTGCCCTGGCAGGCACTGGGTTGGCTATTGCAGGGCGAGTCGCCGCTGCGCCTGCGCTTGCGTCTGGACCCGGCGCAGTGGCGCTGGCTGCTGGCATTCACCTTGGCATGCCGGCGCAGCGTCAATCGCCGAAATGCCGGGCAACTGCTGGAGCTGGCGCTGCGCAGCCAAGCCGTTCTGGCGCAGTGGCGCGACAGCCAGGACTTTGGTGATTTTGCCTGGCGGCGCAATGGCAAGCTGGTGGCCTTTCGCAGCGAACGGGCCTTTGCCCATGGCCGGGCGCAATTGACCGACCCGGCCAGCCAGCGGGTGCTGGCGGCCGCCGAGTTGCGCGCGCTGGACCCTGCCCTGGAGGGCGCACCGTTTGTGGGTGGCGTGTTCACAGCGGATGAAGAGGTTGGCGATTGTCACTTGTTCTGCCAGCGCCTGGAGGCCTTGTTGCGCGCTTCGGGGCAATGCCGTTTCCTGCTTGGCCGGCCAGTGACGCAGCTGGTACGGCGCCAGGACCAGGTCGTAGCGCTGCAACTGGGCAACGAACAACTGGAGGTGGAACAGTTGGTGCTGTGTGCCGGGCATCGTGGCCCAGGCTTGGCATTGCCGGGGGTGCAGATACCGGTGTATCCGCTTAAGGGCTACAGCCTGACGGCACCCATCAGCGCCGGGCATCGGCCTCCGGAGGTGAGTCTTACCGACTATGAACGCAAGATCGTCTATGCCCGCCTGGGGCAGCAGCTGCGGGTAGCGGCGATGGTGGACATTGTCGGCTTCGACGAGTCGGTGGAAAAACGCAGGTTGCAGAGCATGAGGCGGCTGGCGCTGGAGACGTTACCGATGGCAGCGGATTATGCCCAGGCGGTGGAGTGGGCGGGGATGCGACCGGCGACACCGACCGGGGTGCCGATCATTGGCGGGACGGTGTATCGCAACCTGTGGCTGAACCTGGGACATGGGGCGTTGGGGTTTACCCTGGCCTGTGGCAGTGCGCAGCGCCTGGTCGAGATGATGGGTTGAAAGCACTGGCCTCTTCGCGGGCTTGCCCGCGAAGAGGCCAGTACAGGCAAATGAAGGCTCAGCGGCCCAAGCGCATCGGCCAACCCACCACTTTCTTCACCCGCGGCGTGGCATAGGTGCGCACTTTGGAGGTGCTCAAGCCCATGCGCACCAGCGATTCGGCGATGGTCACCGCCGCGCTCACGCCATCCACCACCGGCACGCCGGTGCGCTGGCGGATCTGCTCGTCCAGCCCGACCATCCCACCGCAACCCAGGCAGATCACCTCTGCCTTGTCGTCACGCACGGCGCGTTCGGCCTGCTCGACAATCGCCTCCACAGCCCGTTGTGGGTCAGCTTCCAGCTCCAGCACCGCCAGCTCGCTGGCCCGCACCGACGCACAGCGGTCATAAAGGCCAGACAGCTTCAGACGGTCTTCGATCAGTGGCACGGTGCGGTCCAGCGTGGTCACCACGGAATAGGCATGGCCCAGGTACATCGCGGTGCTGGCGGCTGCATCGGTAATGTCCACCACTGGCACGTTCAGCAATTCCTGCAGGCCCTCGCGGCCGTGTTCGCCATAACCGGCCTGGATCACGGCGTCGTAGGGGCCCTCGTAGGCCAGCACCCGGTCCATCACGGCGATGGCGGCCAGGTAGCTTTCGAAGTTGCCTTCCACCGACTCGGCACCGAACCAAGGGGTAAGTCCGACAATTTCGGTACCGGGCGCTGCTACCGCTCGGGCTTGCTGGGCAATGGCTTCGGTGATGGCTTCGGTGGTGTTGACGTTGGCGATCAGAATACGCATGGGCAGTCCTCCCTGATTAATGGCTGCTGTGGTCGACGGCGATGCATTCGCCGCTGACGTCGTGGTAGTGGCGGTTGCGTGGTGCGATCAGCAGGTACAGGACGGCGGCGATGCCGGCACCGATCAGCCAGCAGAACGGGGCCACACTGTGGAAATTGGGTACCAGGGCCAGCACGATGGCCAGCAACGCAGCAGGCACGAAGGCGGCCACGGCGCGCAGGTTGATACCCTTGCTGTAGTGGTAGGCGCCTGTCGGGTGCTCGGTGTACAGCTCTGGCACGTTGATGCAGCCTTTGCGCAGCAACCAGTAGTCGGACATGATCACCCCGTACAGCGGGCCGAGGAGGGCGCCCAGGCCGGACAGGAAGTACACGATCACCAGCGGACTGTTGTACAGGTTCCACGGCAGGATCAGCACCGCCAGGGTGGCGCTGATCAGCCCCGCGCGGCGGAAGTTCAGGTGGCGTGGCGCCAGGTTGCTGAGCACGAAGGCCGGGGCGACGAAGTTGGCCATGATGTTCACCGCCACGGTGACAATCAGGAAGGCTACGCAGCCCAGTACCAGGAACAACGTGCTGGGGATGGCGGCGACGATCTGGGTCGGGCTGTCGATGATCTGGCCGTTGATCTGGAACTGCGCGCCGCACAGCACCACGGTGATCACGGCAAACACCAGGATGTTCACCGGCAGGCCCCAGAAGTTGCCGACGCGGATGGTCTTGCGGCACGGCGAGGAGCGGGCGAAGTCACAGAAGTTCAGCACCAGGGTGCCGTAGATGGCCAGCCACAGTGCGCCGCCGGCGAAGATGTTGCGCCACATCTCGTAGCCGGTCAGCGGGGTAGCCACCGACCAGGCAATGCGCGCGTCGGCCTTGAAGTACATGAACACCGCCAGGGCGGCCACGGTCAGCAGGATTACCGGGCCGGCAAAGGCCTCGTAGCGGCGCACCATCTCCATGCCGTAGGCCAGGATCACCAGCTGTACCAGCCAGATCGACACGAAGCACACCCAGCCCAGGCTCGACAGGCCGAGGATGCTGTCGTGGTCGTAGGCCGCCATTTGCGGCCACACGGCGGTAAGCAGCACGCGCAGCACCACTGAGGCCAGGTAGGTCTGGATGCCGAACCAGGCAATGGCAATGACTGCGCGGATCAGCGCCGGTATCTGTGCGCCATGGATGCCGAAGGCAATGCGGCTGATGACCGGGAACGGTACCCCGGTTTTCTGCCCCATGTAGCCGGACAGGTTCATGAAGAAGTACACCAGCGCCGCGCCAATTGCCAGCGACAGCAAAATCTGCCAGCCACCCAGGCCAAGGGCGAACAAGCCCATGGCGAACGAGTAGTTGGCAATATTGTGCACATCGTTTGTCCACAACGCGAAGATACTATAGCCACCCCAGCGCCGCCCTTCGGTGCGTGTCGGGGCAAGGTCGCGGTTGTGCAGGCGCGGGCTCAGGGCCAGTTCCGGCGCATTGCCGACCAGGCTGGAAGCGGGGTGGGTGCTGGCGACGGATAGTTCAGGGGCAAGGTCGAGGCTGCTACTCATTCCGGCGGGCTCCTGATGCACTTTGACTGCGATGAGCGGGCATGCGCACGGGCTCGCCATCTCGTCGGTGCAGCTTGGCATCACAGGGTTCTGGGCGCGGCGGCCGGCTTTGGACCGGCGTGGCGGGTTCTTGTGTATTTATGTTTTGTTCAAGTTGTATACAAAACACGAACACACCAAAGCGAGTTCCATGCCAAGGGAATGCAAGTTTCAACAGATGGAGATTTCGAACTTATCTTGTTGAAAGATAAGTTAATGAAATAAAGAAAGTATAAGTTGACCAATTGAGCAGGTTTAATTTTTTATAAAGTGCAATAGTTGATCAATTGGTCAAAATAAGTGGCGATGAGTGTGTAACGGATTGGGGCGCTATTGGAGAAAGTGCACACAAAAATGGCACTTATGGTGACATTCTTGTGTACAAAAAATAGTCAGCTTTTCTTGCTCGGTCCTCTTCGCGGGCGCGCCCGCGAAGAGGCCGGAACAGGCGAATTCATTCCATCGGCGGCAATCGCCGCTTCACCGGGCTTTTCTTGATGATGGCGGTGTTGGTCTCGGCCAGCACATTGATGCGGTCGAGCAGGGTGTCCAGTTGCTCCATCGAGCGCACATGCAACCGGGCAATGAAACAGTCCTCCCCGGTGACCTTGTCGCACTCGGTGAACTCGGGGATGGCAATGATCTGCCGTTCTACCTCCTGCAGCTGGCCCGGCAGTGGGCGGATGCGCACGATGGCCTGTAACTGGTAACCAAAGGCGCGCGGGTCGACCTCCACGGTGTAACCGCGCAGCACCCCACGCTCTTCCAGCCGGCGCAGGCGCTCGCTGACGCTGGGCGCGGACAGCCCGCTGACTTGCGCCAAGGCTTTGAGCGAGCGGCGCGAGTCTTCCATCAGTGCGTTGATCAGCAGTTGGTCGATGGCATCGGTCATGGTCACCTCGTCAGGTAATTCGCGTTATTTGCCTTGATAGTAAAGGCAAGGCTGCAAATTTGCCTTGGTAAACCGCTGGAAGGCAAAGCTGCAGCCTTTGCATACTGTTGTCATCGTTAATGGGAGGTGTGAGATGGACAGTTCATTGCGCCGTGGCTCGCTGGAAATGGTCGCCGCCATGCTGATTTCCGGGACCATCGGCTGGTTTGTGCTGGTGTCGGGGCAGCCGGTGCTCGAGGTGGTGTTCTGGCGCTGCGTTTTCGGCGCCGTGACCCTGCTGGTGATTTGCGCCGCTTTCGGCTTTTTGCGGGCCGGAGTCATCAGCCGTACGGCGTTCCTGTTGGCGATCGCCAGCGGCGTGGCCATTGTCGGCAACTGGCTGCTGCTGTTTGCCTCGTATTCCCGTGCGTCGATCGCCATCGGGACAGCGGTGTACAACGTGCAGCCGTTCATGCTGGTGGGGCTGGCAGCGCTGTTTCTGGGCGAAAAGATCACACTGGCCAAGCTTACATGGCTTAGCGTGGCGTTCCTTGGCATGTTGGCCATCGTCAGCGCCCATGGTGCGGGGCAGGGCGGTGGTGAGGAATACTTGCTGGGCATTGGCCTGGCACTAGGTGCGGCGTTTTTGTATGCCATTGCGGCGTTGATCATCAAGCGGCTGAAAGGCACCCCGCCTCACCTGATCGCGTTGATCCAGGTAACGACGGGTGTGCTGTTGCTGGCGCCGTGGGTCAAGCTCGGCGGATTGCCGGGTGAAGTGTCAGCGCTGGCCAGCCTGTTGACGCTAGGCATGGTCCACACCGGCCTCATGTATGTGCTGCTGTACAGTGCCATCCAGCGTTTGCCCACGGCGTTGACTGGGGCGCTGTCGTTCATTTACCCGATTGCGGCGATTCTGGTGGACTGGGTGGCGTTCGGGCACCGCTTGGCGCCGCTGCAATGGCTGGGGGTAGGGCTGATTCTGCTGGCAGCGGCGGGGATGCAGCAGGGATGGTGGTTCCGGCCGGCGCGGCTTGCAGTCAAGAACTGAAGTGACCTTGCGGGCCTCTTCGCGGGTAAACCCGCTGCCACAGGATCACCGTGGCTCTGAATACTGTGGGGTCCCTGTGGGAGCGGGTTTACCCGCGAAGAGGCCGGCAAGGTAGAATGCCGCTTTTGCCAGCCTGCGACCCACCATGACTTCCCCGATTCACACCTTGGAGCAGCACCTGCTCGCCGCCCTCGACCCTGCCCCGCAGGAAACCCGCCGCCTGTTCCATGGCCGTGGCCGCTGCTGGGCAGGCCTGGAGCAGGTCACTGTCGACTGGTTGCAAGGCGTGCTCTCGGTAGCCCTGTTCCGTGAGCTGCCCGAGGGCCAACTGGCCGAACTGGAAGCCATGCTGCGCACTGTGGCCCAGTCCCCGCAATGGGCCGGCCAGGCCATTCTCATCCAGCACCGCTACTTGCCCGACAGCCCGGGCCAGTGGTTGCTGGGCGAGCCGTGCCACCAACGTGAGGTGGTCGAAGACGGCCTGACCTACCTGCTGGACCTGGGCGTGCGGCAGAACAACGGCCTGTTCCTCGACATGCGCTACGGCCGGCGCTGGGTGCGCGAGCAGGCGGCGGGCAAGCGCGTGCTGAACCTGTTCGCCTACACCTGCGGCTTCTCGGTGGCAGCGATTGCCGGGGGCGCTGAGCAGGTGGTGAACCTGGACATGGCCAAGTCGGCGCTGTCCCGCGGGCGCGATAACCATCGCCTGAATGGCCACGATGCATCGCGTGTGGCCTACCTGGGGCATGAGCTGTTCAAGTCGTGGGGCAAGGTGCGCAAGTATGGGCCCTACGACCTGATCATCATCGACCCGCCGACCTTCCAGCGTGGCAGCTTCGTGCTGACCCAGGATTACGCGAAGATCCTGCGGCGTTTGCCGGAGTTGCTGAGCGCGGGTGGGACGGTGCTGGCCTGTGTCAACGACCCTGGTGTCGGGCCGGAGTTTCTGATCGAGGGGATGGCTGAGCAGGCGCCATCGCTGGTGTTTGTAGAGCGGCTGGAGAACCCGCCGGAGTTTCCGGATGTGGACCCGGCCGGGGGGCTCAAGGCCTTGGTATTCCGTCAGGTTTGATGTTGCTCTTACTGGCCTCTTCGCGGGCATGCCCGCTCCCACAGGGACCGCACAGCACGAAGGCCTGTGATGATCCTTGTGGGAGCGGGCGAGCCCGCGAAAGGGCCGGTGCAGGCGAATTCATGCCCCCAGGGCCTGCAGTGGCAGCGGGTACACCTGGGCAAAACTCACGTTGTCGGTCTGGTCCACCCGCTTCTTCAGCCGCTCGTTGAACGCCCGGCTCACCGCATACTGCCCGCCGGAGATGGTGCGGAACTGCGCCGTCAGCACAAACCCGTTCAAGTCCATGCGGTCCACCCCGAACACTTGCAGCGGCCCTTGCAGGTTGATGCGCAGCAGCGGGTCTTCGCTGATCGACTTGCCCACCTCATGGATCAGCGCCAGTGACGCATCCACATCACTGTCGTAGGTGAACTGCACCGAGAAGAACGCATAGGCGAACTGCCGCGACTGGTTGGTAACCGCCTTGATCTGGCCGAACGGCACCGAGTGCACGAAGCCTTTGCCATCGCGCAGGCGCAAGGTACGGATAGTCAGGCTTTCGACGGTACCGGCATGGCCGGAATCAAGCACCACCCAGTCGCCGATGGAAATGGTGTCCTCGATCAGGATGAACAGCCCGGTAATCACATCCTGCACCAGTTGCTGCGAGCCAAAGCCGATGGCCAGGCCGATCACCCCGGCACCGGCCAGCAGTGGCGCGACGTTGATGCCCAGGTTGGCCATGGTGGTGATGGTGCAGATGACGATCAGGATCACTTTGATCGCATTGCGCAGCATCGGCAGGATGGTCCGTACCCGGGTGCTCGGCTGGCGTGCGCTGCGGCGGCCCACGGGTGGCTTGAGTGCTTCCTGGATGGCCGTGTCGAGTACCACCCACAGCAGCCAGGTGACCAGCAGGATCAGGCCAATGCTCGACAGCGAATTGCTGATCGCCTGGCCCAGGCTGTTGCTCAGGGCGAAATCCACCACTGAGAAGCCCCAGATGCGCCCCAGCAGTTCGATGAAGGTCACCGCCATGGCGATGCGCAGTAGCGCATGGGCGAGGCTGCGCAGCAGCTCCTTGTAAGGGCGTACCCGCTGCGCCGGGTCGGTTTCGCGCTGGGCTAGCAAGTGTTGCAGCAAGGTGCTGAGGAACACGGTACAGACCAGCAGTACAGTGGTCAGCAAGGCTTTCTGCAGGGCCTTCTGGCTTTCTTCGCCGGCGCCGATCAGGTGAATGGCCGACACCAGGATCATCAGCAGGATCGGCAGATACCACAGCACCGAAAAGATCCGCAGGGTCTCCTGCACGGCGCGATGCTGCACGCGGTCCTTGAAGGCGCGGTTGCGGATCAGGTGCGCCACCGGGCGCCGCAGGCGGATTACCAGGCTGGCGAAGATGAAGGTGGCAATCAGGCCGGTGGCCACCGCGATGCTGGCGGTGAGGTTGCCGCCCAGCTGGCGGGCGATCTGTGGGCTGGTCAGGGCGTCGCTCCAGGCCGCGAGGAAGCCGATCATGAACAGCGGGCGGGGGGCCAGGCGTTTGATGACCGCCACGGCGTCGCGTTTGTGCCCGGCATCGAACAGGGTCACCAGGCACAGGATGATCGAAGTCGAGAACAGGCCGCTGCTGGTGGCGTAAGCCAGGCTCAGGCCCAGGGCGCGGGCCACTGACGGGTCGAGAAAGCGGCTGGCGTACAGCGTCAGCGGCAGGCTGGCCAGCGCCGGCAGGGTGTAGGGCAGCAGGTAGCCGAGCAGGCTGCTGGCGCGTTTGCGTTCGCGTAGCCAGGGCGTACCGGAAGTGCGTTTGGCGACCCAGCGGCCGAGGCTGGTGAATGCGGCGAAGCTGGCGGCCCAGGTCAGGGTGAGCAGAATGAAGTTGCCGACCAGTTGCAGCGTATCGGTGGCCGAATGGCGGTCAACCAGGCGCTCGACTTCCTTGGCGGCGCGGTCGGTTCGCAGGCGCCAGGCATCCACCAGATGGGCGTCCAGGTCCAGCTCCTGAGCGGCGCTGTCCAGGCCGTCGGCCAGGGCGCCAAGCAGTCCGCCTTGCAGTACCGGTTCGGGTTCGGCGGGTTGTTCTTCAGTGGGGGTGGGGTCAGCGGCCAACAGGTGGGTGCTCAGCAGGCAGCCGAGCAGCAGGGTAGAGAGAAAATGCAGCACTGGAGTACTCCTTGGGCCGGGGTGAGCGGGGCAGGGTTACTCAAGGAACTGATTGCAGGTTGGTGGAGAAAGTTCGAAGAGGTGTGTCAAAACGACTGGCGCTATCGCCGGCAAGCCAGCTCCCACAGATACTGCACACGCCTCGGGCATTGTGCAGTACCTGCCTGCATCAGTTATTGACCGGTATAGATCTGGTCAAACACCCCACCATCGTTGAAGTGGGTCTTCTGCACGGTGCGCCAGTCACCAAAGGTCTTCTCTACCGACAGGAAGTCCACTTTAGGGAAACGGTCGGTGTATTTGGCCAGTACTGCTGCATCACGCGGGCGCAGGTAGTTGTTGGCGGCGATCTCCTGGGCTTCTGGGGACCACAGGTACTTCAGGTATTCCTCGGCCACGGCCTTGGTACCTTTCTTCAGCACGACCTTGTCGACCACGCTGACAGGTGGCTCGGCTTCGGCAGACACGCTTGGGTAAACCACTTCGAACTGGTCGCGGCCGAACTCGCGGGCGATCATCTCGGCTTCGTTCTCGAAGGTGACCAGCACATCACCAATCTGGTTGGTCATGAAGGTGGTGGTGGCGGCACGGCCACCGGTGTCCAGCACCGGGGCCTGCTTGAACAGCTTGCCGACAAAATCGCGGGCCTTGCTCTCGTCACCGCCTTGCTTGAGCACATAGCCCCAGGCCGACAGGTACGTGTAGCGCCCGTTACCCGAGGTTTTCGGGTTGGGCACGATCACTTGCACTCCGTCCTTGAGCAGGTCGGGCCAGTCTTTCAGGGCTTTCGGGTTGCCCTTGCGCACGATGAACACAGTGGCCGAGGTGAACGGCGCGCTGTTGTTCGGTAGGCGGGTTACCCAGTTGTCCGGCACCAGCTTGCCATTGTCGACCAGTGCGTTGATGTCGGTGGCCATGTTCATGGTGATGACATCGGCCGGCAGGCCATCGATCACTGCACGCGCCTGTTTGCTCGAACCGCCGAAGGACATCTGCACGTTGACCTTCTCTTTGTGCTCGGCTTCCCAGTGCTTCTGGAAGGCCGGGTTGTAGTCCTTGTAGAAGTCGCGCATCACGTCGTAGGAAACGTTCAGCAGGGTGGGGGCGGCCTGGGCGAGGTTGCCCAGGGCCAGGCCTGCGGCGAGCAGCGAGGCGGTGAAGAGTTTTTTCACGTTGCTTCCTTGTTATCGAGGTGTTGGCAATTTGCCTGCGACTATAGCGGGTGGGTTTGTGGCGGTTAAAGAACAAAAATGACTTTGGTTATGCCGTTGCCTGTACTGGCCTCTTCGCGGGTAAACCCGCTCCCACAGGGGCCGCGCACCGCTAAGGCCTGTGGTGATCCTGTGGGAGCGGGTTTACCCGCGAAAGGGCCAGTACACGCAGCATCATTGTTTGGGAAACAGCCCATTTCCACACCGGGAACAGAACGCCGCCCCATGCTCATGCGTCTTTTTGTGACACGTCGGGCAATCATGCTGCAGCTGCTCCCCGCGCATGGCATTGGCCAGTTCGGCGGTAAAGATGCCGGTCGGCACGGCAATGATCGAATAACCGGTAATCATCACCAGCGACGACAGCACCTGCCCCAGCGGCGTCTTTGGCACGATGTCGCCAAAGCCTACGGTGGTGAGGGTGACGATGGCCCAGTAGATGCCTTTGGGGATGCTGGTAAAGCCGTGCTCCGGCCCTTCGATCACGTACATCAGCGTGCCGAACACCGTCACCAGGGTCGATACCGTCACCAGGAACACGATGATCTTCTGCTTGCTACCGCGCAGCGCCTCCATCAGGTAGTGAGCCTGCTTGAGATAGGGGCTGAGCTTGAGCACGCGGAAGATCCGCAGCATCCGTATCACCCGGATGATCAGCAGGTACTGGGCGTCGCTGTAATAGAGGGCGATGATCCCCGGCACGATCGCCAGCAAGTCGACCAGCCCATAAAAACTGAAGGCATAGCGCAAGGGCTTGGGCGAGCAGTACAGGCGAGTGATGTATTCGGCCAGGAATATCGCCGTAAAGCCCCACTCGATGCCGGCCAGCAGGCCGGCGTAGCCTTGGTGCACTTCGTCGATGCTGTCGAGGATGACGGTGACCAGGCTGGCCAGGATGATCAGCAGGAGGATTTTGTCGAAGCGTCTTCCTGCCACGGTATCGGACTGGAAGACGATGACGAAGAGCCGCTCGCGCAGGCTCGCAGGGTTATTCATTGGCTCATTCCAAAAAAGCGATGGGCTGAGCCTAGGGGTTGCATTTCAGCTGTGCAAGCGGCTGGCGTTGCGCTGCCTGGGCTGAGCCAGGTGGCTGCCCAGGTGCATCAGCCAGCAGGCGGCGACGAAGGGCGCGGTCAGGCCCGGCACGGGCAGCAGCTTGAACAGCGGTTGCAGCAACAGGGCCAAGGCGATGGCCAGCAGCGTCACCCAGGGTTTTTCACCTTGCCTGCTGAAGGCCAGTGCCGCCAGCGCGGCGTTGAAGCCATACAGGCCGAGCCATGCTGCCTGCGCCTGGTCGGCAATCAACGCCACGCCCCCACCGATGGCTGAGCCGATCACCGCCCACATTGCCGCGTAGGGGTTGGCGATGAACATGCCGACGATGATCAGCAACCCGGCCAAGGGCTGGTCAAGCAGGAAGATCTGACCTACACCACGCGCCAGGGCGTCCAGCGGGTCGGCCTCGACGAAGCTGTTGGGCGATGGGCTGGTGAGCATCAGCGTGCCCCAGCCCAGCAGGACGAACGGCGCGGTATAGGCAATCAGCAGCTTACCGCCGCGCTTGCGCCACTGGTGGGTGATGATGCTGGACAGGCCGCCGGCGGCGATGATCAGGGGGGGCAATATGACCGACCAGGGCAGTACGGCGCTGATCAGGATGCCGATCAGCACGCCGTTGTAGCAGTACAGCCCGGCCTGGCGGTCGGCGCGGTCGTAGCCGCGGGCCTGGGCGGTGAGCAAGCCGGCCAGGGCGCCGAGCAGGGCGCCGCCGACCAGGTTGGGCGCGGTCAGCAGAATGGCCAGCAGGCAGCACAGGCCGCACAGAGGGTTGCGCAGCAGCAGCACCTGGCTGAAACCGTTGAGTAACGCCGTGGCCCAGTCAGGGCACGGGTTGACGAAATTTTTGGTGTACATGGGGCAGTCAGTGAGGTTGATGGGGGAGCGGTGGGCCTCTTTGGGCCTCGGTTTTCCGCAGTTCAGGTAGATCGGTGTACGGGGAGGGCTGCGCCCTCCGATCGCGACGCAAGGCCGCTCCCACAGGGATCGCATTTCCTTGTGCCAGCGCGGGCCCTGTGGGAGCGGCCTTGTGTTGCGATAGGGGCGCAGAGCGCCCCCGGCAATCTCAGATCAAAGTCTCGATCCGCAGCGTGTTAGTCGACCCTGGCTTGCCGAAAGGCACACCGGCAGTGATCAGCAGTGTGTCGCCACGGCTGGCCATGCCTTGCGCCTGGGCAATTTCCAGGGCGGTGGAAACCACCTCGTCCACCTGGCGCAGGCGGTCGTTGACCACCGAATGCACGCCCCAGGCCACGCTCAGGCGGCGCGCGGTGTTCAGGTTCGGCGTCAGGTTGAGGATCGGTGCCCGTGGCCGCTCGCGTGCAGCGCGCAGGGTCGAGGCGCCCGACTCGCTGTAGTTGACCAGCACCGCCACCGGCAGGATGCCGCTGATGCGGCGGATGGCGCAGCTGATGGCGTCCGACACGGTGGCCTCGGCCTTCGGCCGGCCAACGTCGAGCTGGGCCTGGTAGTCAGGGCCGTTTTCCACCTGGCGGATGATCTTGCTCATCATCTGCACGGCTTCCAGCGGGTAGTCACCCGAGGCAGTCTCGGCCGACAACATGACCGCATCGGCACCTTCGGCCACGGCATTGGCCACGTCAGTGACTTCGGCACGGGTCGGCGCCGGCGAGAAGCGCATGGACTCGAGCATCTGCGTGGCTACCACCACCGGCTTGCCCAACTGGCGGCAGGTGTTGATGATGCGCTTCTGGATTTGCGGCACGCTTTCGGCCGGCACTTCCACGC
The DNA here is from genome assembly GCF_037993085.1 of Pseudomonas sp. YNh. Taxonomy (NCBI): domain Bacteria; kingdom Pseudomonadati; phylum Pseudomonadota; class Gammaproteobacteria; order Pseudomonadales; family Pseudomonadaceae; genus Pseudomonas; species Pseudomonas sp. YNh. The sequence continues at coordinate 110,615 of NZ_JBBMRJ010000001.1, read as the reverse complement.
CCAGGTCACCACGCGCCACCATGATCGCGTCTGCCAGTTCGGCAATGGCTTGCAGTTGTTCGACCGCCGAGGGTTTCTCGATCTTGGCCATCAGGTAGGCGCGATCGCCAATCAGCTGGCGCGCTTCGACGATGTCCTCAGGGCGCTGCACAAACGACAGGGCCACCCAGTCCACGCCCAGTTCCAGGCCAAAGGCCAGGTCGCGGCGGTCCTTTTCGGTGAGCGGGGAGAGGTCGAGTACTGCTTGCGGTACGTTGACACCCTTGCGGTCGGACAGCTCGCCACCGTTCAGCACTTCAGGGTCGATAGCATCGTTGTGCTTGGCGGTGACGCGCAGGCGCAGCTTGCCATCGTCCAGCAGCAGGTCCATGCCGGGCTCGAGGGCTGCGATGATTTCAGGGTGTGGCAGGTTGACCCGGCGGCTGTCGCCCGGGGTCTTGTCCAGGTCCAGGCGCAGCGCCTGGCCGCGTTGCAGCTGCACCTTGCCTTCGGCAAAGCGGCCCACGCGCAGCTTTGGCCCTTGCAGGTCCATGAGGATGCCCAGCGGGTAGTTCAGTTGCTGCTCCACTTCGCGGATCCACTGGTAACGCAAGGCGTGGTCAGCGTGTTCGCCGTGGCTGAAGTTGAGGCGGAAGATGTTCACGCCGGCTTCGACCAGTTGGCGGATGTCGTCGATGCCGTTGATCGCAGGGCCGAGGGTGGCGAGGATCTTTACTTTTTTATCAGGCGTCATGGTTGGGCAGTCTCGAGGATCAGGATGGCGCGGAAGTCGTTGACGTTGGTGCGGGTCGGCTCGGTGACGATCAGCGCATCCAGCGCAGCGAAATAGCCATAGCCGTTGTTGTTGTCCAGCTCGTCGCTGGCCGACAGGCCCAGGGCCTCGGCGCGGGCGTAACTGCCCGGGGTCATGAAGGCACCGGCGTTTTCTTCCGAGCCGTCGATGCCGTCGGTGTCGCCGGCCAGCGCGTATACCCCCGGCAGGCCTTTCAGGCTTTCAGTGAGGCTGAGCAGGAACTCGGCGTTGCGCCCGCCACGGCCATTGCCGCGTACGGTCACGGTGGTTTCGCCGCCGGACAGGATCACGCAAGGTGCCTTCAATGGCTGGCCGTGCTGAACGATCTGCCGGGCAATACCGGCGTGAACCTTGGCCACTTCGCGCGACTCGCCTTCCAGGTCGCCGAGAATCAGCGGGCTGAAACCAGCCTGTCGGGCTTTGACTGCGGCGGCCTCGAGCGACTGCTGGGGTTTGGCGATCAGCTGGAAGTGGCTGCGGGCCAGGGCCGGGTCATCGGCCTTGACGGTTTCCGAGGCAGGGTTGTTCAGCCAGTCGATGACCGCTTTCGGCGCTTCGATGTTGTAGCGTTTCAGAATGGCCAGGGCATCAGCCGACGTGCTCGGGTCGGCCACGGTGGGGCCGGAGGCGATCACGGTGGCGAGGTCGCCCGGTACATCGGAAATGGCATAGGTGTAGACCGTGGCCGGCCAGCAGGCCTTGGCCAGGCGGCCGCCCTTGATCGCCGAGAGGTGCTTGCGCACGCAGTTCATCTCGCCGATGGTGGCGCCGGACTTGAGCAGTGCCTTGTTGATATGTTGCTTGTCGGCCAGGGTCAGGCCTTCGGCCGGCAGCGCCAGCAGGGCGGAACCACCGCCAGACAGCAGGAAGATGACGCGGTCGTCTTCATTGAGGTTGCTGACCAGTTCCAGAACGCGCTTGGCCACGGCTAGGCCGGCGGCATCCGGTACCGGGTGGGCGGCTTCGACCACTTCGATTTTCTGGCAGTTGGCGCCGTGGCCGTAACGGGTCACGACCAGGCCGGAGACTTCGCCCTGCCAGCTTTTTTCGACCACTTCGGCCATGGCGGCTGCGGCCTTGCCGGCGCCGATGACGATGACCCGGCCGCTACGGTCGGCGGGCAGGTAGGGTTCGAGGACTTGGCGGGGGTGGGCGGCAGCGATGGCTGTGTCGAACAGCTCGCGGAGAATTTTTTGCGGATCGACCGACATGGCAGGCTCCCAATTATTGTTGTTCTGCAGAATCAAAAACGCCCCTGGAACTGCCTCCGTGCAGGCCGAACCAGGGGCGGGTGTTGCTCGGTGCTACCGCTGAACCTGTGGTCGCAGGTTCAGCGGTGTTGGCTTCTTCGCGCTGAACCGCCGCGAAGAAGCCGGTAAGGTCTACTACTTACTTGTCGCCGCGGATCGAGAAGTTGGCCATGTGTTCCAGGCCTTTGATCAGCGCCGAGTGGTCCCAGTTGCCGCCACCCAGGGCCTGGCAGGTGTTGAACACTTGCTGGGCATTGGAGGTGTTGGGCAGGTTGATGCCCAGTTCCTTGGCGCCTTGCAGGGCCAGGTTCAGGTCTTTCTGGTGCAGGTTGATGCGGAAGCCTGGGTCGAAGGTGCCCTTGATCATGCGCTCGGCGTGCACTTCGAGGATTTTCGACGAAGCAAAGCCGCCCATCAGTGCTTCACGCACCTTGGCCGGGTCGGCGCCGTTCTTGGCGGCGAACAGCAGTGCTTCGCTGACGGCCTGGATGTTCAGGGCGACGATGATCTGGTTGGCGACCTTGGCGGTCTGGCCGTCACCGTTGCCACCCACGCGGGTGATGTTCTTGCCCATGGCTTCGAACAGCGGCAGGGTGCGCTCGAAGGCTTTCGGGCAGCCACCAACCATGATGCTCAGGGTAGCGGCCTTGGCGCCGACTTCACCACCGGACACCGGGGCGTCCAGGTAGGCTGCGCCGGTTGCCTTGATTTTTTCGGCGAACGCTTTGGTGGCGGTAGGCGAGATCGAACTCATGTCGATCACGATCTTGTTCGGACCTACGCCCTCAGCCACGCCGTTTTCACCGAACAGTACGGCTTCCACCTGCGGAGTGTCCGGCACCATGACGATGATGAATTCGGCTTCCTGGGCAACTTCTTTCGGGTTGGCCAGGGCCACTGCACCGGCGGCGATCAGGTCGGCTGGCGCGGCGTCGTGGTGGGTGGAAACGAACAGGCTGTGACCTGCTTTTTGCAGGTTTTGGGCCATGGGCTTGCCCATGATGCCGGTGCCGATGAAACCGATTTTAGCCATGAGAAATTACCTCTTTGTAATTGTGATATCTCAAGCAAGCTTTGGCCCCCTGTGGGAGCGGGCTCGCCCGCGAAGCAGACAACTCGGTGGATGGCACCGGCTTTGCCGGTGTTCGCGGGCGAGCCCGCTCCCACAGGGTCCCGAGTTGTTCCTCAGATTGCGTTGTGGGTTTTCAGCCAGCCCAGGCCCGCTTCGGTGGTGGTCTTGGGCTTGTACTCCGCGCCCACCCAGCCTTGGTAGCCAATGCGGTCCAGGTGTTCGAACAGGAAGCGGTAGTTGATCTCGCCGGTGCCTGGTTCATTGCGGCCCGGGTTGTCGGCCAGCTGGATGTGGTTGATCAGTTGCAGGTTGGTTTCCATGGTGCGAGCCAGGTCACCTTCCATGATCTGCATGTGGTAGATGTCGTACTGCAGGAACAGGTTGTCACTGCCCACTTCGGCCTGGATTTCCAGGGCCTGCTGGGTGGTGTTCAGGTAAAAGCCCGGGATGTCGCGGGTGTTGATCATTTCCATGACCAGGCGGATACCGGCGGCCTTGAGCTTGTCGGCTGCGTAGCGCAGGTTTTCGACGAAGGTCTTGCGCACGGTGGCGCAGTCCGGGCCTTGTGGGCGAATGCCGGCCAGGGCGTTGACCTGGGTGTTGCCCAGCACCTTGGCGTATTCGATGGCCTTGTCGACACCGGCGCGGAATTCTTCGATGCGGTCGGGGTGGCAGGTGATACCGCGCTCACCTTTGGCCCAGTCGCCGGCAGGCAGGTTGAACAGCACCTGGGTCAGGCCATTGGCTTCCAGCTGCTGCTTGATTTCTGCAGCGCTGAAGTCGTAGGGGAACAGGTATTCGACGCCACTGAAACCGGCGTCGGCGGCAGCCTTGAAGCGGGCCAGGAAGTCCTGTTCGGTGAACAGCATGGACAGGTTGGCAGCGAAGCGAGGCATGAGTTGTCTCCTTGCGATGAAGGCCCCCAGGGCGTGCCTGGGGGCGTCAGGCGATCAGTCCAGCATCGAGATGGCGGTTGGCGCGTCGTTGCCGACCAGCGCCAGGTCTTCGAACTCGTTGACCGCGTTGATCTCGGTGCCCATGGAAATGTTGGTCACACGCTCGAGAATCACTTCGACCACAACCGGCACGCGGAACTCTTCGGCCATCTTCTGCGCCTTGAGCAGGGCAGGGGCGATCTCGGCCGGTTCGAACACGCGAATGGCTTTGCAGCCCAGGCCTTCGACCACTGCAACGTGGTCGACACCGTAGGTGGCGGCGTCGGTCGAGTTGATGTTCTCGAACGCCAGTTGTACACAGTAATCCATGTCGAAGCCACGCTGCGCCTGACGGATCAGGCCCAGGTAGGCGTTGTTCACCAGCACGTGGACGTACGGCAGGTTGAACTGCGCACCCACTGCCAGTTCCTCGATCATGAACTGGAAGTCGTAGTCACCCGACAGCGCGACAACCTTGCGTTTCGGGTCTGCCTTCACAACACCCAGTGCGGCAGGGATGGTCCAGCCCAGCGGGCCGGCCTGGCCGCAGTTGATCCAGTGGCGTGGCTTGTACACGTGCAGGAACTGCGCGCCGGCAATCTGCGACAGGCCGATGGTGCTGACGTAGGTGGTGTCCTTGCCGAATACCTGGTTCATCTCTTCATACACGCGCTGCGGCTTGACCGGCACGTTGTCGAAGTGGGTCTTGCGCTGCAGGGTGGCTTTGCGCTGTTGGCAATCTTCCAGCCAGGCAGCACGGTCCTTCAGCTTGCCAGCGGCTTTCCACTCGCGGGCCACTTCCAGGAACACGTCCAGTGCCTTGCCAGCGTCGGAAACGATACCCAGGTCCGGGGTGAATACGCGGCCGATCTGGGTCGGTTCGATGTCGACGTGCACGAACTTGCGGCCTTCGGTGTAGACATCGACGGAGCCGGTGTGGCGGTTGGCCCAGCGGTTACCGATACCGAACACCAGGTCGGATTTCAGCAGGGTGGCGTTGCCGTAGCGGTGCGAAGTCTGCAGGCCGACCATGCCGACCATTTGGGCGTGGTCGTCCGGGATGGTGCCCCAGCCCATCAGGGTCGGGATTACCGGTACGCCGGTCAGTTCGGCGAACTCGACCAGCTTGTCGCTGGCATCGGCGTTGATGATGCCGCCACCGGCGACCAGCAGCGGGCGCTCGGCGTCGTTGAGCAGGGCCAGGGCTTTTTCAGCCTGTACGCGAGTGGCGGACGGCTTGTTGACGGCCAGCGGCTCGTAGGCGTCGATGTCGAATTCGATTTCGGCCATCTGCACGTCGAACGGCAGGTCGATCAGTACCGGGCCTGGGCGGCCGGTGCGCATTTCATAGAAGGCCTTCTGGAAGGCGTAAGGCACCTGGCCTGGCTCCAGAACGGTGGTCGCCCACTTGGTCACCGGCTTGACGATGCTGGTGATGTCGACGGCCTGGAAGTCTTCTTTGTGCAGGCGTGCACGCGGGGCCTGGCCGGTGATGCAGAGGATCGGGATGGAGTCGGCCGAGGCGCTGTACAGGCCGGTGACCATGTCGGTGCCGGCTGGGCCGGAAGTGCCGATGCACACGCCGATGTTGCCCGGGTTGGCACGGGTGTAGCCCTCGGCCATGTGCGAGGCACCTTCGACGTGGCGAGCGAGGACGTGATCGATGCCACCGACTTTCTTCAGGGCCGAGTACAACGGGTTGATGGCAGCCCCTGGGATGCCGAACGCGGTATCTACACCTTCACGGCGCATGACCAGAACGGCTGCATCGATTGCTCTCATTTTGCTCATGGGTTGTGCCTCATCGATTTTGTAATTGTATACAACTTGCTTTGCGACAGAGTGTATTCACGGCTGGCGGCTCAGGTCAATGGGTTTTCATCGGGTAGGCCGGGTTTCGTCAAAGCGGCCGTGAAAACGGCTATTTGCGCCATCGCATACGATCTTTTCAAAATATTGTATACAAAATATCCTTTCGTTGTGTTCTATTTGCCCTATCGGTTTTCAACTGCCCTCAGGGCTTCTCACAACAAGAAGAGGACCTTTCCATGAACGTCTTGAACCTGAAAGTCGCTGTCAGCCTGGTAAATGCCGCACTGGCAGCAGGCCGCAAGATCAATGCCGCGCCACTGACCGTGGCGGTGCTGGATGCCGGCGGGCACCTGCTGGCGCTACAGCGTGAGGATGGCGCAAGCCTTATCCGCCCTGAAGTTGCCACTGGCAAAGCCTGGGGCGCGATTGCCCTGGGCAAGGGGTCGCGCCTGCTGGCGCTGGACGCGCAGCAGCGTCCGGCGTTTTTTGCCGCGTTGAACGGGATGGGTGAACGGCCGGTGGTGCCGGCACCGGGTGGTGTGCTGATTCGTGATCAGGACGGTAAGGTGCTGGGTGCGGTGGGGATCAGCGGCGATACGTCGGATATCGACGAGCAGTGTGCGATCAGTGCGATCGAGGAGGTGGGGTTGAAGGCGGATGCCGGGGTAGTGGCGTAACGCTCAAGATAACCGGGGCCGCTTTGCGGCCCATTCGCGGCACAAGGCCGCTCCTACAGGGGATCGCGTTTGACCTGCGATCGCGATGTCCTGTAAGAGCGGCCTTATGCCGCGAATGGGCTGCGAAGCAGCCCCACTGGCCCTGTCACGCTGCTTCAGGCTCACAGCCTTTCAAGACCATGCGAATGATGGTCTCGGCCGCCGCGTCATAATCGCTGTCGGCCAGCTTGGCCTTGCCAGTCACCGCAGAAATCTGCCAGTCGAAGTCGGCATAGGTCTGGGTCGCCGCCCAGATGCTGAACATCAGGTGATGCGCGTCCACATGGGCAATCTGCCCGCGGTCGATCCAGCGCTGGATGCACTCGATGTTGTGCCGGGCCTGCTCGTTCAGCTGCTCCACCTGGTTGGGCGACAGGTGCGGGGCGCCGTGCATGATCTCGCTGGCAAACACCTTGGAGGCGTGCGGCAGGTCGCGCGAAATGCGGATCTTCGAACGAATGTACGCACTCAGCACTTCCTTGGGGTCGCCCTCGGCATTGAACGGCGTCGAGGCCTGCATGATTGGCGCGATGATGCTTTCCAGGACTTCGCGGTAGAGGTTGTCCTTGGATTTGAAGTAGTAATACACGTTCGGCTTGGGCAGGCCGGCCTTGGCCGCGATATCGCTGGTCTTGGTGGCGGCGAAGCCCTTGTCGGCGAATTCCTCGCTGGCCGCGCGCAGGATCAATTCCTTGTTGCGCTCGCGAATGGTGCTCATGGTCAGGGATCTTCCTCGTGTCTGGCCACCTCTAAGAGGGATCGGGCATGGTAGCACCGCGCTCGACGGGCGCTCAAGGCAGCGGCTTTGGGCTAGAATCCGTGGCACACACCTATCTGGATACAGGCAAACATGGCAGGAAGCAGTCTACTGGTACTGATCGACGACATCGCCACGGTGCTTGATGACGTCTCGCTAATGACCAAGGTGGCGGCAAAAAAAACAGCAGGTGTGCTGGGCGATGACCTGGCGCTGAACGCCCAGCAGGTTACCGGTGTGCGTGCCGAGCGCGAAATACCGGTGGTGTGGGCGGTGGCCAAGGGGTCGTTCGTCAACAAGGCAATCCTGGTGCCGGCAGCGCTGCTGATCAGTGCGTTCATTCCGTGGGCGGTTACGCCATTGTTGATGATCGGTGGCGCCTACCTGTGTTTCGAAGGCTTCGAGAAGCTGGCGCACAAGTTCCTGCACAGCAAGGAAGAGGACGACGCGCAGCACAATGCCCGGAAGGAAGCCGTGGCTGACGCCACTGTCGACCTGGTGGCGTTCGAGAAAACCAAGATCAAGGGCGCGGTGCGCACCGACTTCATCCTGTCAGCGGAAATCATCGCCATCACCTTGGGTACCGTGGCCGATGCGCCGCTGAGCCAGCAGATCATCGTGCTGTCGGGCATCGCCATCGTCATGACCATCGGCGTTTACGGGCTGGTGGCCGGCATCGTCAAGCTCGATGACCTGGGGTTGTGGATGACCCAAAAGGCATCGAGCCTGACCCAGGCCGTTGGTAACGGCATCCTGCGGGCCGCACCGTACATGATGAAAAGCCTGTCGGTGATCGGCACGGCGGCGATGTTTCTGGTCGGTGGCGGCATTCTGGTGCATGGCATCGAGCCGCTGCATCATGCCATCGAGGCGTTCAGCGAGGGGCGTGGCGGGGCGTTGACCGGGGCACTGCTCAATGGCGTAGCCGGTGTGCTGGCCGGTGGCGTGGTGCTGGCGGTGGTGGCGGTTGCCGGCAAATTGTGGCAGGCAATACGGCCTGCCACATAAGGTGCATGGCCGGGGCTTGCCCGCTCCCACAAGTACAGCAAACCTTAGAAATAACACTGGCCCTGTGGGAGCGGGCAAGCCCGCGAACACCGGCAAAGCCGGTGCCATATAACGCGTTATCGGCTCACTGGTTTACTGTTCGGTCAGCGCACCTTGATCCTGTGGTTTCCAGGCCAGCAGCCCTTTGCTGAAGTCGTTGGCCGCACTCTGGTAGTAGGCGATAGCCCGGCGAACCAGATGGGTGTCGGTGCCAGCAGCCATTTCCCGACTGTTGCCCAGTGCATCCTGATGCACCCGCATGCCGCCGCGTGGGCTGAGGATCGCCAGGTCCTTGCCGTCGAACAGCCCCAGGTGCTGGTAGTTGCCGATCAGTACCCGTGGCGGCAAGCTACCTTCGCGCAGCAGGTCACGGCCGAAGAAGGTCGAGGTGTAGCTCAGGTTGAGCAGGCCGAGCAGGGTTGGCGCAAGGTCGATCTGGCTGGCCAGTTGTGCGTCTTCGCGGGGGGCGATCAGCTTGGGCGCGTAGATCCACAGCGGAATCTGGTAGTTGCTCACCGGCAAGTCTTCCATCCCTGCGCTCCCGGCGGTATGGTCGGCGACGAAGACGAACAGGGTATTGTCGAACCATGGCTTGCCCTTGGCGTCGCGCAGGAACTGGGCGATGGCATGGTCGGTGTACTTCACTGCGCCTTCGCGGCCGTCGCCCGAGGGGATGTCGATTCGGCCGTCCGGGTAGGTATAAGGGCGGTGATTGGACGTGGTCATCAACTGCAGCAAGAATGGCTGCTGCTTGGCATGGTCGGCATCGGCCAGTTTCAGGGCCTGCCGATACAGGTCCTCATCGGCCATGCCCCAGGCGTTCTTGAAGCTGATTTCGCTTTCAGCCACGCTGCTCTGGTCGACGATGCGATAGCCGTTGCCGCTGAAGAAGGCGTTCATGTTGTCGAAGTAGCCGCGCCCGCCATAGACGAACACGGGGTCGTAGCCCACTGCAGCCAGTTGCTGTCCCAGGCTGCCGTAGCCGCTTTCACGGCCAATGCGTTTGACAATGGAGCGCCCCGGCGTGGGCGGGATCGATAGGGTGATCGCTTCCAGGCCGCGATCAGTACGGGTGCCGGTGGCGTAGAAGTTGTTGAAGTACAGGCTCTCGCGGCGCAGGGCATCCAGGTTGGGTGTGAGGTTACGCGGGTCGCCGTTGCTGCCCATGTACTTGGCACTGAAACTTTCGATGGTGACCAGGATGATGTTCGGTTTGCGTGGCGTGCCGTCGGCACTGATGTGGCGGCGAATATCTTCGGGCTCGCTGGCCTGGAAGCGGGCGTTGGGCTCGGCCAGTTCCTGATGCATCTGCGCACCGGCTTCTGCCGCGTCAAGGCTGGCATAGAACTGGGTGTAATCGAGTTCGTTGTTACGGAACGCGGCAAAGAACTGGTATGGGCCGTTGCTGGCCAGTTCGCGCTGGTAAGCGTTACCGCCCTGGCCTCGGGGGAACTGCTGGTCGACCAATAGCACACTCAGGCCACCCAGAACCGCCAGCACGGCAATGCCGCCAAGGCGCTGGCGTAGGGTGGGGCCCGGTGCTGCCAGCGCTTGTGCCAGGGGCTTGCGCAAGACCAGGGCAAGCAGCACGGCGACGACAGCGATGCTGCCCAGCAGGGTTGGCAGGGGGTAGGACTCGCGGATGTTGTCCAGCACTTCCTTGGAGTACACCAGGTAGTCGACCGCGATGAAGTTGAAGCGCACGCCGAATTCGTCCCAGAACAGCCACTCGGCCACCGCGACAAACAGCATCACGAAGAGGCTGACGACCAGTACCCCGTTCATCAGCCGGCGATGCCAGCGCGTGCGCCACAAAGCTGCCGGGCACACGGCCAGGTACAGCCCTAGCGGCAGGGCGGCGTAGGTGAGGAAGCTCAGGTCGTACAGGGCACCACTGAAGAATAACGAGATGTAGTCGCCATGAACTTCATCGAGATGGGTGGCCAGCAATATCAGGCGGGTCAGCAGGAAAATGCCAAACCACAGTGAGCAAACTAACAGAAGATACCGCCAAGGGGCGGCGAGGGGCGTGCGCATTAAGTGGGCCTGTTTTCTTTTTTTGAGTGCAAGAAGAAAAGCATGCTATAGGGTGTAGTGCAAAAATTTTGTCAAAATTTCGCAGTGTTCGGGTGGGGTGACAGCGCTTATAGTCAACATTTTACTATTCCCACATGTCAGGAGGAGTAATCCATGTTTGGAAATGTGTTGACTTACGATGTTTACCACTTGGCGCTTTACCTGGCTACGGCCATGGCGTGGGGGGCGCTGGGCCTGTGGCTGCTGCTTCAAGGGGCGGGGGTCGAGGCGTTGTATAAGTGCTGTGCAGTGTTCGGCCTGGCGTTGACAATCAGTAGCGTGATGTTGGTGCTGGACATCTTGCGAGTGCTTGAGCACTGGCAGGTAGAGGCGGGTCTTTTGCTGTTTGGCGTGTTGTTACCCTGTGTACTCGCTCTGACTTTCAAGGCAGGTTTTAATGTAAGTAAGATCTATCTGAGTAAGTTGTAGGAAATCACTTACGTTGTGTGCATTGAACTACACGTAACGGCGCGTTGAAAAGTCAACGCGCTGTCACGTTTCAGCGCATCAGAAGTGCACTTTTACCAGGAAGCTCATGGTGTTCTGGTCAGTCGTAAAGGCATCGCTGTCCTTGATGCCGTACTTGTTCTTCCAGTAGTCGTACTCCACACCCACATACAGCTGCTTCTCGCCCAGGTGCAATGCCTTGCCCAGGTCGTACTTGATCTGCGGGTTGAAGTGCAGGTTCGCGTGGTAGGTGCCGCGGCGGTTCTCGTCGTTGTCCACCACCCAGTCCATGAAGCCGTCGATCAGCACGTCGGAATCGCCCACCGGAATGGTGTACGACCATACCGGCGTGATCTGCCATACGTTGTCGCCAGCGCGGCTGCCGTCGGTGGTGCGGTTGTAGAAGTTCAGCTGGAAGTAGTCAAAGCCGGGAATGGCCAGGTCAAAGCCTGGGCCGATGAGGTACGACTCGGTGTCACCCTCGCCAAACTCGTAGGTCATCGCCAGCAGCACGTCCTTGACCGGGCCGAACTCGACCTTCTGGTCGAAGATCTTGTTGAACGACAGGCGTGGGCTGATCTCACCGTAATAGGTATTCGGGCCATTGCCGGCGTCTTTCTGGCCTTGGTAGAAGATCTTGTCGACGAAGATGAAGTTGTCGCCGTACTTCCAGCCATCCGCGTGCTCGAACGTGACGGTTTGCTGGATCGCCGGGTTGACCTTGAAGTTCTTGCCCCACAGGTAGGTCAGGCTGTTGTTCTGCCATTGCAGCAGGTCGTCGGCGTAGGTGGTGCCACAGGCCAGCAGGCCGCCGGCGAGGATCAGGCTGTTGATGGTACGCATTGCGAGTGTCGCTCCCTTGATTGATCTGTTGTCAGCGCTCGGTATTGGCGCTTTTTTGTTGTCTTGCGAGTCAGCTTTTTTCGATAGGCCACAGCTGTTTGGCAAGGGTTGAGCCAACTTTTCCGGGTTGGCAAAACCTTCCTGCTCGACTTCGTTCTGAACGGATGAAAAGGGTCTTTCAGGCTGGCAACACGTTGGCCAACCGCCCGTATTCATTGACTGAGCGGTCAGTAAACGCAGGCAGAATCCGTTCTGCCCTGATCGAGGGGGCGCGCAGATTACTGGCTTGCGCGCCGCGCCTCAAGTGCTCCGTCCTGGAGCGGGGTGGTTCAAACTTGTGCGTTTGGTCAGTTTATTAGAAATGCACTTTGATCAGGGCACTGGCGACGCTCTGGTTGCTTTCCAGGTTGCCGCGGCTGTCGATGCCGTATTTGTCCTTCCAGTAGCTGTACTCAAAGCCCACGTAGAGCTGCTTGGCGCCCAGGTTCAGCGCCTTGCCCAAGTCGTATTTGACCTGCGGGTTGAAGTGCAGGTTGGCGTGATAGGTGCCACGGCGGGTCTGGTCGTTGTCGGGGACCCAGTCCATGTAACCGTCGATCAGAATGTCAGACCTGCCCACGGGGATGGTGTACGACCAGCCAGGGGTGATCTGCCAGACGTTGTCGCCGGGGCGGCTGCCCTCGGTGTTGCGCACGTAGAAGTTGAGGGTGAAATAGTTGAAGCCGGGGATGTTCAGGTCAAAGCCGGGGCCGATCAGGTAGGCTTCGTTGTCGCCTTCGCCACGCTCGTAGGTCATGGCCAACAGCACGTCCTTGATAGGGCCGAAGGCAAGTTTCTGGTCGAAGATCTTGCCGAACGACAGGCGCGGGCTGAACTCGCCGTAGTAGGTGGTCACGCCTTTGCTGGCGTCGGCCTTGCCGTTGTAGAAGATCTTGTCGACGAACATGAAGGTGTCGCCGTACTTCCATTTGTTGGCGTGCTCGAACGTGATGGTCTGCTGGATATCAGGGTTGACCTTGAAGTCCTTGCCATACAGGTAGGTCAGGCTCTCGCCATGCCATTGCAGCCATTCGCCTGCATGCGAGGGTAGGGTGGCCAGCAGGCTGCTGCCCAACAACAGGGACGTGGTGATGCGCTTCATGTTGTGATTCCCGGACTTATTGTTTTTGTTGGCGGTTTTTTTGGCGCGCAGGCGCCCCGGGCGACCCATTCCGGCGGGTCGACGGCGTAGCGGTTACTGCAGATGTGGGTGAGGGGCGGCAAAGCGCCGCCCCTTATGGCTCAATGCTGGTGACAGGCGTCGTTGTGCACCGCGCGGTCGGCGCCACCGAGGATGTTGAACAGCACGTTCAACACCAGGGCACTGACCGTGGCCATGGCGATACCACTGTGGGTGATGGGTTCCATCCACTGCGGCATCTGGGCAAAGAACTCCGGACGCACTACGGGGATCAACCCGAAGCCGACGCTCACCGCCACCAGCAGCTGGTTGCGGCGGTCGCCGATGTCCGCCTCCTGAAGAATCTTGATCCCGGTGGCAGTGACCATGCCGAACATGGCAATGGACGCGCCGCCCAGTACCGCAGGCGGGATCGAGGCAATCAGGAAGGCCGCTTTTGGCAGCAGGCTGAGCAGGATCAGCAGTGCACCGGCCACGATGGTGACAAAGCGGCAGCGCACCCCGGTCATCTGCACCAGGCCGATGTTCTGGGCGAACGAGGAGTGGGTAAAGGTGTTGAAGAAGCCGGCAATGAACGATGCACCGGCATCGCACAGCAGGCCGCGACGCAGCATCCCTGGCGTAACTTCGCGATCAGTCACCTTGCCCAGGGCCAGGAACATGCCGGTGGACTCGACGAAGATGATCACCACCACCAGGCACATGGACAGGATCGGCGCCAGGCTGAAGGTCGGCATGCCGAAGTGCAGTGGGGTTACCACCTGCAACCACGGCGCGTCTTTCAGGCCAGACAGGTCGACCATGCCGATGGAGCCGGCCAGGATGTAGCCAAGGCCCATGCCCACCAGCACCGATACGTTGACCCAGAAGCCACGCATGAAGCGGTTGATCAGCAGGATGACCGCCAGCACCAGGCCGGCCACCAGTAGGTAGATCGGCGAGCCGAAGGTTTCAGCTTCATGGCCGCCACCAGCCCAGTTGACTGCCACCGGGAACAGCGACAGGCCAATCGAGGTGATCACCGTACCGGTGACCAGCGGCGGGAAGAAACGTACGACCTTGGACATGAACGGCGCGATCAGCATGCCGAAGAACCCGGCGGCGATGGTCGCCCCGAAGATCCCCTGCAGGCCTACGCCGGGCATGCCGGCCATGGCCACCATGCTGCCGACAGCAGCGAAACTGGCACCCATCATCACCGGCATGCGGATGCCCACCGGGCCGATACCGAACGACTGGATGATGGTGGCGACGCCAGCGACCAGCAGGTCGGCGTTGATCAGGAAAGCGACTTCTTCACGGGACAACCCAGCGGCCTGGCCGATGATCAACGGCACGGCAATCGCGCCACCGTACATCAGCAGAACGTGTTGCAGGCCAACCAGGATCAGTTGGAACAAGGGCAAGGGTTCGCGCGGCGGCGCAATGGGGATATACGCCTTGCGTGACTCGGACATGCAGCACCTCGAGTTTTGTTTTTATTCTCGGATCCAAGCGGCAAGCTCCAAGCGGCAGTTTCTCGGTGAAGAGAGACCGGGGTTCCCGCTTGCAGTTGAACGCTCGATGCTTGCTTGTTGCGTGAATCTTCAAGTTTGAGGCCGGGTTAACCGGCCTCTTCGCGGCGCAAGGCCGCTCCTACAGGGGACTCAGTCGCCTGGTAGGAGGGTGTTTCAATTGACCTGGGCACCTTTGGCGATCCAGTCGCCGACGAGCTTGCGCTCTTCGGTGGTCATCTGGGTGATGTTGCCCAGCGGCATGATCTGGCTGGCGACCGCTTGCGCCTGGATGCGCGCGGCCTGGGCCTGGATCTGCTGCGGGGTGTCGAACATCACGCCGGCAGGGGCGGCGCTGAACAGTGGGCTGGTCGGCTTGGACGAGTGGCACACGGTGCAGCGTTCCTGGATGACATTGTGGATCTTGTCGAAGTCGCCACCGCCGGCCTGGGCAGCGGCCTGGGCCGGTGCTTGCGCTGGTGCAGCCGGCGCTTCGGCAGCCTTGGCTGCGTCCTCGGCGCGCTGCTCGGCAGCGGTCTTGCCACCGACGGCAGTCGCAGGCAGCGGCTGGTACTCGACCTTCGCTGCCGCTTGCTCAGGGCTTACGGCCATCGGTTTCGGACCGGTGACGTAGGCCAGGCAGATCATCGCCAGGGCGCCGACCGGCAGGGTCCAGGCGTACTTGTTGCTGTCGTGGCGGGTGTTGAAGTAGTGGCGGATCAGAACCGCGGCTACTGCGATACCGGCCAGGATCAGCCAGTTGTACTGGCTACCGTAGGTGCTCGGGAAATGGTTGCTGATCATGATGAACAGCACCGGCAGGGTGAAGTAGTTGTTGTGGCGCGAGCGCAGCAGGCCCTTGGCCGGCAGCACCGGGTCGGGCGTCTGGTTGTTCTCGATCGCCGCCACCAGCTGGCGCTGGGCCGGCATGATGATGCGGAACACGTTACCGACCATGATGGTGCCGATGATCGCGCCGGTGTGCAGGTATGCACCACGGCCGCTGAACACCAGGCTGAAGCCCCAGCAGGCGGCGATGATCAGCACGAACAGCACACCGCCGAGCAGCGCTGGCTTCTTGCCCAGGGGCGAGTCGCACAGGAAGTCGTAGATGAACCAGCCAGCGATCAGCGAGCCGATACCGATGGCCACGCCTTCGGCACCGCTCAGGGTGCTGCCAGGGGCCAGCAGGTACAGCGCCGGGTTCCAGTAGAACACCACGCACAGCAGGGCGATACCGGACATCCAGGTGAAGTAGGCTTCCCATTTGAACCAGTGCAGGTTCTCGGGCATTTTCGGGGGTGCGAGCTTGTATTTCTCCAGGTGGTAGATACCACCGCCGTGAATTGCCCAGAGATCACCCGACAACCCATCGCGCGGGTTGCTTCGGTTCAGGTGGTTCTCCAGCCAGACGAAGTAGAACGATGCACCGATCCAGGCGACACCGGTGATCATGTGAACCCAGCGAATGCTCAGGTTCAGCCATTCGTGAAGGTGTGCTTCCACAGTATGTACCTCTGCCGATCACCTGACGATGATCGACCTTTTCTTATTGGTGGGGATTGAGGATCAGCATCTGTTCCTCGGTGAAGTAATGCTCATCGCAGTTGTTGCCAGAACCACTGCGATCAACCACCAGGAAATCATCCCGCTTTTCGATCGTGAGCACCGGGTGGTGCCAAACGCCGCGATGGTAATTGATGCCCTGCCTGCCATTACTGCGGAAGGCGCGGACCAAGCCTGATACAGGTGCATCGCCAACGGGCGCGACCACGATCAGAAAGGGGTTGCCGAGCAGCGGGATGAAAGCCTGGCTGCCCAGCGGATGGCGTTCCAGCATGCGTACGGTCAGCGGCATGTCCAGCGCGTCGGCGCGGAAGATGCTGATGATCGCCTTGTCTTCGGGCTCGGCGGTCTCGACCGTGGCGAGCTTGTGAAAGCGCATGGTCGAGCCGTTGTTGATCATGAAGTGGTCGCTGCCGTCGGTTTCGATCACATCTCCGAACTGGGCGAAGGCTTCTTTGGTCAGGGGCTCGATCATCAGGGTGCGCATGCGGGTCTCTCTTATATGTTCGTTGTACTGAAAAAGGTTCGGCTGTCGCTTACAACTGCAGCAGGCGGAACAGGGCGATCAGGTTGATCTGCGCCAGGGCTTCTTTGAATTCGGCATCTGCATCGTTGTGGATGCGTTTTTCAAAGGCGGCGAGGATCTGGTGCCGGTTGCTGCCCTTCACCGCCATGATGAACGGGAACTGGAACTTGGCTTTGTAGGCATCGTTCAGTTCGGTGAAGCGGGCGAACTCTTCGGCGGTGCACTGGTGGATACCGGCGCCGGCCTGTTCGTTGGTGCTCGATTCGGTCAGCTCGCCCTGGATGGCGGCCTTGCCGGCCAGGTCCGGGTGAGCGTTGATCAGCGCCAGCTGGTCGGCGTGGTTGGCGCTGAGCAGGATGTCGCTCATACGCTGGTGCAGCGCTTCGATCTCGTCCAGCTCGCCCAACTGGCCCAGGTCGTAGGCTTTTTCGGCAACCCACGGCGAGTGCTCGTATATGTCGGCGAAGGCCTCGACGAAGGCGTCACGGCTCAGGGCGGAGGGCTTGAGGGTGTTGAAGGCGGTCATCAGGCGTTCTCTTTCTTGTACGGGTGGGTGGCGTGCCAGTGGCGGGCGATATCCACGCGACGGGCGAACCAGACCTGGTCATGGCTTTTTGCGTAATCGACGAAGCGCTTGAGTGCAGCCAGGCGTGCCGGGCGGCCGACCAGGCGGCAGTGCAGGCCGATGGAGAGCATTTTCGGCGCTTCGGCGCCTTCGGCGTACAGCACATCAAAGGCGTCTTTCAGGTACTGGAAGAACTGCTCGCCGCAGTTGAAACCCTGTACCTGGGTGAAACGCATGTCGTTGGTGTCCAGGGTGTAGGGGATCACCAGGTGCGGCTTGTCGGTGGGGTTGTTCGGCTCCCAGTAGGGCAGGTCGTCGTCGTAGGTGTCGCTGTCGTACAGGAACCCGCCTTCTTCCATCACCAGGCGGCGGGTGTTCGGGCCGGTGCGGCCGGTGTACCAGCCCACCGGGCGCTCGCCGGTGAGTTCGGTGAGGATGCGGATGGCTTCGAGCATGTGCTCGCGCTCCTGGGCCTCGTCCATGTTCTGGTAGTCGATCCAGCGGTAGCCGTGGCTGCAGATCTCGTGGCCGGCTTCGGCCATGGCGCGGATCACGTCGGGGTGGCGCTGGGCGGCCATGGCCACGGCGAAGACGGTCAATGGCACGCCGCTGTCCTTGAACAGCTTCAGCAGGCGCCACACGCCAGCACGGCTGCCGTATTCGTACAGCGACTCCATGCTCATGTTGCGCTGGCCCTGCAGCGGCTGGGCAGCGACCATCTCGGACAGGAAGGCTTCGGACTCTTTGTCACCGTGCAGGATGTTGCGTTCGCCGCCTTCCTCGTAATTGAGGACGAAAGACAGCGCGATGCGAGCGTTGCCCGGCCATTGCGGGTGAGGAGGGTTGTTGCCGTAACCGATCAGGTCGCGAGGGTAGTCAGCGCTCACTGCAGTCTTCCTTCTTGTGCGTTAGTGCGGGTGGTGGGCGGGCCGCGTCGGTATGTCGCACCACCGGATGGGCTGATTGTATACAACTTCTGAAATCTTTTGTAAGCCTGTTTTTCCGCATTTCTTCCCTTTTGTCGCCGCGCAGCGACCTGGAAATACAGTGCAAGAAACCTGCCTGATTGGTCAGCTAATGACGTTTGCCTCGTTACGCGGCCTGTATTTGCGACCGATGGGTCGTTTATGGGCAGGAAATGCCGGGTGCGACAGATGGGTTTAAAAAATTGTGTACAATCTGGCGATGGAATGTCTTAATGGCGTCATTCCCGCCTACCGCAGGCGCTATGCTGGTGCGATGGCTGAGTATTTTTTGCCCACAGATTGAACAAGAGGCGACACGCAATGGGACGTTTGACCACACACGTACTGGATGCCGCGCATGGCTGCCCGGGCAGCTCGATCAAGGTCGAGCTGTACCGCGTCGAAGGCCAGCAACTGGAGCTGGTGAACACCGCCCTGACCAACAGCGATGGCCGCGTCGACGCGCCGCTGCTGCAGGGTGACGACTACCGCACCGGTGTTTACCAGTTGCAGTTCAGCGCTGGCGATTACTACCGCGCCCGTGGCGTGCAGTTGCCGGCCCAGGCGTTTCTGGATGTTGTTGTGCTGCGCTTTGGCATCGATGAGTCGCAGGAGCACTACCACGTGCCGCTGCTGATCTCGCCGTACAGCTATTCGACCTATCGTGGAAGCTAGTTGGTCGCTAGAAGAATCTTCGTAGGTCCTTTGGCCCGCTCTCACACTGGCGGGCTTTTTTTCGTCTGCAGGAAAGTGGTGGGTGATGCGGGGTGTTCGGCGTGGGTTTTATAGCCGGAATGAAATCGAGCGCCGCTCGCGCGGCGCTCGATTTCGAAGACACCAAAACTCTATAGCCAGGCTACCGGTGCTTAGAGGAACACGAACTTGGCAATGAAGATGGCGCACAGCACCCACAGGCTGGCCGAGATTTGCTTGTACTTGCCGGTGCCTGCCTTCAACGCGACGTAGGTGATGAAACCCAGCGCGATACCATCGGCAACGGAGAAGGTCAGCGGCATCAGGATGACCGTGACGATCGCCGGAATGCTGTCGGTGGCTTCGTCCCAATGGATGTGCGCCATGCTGCCCATCATCAGCATTGCCACGTAGATCAACGCACCCGCCGTTGCGTAGGCGGGAATCATCCCGGCCAGTGGGGCGAAGAACATCGCGGCGATGAACAGCAGGCCAACCACCACCGCAGTCAGGCCGGTACGACCACCTGCGGCTACACCGGCGGCACTCTCCACATAACTGGTCACTGGAGGCACGCCGACCACAGCACCGAACACGCTGGAAACACTGTCGGCCTTCAAGGCGCGTGAAAGGCCTTCGATACGCCCGTCCGGCGCTACCAGGTTCGCTCGCTGGGCAACCCCCATCAGCGTGCCGGCGGTGTCGAACATGTGTACGAACAGGAACGCCAGCACCACGCTGATCATGCTGACGTTGAACACGCCGGCCACGTCCATGGCCATCCAGGTCGGTGCCAGGCTTGGCGGCATCGACATCACCCCGCCAAACTTGACCAGGCCCAGGCCCCAGCCTGCCAGGGTGACGCCAATGATGCTGATGAGGATCGCGCCGAACACCCGCTTGTAGCTGAGGATGGCGATCAGCAGGAAGCAGATTGCCGCCAGCAGCGGCCCCGGCTCATGCAGCGAGCCCAGCTTGATCAGGGTGGCGGGGCTGTCGACGATGATGCCTGCCGTTTTCAGGCCGATCAGCCCGAGAAACAATCCGACGCCGGCCCCCATGGCATGGCGCAGGCTGACCGGGATGCTGTTGAGCAACCATTCGCGCACTTTCGACAAGGTCAGGAACATGAACAGCACGCCCGAGACGAACACCGCCCCCAGTGCCGTTTCCCAGTTGTAGCCCATGGTGCCGACCACGGTGTAGGTGAAGAAGGCGTTAAGCCCCATGCCCGGCGCCAGGCCCACTGGCCAGTTGGCGTACAGGCCCATCAGCAGGCAGCCCAGCGCGGCGGCGATGCAGGTGGCGACGAAAGCGGCACCATGGTCGATGCCGGCGTCGGCCATGATGTTGGGGTTGACGAAGATGATGTAGGCCATGGTGATGAAGGTGGTCACCCCGGCGATCATTTCGGTTTTGACGGTGCTGCCATGTTGCTTGAGTTTGAAAATCCGCTCCAGCCAGCTTGTTTCGAGCGGTGGGGCGAGATCCAGCGTAGGGGCTTCGGATTTGCGGCTTTCCACAGCGAGTACTCCTCAAGTCTTTCTTGTTGTTATGGAGCCAGTTTCCTGCGCAATGCACTTGGCGGCTCCGCGAGGGAAGGCAGACGTCTGACCGTTTTGTTGACTCATGGGTCAAGAAGTTGCTCGGTGGATTATGCTTTTGTGTACAAAGAATGCAAATAATGTTTTATGTTTTGTGTGCGCAATGCGTCGTACAACGGCTATATAGGTAAAACGCCCCCTGCGGAATCGCCTCAGCCTGTGTACAATGGCGCCATACTTTCTCTTCGTGCCTCGAGAGCCCATGAACGAACAGCTGCAACCTCTGAAGAAACCTGCACGTGTCGGCAAGGCCGGCCGCAGTGGTACCCAGGACGACATCGTCTACGCGCACATTTTCGAGGCGATCCTCGAGCAGCGCCTGGCGCCGGGCACCAAGTTGAGCGAGGAAGCGCTGGGCGAAATCTTCGGCGTCAGCCGCACCATCATCCGCCGCGCCCTGTCGCGCCTGGCCCACGAAAGCGTGGTGCTGCTGCGGCCGAACCGCGGTGCAGTGGTGGCCAGCCCCACGGTAGAAGAGGCGCGCCAGGTGTTTTTCTCGCGGCGTATGGTGGAGCGGGCCATTACCGAACTGGCCGTGCAGCACGCCACCCTGGATCAGCTCAACGAACTGCGGCAGATGGTGCGCGAAGAGCGCGACAGCTTCTCTCGCGGTGATCGCGGTGCCGGCATCCGTCTTTCCGGCGAGTTCCACCTCAAGCTGGCGGAAGCTGCGGGCAATGCGCCGCTGGTGAGCTTCCAGCGCAGCCTGGTGTCGCAGACTTCGCTGATCATTGCCCAGTACGAAAGCGGCAACCGCTCGCATTGCTCGTATGACGAGCACATGCAGCTGATCGATGCCATCGAGGCGCGTGATGCCGAG
The DNA here is from genome assembly GCF_037993085.1 of Pseudomonas sp. YNh. Lineage (NCBI taxonomy): Bacteria > Pseudomonadati > Pseudomonadota > Gammaproteobacteria > Pseudomonadales > Pseudomonadaceae > Pseudomonas > Pseudomonas sp. YNh. The sequence goes on along the minus strand of NZ_JBBMRJ010000001.1, from coordinate 89,455 downwards.
CAGGCCGTGAGCCTGATGATGCACCACATGGACCACATCGACAGCAAGCTGAACCTGGACGAGGAGAGCGCCTCGGACGATCTGCATGCGGTGTTCTCGCATTTGCTGAAAAAGCCCAAGGTTTCTGCCAAGGGTTGATCGTTTGCCAAGGTGAGTGAAGGGGGCTGCTTTGCAGCCCATTCGCAGCACGAGGCTGCTCCTACAGGCGTTACGCGATCCCTGTAGGAGCAGCCTTGTGCTGCGAATGGGCGCGAAGCGGCCCCCAGTCATTTCTGGCCATAAGCCAAACGTCTGCTAAATTCTTGTGAGCAAACCTTCATCAAGCAGTTGGGCTTGCGCATTCGTTGCGTTCAACTTCTTGAGGAATGGATTCATGAGCATGTCCCTCGGTAAACGCATGGGCGCCGAACTTATCGGCACCTTCTGGCTGGTCCTTGGTGGCTGTGGCAGTGCGGTCCTCGCTGCCAGTTCGCCTCTCGGTATCGGCGTTCTCGGTGTTGCCTTCGCCTTCGGCCTCACAGTGCTGACCATGGCCTTCGCCATCGGCCATATCTCTGGCTGCCACCTCAACCCTGCCGTGTCGCTGGGGCTGGTGGTGGGGGGGCGCTTTCCTGCCAAAGAGCTGCTGCCCTACGTGATCGCGCAAGTGATTGGCGCCATCCTGGCGGCCGGGGTGATCTACCTCATCGCCAGCGGCAAGGCCGGTTTCGAGTTGTCGTCGGGATTGGCTTCAAACGGCTATGCCGACCACTCGCCCGGTGGTTATACGCTGGGTGCGGGTTTCATCAGTGAAGTGGTGATGACGGCGATGTTCCTGGTGGTGATCATGGGTGCGACCGACTCCCGGGCGCCGGCAGGTTTTGCGCCCATAGCCATCGGCCTGGCCCTGACGCTGATCCACCTGATATCGATCCCGATCACCAACACCTCGGTCAACCCCGCGCGTAGCACGGGGCCGGCCTTGTTCGTGGGTGGCTGGGCCCTGCAACAGTTGTGGCTGTTCTGGGTGGCGCCGCTGATCGGTGCTGCAATCGGCGGCGCGCTTTACCGGGGCCTGGCAAAAGAGCCTTAGCGCTGGTGCACGCAACGCCCTGCAGCGTAGGTTTCACGCACAGTGCGGTCGTCGCCCAGGGTGGTGAGCACAAACAGGGTCTCTTCGATGCTGTTGGACTGCTGAATGCGGTAGTCCAGCAGCGGCGTGGCCTTGTAGTCCAGCACCACGAAGTCGGCATCGTTGCCCGGGCGCAGGCTGCCGATGCGGTCGTCCAGGTGCAGGGCGCGGGCGCCGCCGAGGGTGGCCAGGTACAGCGACTTGTACGGGTGCAGGCGCGCGCCTTGCAGCTGCATCACCTTGTACGCTTCGTTCAGGGTGTTGAGCAGCGAGAAGCTGGTGCCGGCGCCGACGTCGGTACCCAGGCCCACGTTGACCTTGAAGCGCTCAGCCTGGGGCAGGTTGAACAGGCCGCTGCCGAGGAACAGGTTGGAGGTGGGGCAGAAGGCCACGGCCGAGCCGGTTTCGGCCAGGCGCTGGCATTCGTCGTCGCACAGGTGCACGCCGTGCGCAAACACCGAGCGCTCGCCCAACAGCTCGAAGTGGTCGTACACGTCCAGGTAACCCTTCTGCTCAGGGAACAGCGACTTGACCCAGTCGATTTCCTTGAGGTTTTCCGACAGGTGCGTGTGCATGTACACGCCCGGGTGTTCCTTGAGCAACTGGCCGGCCAGGGTCAGCTGTTCGGGTGTGCTGGTCGGGGCGAAGCGCGGGGTAACTGCGTAATGCAGGCGGCCCTTGCCGTGCCAGCGCTCGATCAGCGCCTTGCTCTCGGCATAGCCGGATTCGGCGGTGTCGGTCAGGTAGTCCGGGGCGTTGCGGTCCATCATCACCTTGCCGGCGATCAGACGCAGGTCCAGGCGCTCGGCCTCTTCGAACAGGGCGTTGACCGATTCCGGGTGCACGCTACCGAATACCAGCGCGGTGGTGGTGCCGTTGCGCAGCAGTTCCTTGAGGAAGATTTTCGCCACCTGGTCGGCGTGCGCTTTGTCGGCGAACTGCTTTTCGCAGGGGAAGGTGTAAGTGTTCAGCCAGTCCAGCAGTTGCTCGCCGTAAGAGCCGATCATGCCGGTTTGCGGGAAATGGATGTGGGTGTCGATAAAACCCGGGGTGATCAGCGCGTCCTGGTAGTGCTCCACCGGGATGCCTGCGTCCAGGGTCGGCAGCAGTTCGCTGGCGTGGCCAATGGCGCTGATGCGGCCATCGTCGACCACCAGCAGGCCGTCTTCGAAATACTCATGGGAAGCCTCCAGGCCCACCTCGGCCGGGTCGGCGATGCTGTGCAGGATGGCGGCACGGTAGGCTTTACGGGTAACGGTCATAACACACTCGTCAAATAGCTTGGCTGCGCCGGGAGGGCGGCAGCAACTGGGCAATGGGGCCGGCATTGGCAGCAGCGTCGTGCTGGCCGAAGCAGGCGTTGTAGGTGGCGATGATTTCGCCGGCGATGGACACGGCGATTTCGATGGGCAGCTTGCCCTTTACCTCGGGCAGGCCCATCGGACAGCGCATGCGCGCCAGCACGGCCTCGTCGTAGCCGCGCTCGCGCAGGCGGTGCTCGAACTTGACCCGTTTGGTCTTCGAGCCGATCAGGCCGAACCAGGTGAAGTCGTTGCGCTTGAGAATGGCGGCGGTCAGCTCCAGGTCGAGCTGGTGGTTGTGGGTCATGACGATGCAGTAGCAGCCTGGTGGCAGGTCTGCGACTTCGTCGACCGGTTCCTCACTGACGACCTTGGTCACCCCGTTGGGGATGAGCTCGGGAAATTCCTGTTCGCGCGAATCGATCCAGCGCACCCGGCAGGGCAGCGCGGCGAGCAAGGGTACCAGAGCCCGGCCGACATGGCCCGCGCCGAACACGGCGATCTGCGCCTGCACGGCGGCCATGGGCTCGAACAGCAGCACGGTGACGCCGCCGCAGCACTGGCCCAGGCTGGCGCCAAGGCTGAAGCGCTCCAGGTGTGGGGTGGTGCGCTGCTCTTCGAGCATTTGCCGGGCGATGTGCAGGGCCTTGTATTCCAGGTGGCCGCCGCCGATGGTGTCGAACAGGCCACTGGCGCTGACCACCATCTTCGAGCCTGCGTTGCGCGGGGTCGAGCCGCGCTCCTCGATGATGGTCACCAGCACGCAGGCTTCGCCACGGGACTGGTGGTCGGCGAGGGCGTTGATCCATTGGTGCATGATGCAGTTCCTCTTCAGTGCAACGCGGTCGGCTTTGTGTAGGAGCGGCCTTGTGCCGCGAAAGGGCTGCATGGCAGCCCCAAAAATCTTCATTCCTGTGCAGATCCTGGGGCCGCTGCGCGCCCCTTTCGCGGCACAAGGCCGCTCCTACATGGACCGCGGCGTTACTGAGTCACAGTTTCCAACTCTGGGGCTTCAAGTTGCGCTGCAGCCACCGCCTTGCGCATCTGCTCACAACCCCACAGCACCCGCTCCGGTGTCGCCGGCGCGTCAATGTTCGGCTGCACGCGGTAGTCGGCCAGGCTTGCCACGGCATCCTTGATCGCACACCAGGCCGCAATGCCGAGCATGAACGGTGGCTCGCCCACGGCCTTGGAATGGAACACGGTGTCTTCCGGGTTCTTGCGGTTTTCCACCAGCTTCACCCGCAGGTCCAGCGGCATGTCGGCGACGGCCGGGATCTTGTAGCTGGCCGGGCCGTTGGTCATCAGTTTGCCCTTGGCGTTCCATACCAGTTCTTCGGTGGTCAGCCAGCCCATGCCCTGGATGAAGCCGCCTTCCACCTGGCCAATGTCGATGGCCGGGTTAAGCGAGTCACCCACGTCGTGCAGGATGTCGGCACGCAGCATCTTGTATTCGCCGGTCAGGGTATCCACGATCACTTCCACGCAGGCAGCGCCGAAGGCGTAGTAGTAGAATGGCCGGCCGCGTGCCTGGCTGCGGTCGTAGAAGATTTTCGGCGTGCGATAGAACCCGGTGCTGGACAGCGACACCTGCGCGAAGTAAGCCTGCTGCACCAGTTGCTCGAAGCTGACGATCTGGTCGCGCATGCGCACATGGCCGTTGCGGAACTCGACGTCTTCCTCGGTCACCTGATAGTGCCGTGCGGCAAACTCGGTCAGGCGCCGCTTGAGGATTTCGGCAGCGTTCTGCGCTGCCTTGCCATTCAGGTCGGCGCCACTGGAGGCTGCGGTCGGCGAGGTGTTGGGCACCTTGTCGGTGTTGGTGGCGGTGATCTGTATGCGGCTGAAGTCCACCTGGAAGATCTGCGCCACTACCTGGGCCACCTTGGTGTTCAGGCCCTGGCCCATCTCGGTGCCGCCGTGGTTCAGGTGAATGCTGCCATCGGTGTAGATGTGGATCAGCGCACCGGCCTGGTTGAGGAAGGTGGCGGTGAACGAAATGCCGAACTTGACCGGCGTCAGCGCCAGGCCCTTCTTCAGCACCGGGCTGTTGGCGTTGAAGCGGCGGATCGACTCGCGGCGCTCGGCGTAGTCGCTGCTGGCTTCCAGGTCGGCGGTCATCTCTTCGAGCATGTTGTGCTCGACGGTCTGGTAGTAGTGGGTGACGTTACGCTCGGTCTTGCCGTAGTAGTTGGCCTTGCGCACCGCCAGCGGGTCACGGCCCAGGTGGCGGGCGATATGGTCCATGACCTGCTCGATGGCGACCATGCCCTGCGGGCCGCCAAAGCCGCGGTAGGCGGTGTTGGAGGCGGTGTTGGTCTTGCAGCGGTGGCCATGCACGGTGGCATCGCCCAGGTAGTAGGCGTTGTCGGAGTGGAACATGGCGCGGTCGACGATCGAGCCCGACAGGTCGGGCGAGTACCCGCAGTTGCCGGCCAGGTCGAAGTTGATACCGTGCAGCCGGCCGGTGTCGTCAAAGCCCACGTCGTACTCGACGTAGAACGGGTGGCGCTTGCCGGTCATGGTCATGTCTTCGACCCGCGGCAGGCGCATCTTGGTGGGCTGGCCGGTCAGGCGCGCAATTACCGCGCACAGGCACGCCGGGCTGGCGGCCTGGGTTTCCTTGCCGCCAAAACCGCCACCCATGCGGCGCATGTCCAGCACCACCTTGTTCATCGGCACGTCGAGCACTTCGGCGACCAGTTTCTGCACCTCGGTGGGGTTCTGCGTGGAGCAGTAGACGATCATGCCGCCGTCTTCGGTAGGCATCACCGAGGAAATCTGCGTTTCCAGGTAGAAGTGTTCCTGGCCGCCGATGTGCAGGGTGCCCTGAATGCGGTGCGGGGCTGTGGCCAGGGCGGCAGCGGAGTCGCCGCGCTGGTGGGTGTGGCTGTCGAGTACGAAGTGCTTTTTGCGCAGCGCATCGACCACATCCAGCACCGGTTCAAGGTCTTCGTATTCGACGATGGCGGCCATGGCCGCACGGCGTGCGGTTTCAAGGTCACGGGCGGCCACGGCAAGCACCGGCTGGCCGAAGAACTCGACCTTGTCGATGGCCAGCAGCGGGTCGCCGGCCACCACCGGGCCGATGTCTTTCAGGCCGGGAATGTCTTCGTGGGTGATGGCAATACGCACACCCTCGAAGGCATAGCACGGCGTGGTGTCGATGCGCAGGATGCGCGCATGGGCGCGGTCGGCGGTGCGCGCATAGACGTGCAGCTGGTTGGGGAATTCCAGGCGGTCGTCGATGTACAGCGCCTCGCCGGATACATGCTTGTCGGCGCTGTCGTGCTTGACGCTGCGGCCCACCCCGGTGGTCAGGTCCTGGCTGAACAGCTCGGCCATCTCGGCCTGGCTCTTGGCTACGTGATGGTTAGACATATGCGGTCACCCGGGTTTCGATGTGCGGCGTTTGCTGTTCGATGAAGTACTTGCGCAGCAGGTTCTGCGCGGTGAGCAGGCGGTATTCCTTGCTGGCGCGGAAGTCGCTGAGCGGGGTGAAGTCATCGGCCAGGGCCTGGCAGGCACGTTCGATGGCGGCCTGGTTCCATGGCTTGCCGCGCAATGCGGCTTCGCATGCACGGGCCCTTTTAGGGATGGCCGCCATGCCGCCGAAGGCGATGCGCACACCACTGACCACGCCGTTTTCGATGCTCAGGTTGAAGGCCGCGCACACGGCAGAAATGTCGTCGTCCAGGCGCTTGGACACTTTGTAGGCGCGGAACGCCCAGTCGCTGGTGGCGCGAGGCACGATGATCTTCTCGATGAACTCGCTGTCCTGGCGGGCAGTGATGCGGTAGTCGATGAAGTAGTCTTCCAGTGCCATGGTGCGCTGGCGCTCGCCTTGGCGCAGGACGATCTGCGCGTCCAGGGCAATCAGCAGGGGAGGCGAGTCGCCGATGGGCGAGGCGTTGCCGATATTGCCGCCCAGGGTGCCCTGGTTGCGAATCTGCAGCGAGGCGAAGCGGTGCAGCAGGTCGCCGAAGTCCGGGTACTCCTCGTGGAGTGCGCCGTAGCAGTCGGTAAGCGGGGTGGCCGCGCCGATTTCCAGGTGGCTGGCGGTTTTTTCGATGCGCTTGAGCTCGGCCACGTGGCCGACATAAATCATCACCGGCAAGGTCTTGTGGAACTGGGTCACTTCCAGGGCCAGGTCGGTACCGCCGGCCAGCAGGCGGGCTTCGGGGTGTGAGCTGTACAGGTCGGCCAGGTCGGCCACGGTCAGCGGCACCAGGCACCGCTTGTCGCCGCTGTTCAGCTCTCCCGTCTGGGTCGGCGTAATGGCCTTGAGGCGGCTGATGGTGTGCGCCTGCTGGGCATCGAACTGGTCGCGGCAGGGCTGGCGGCAGCTCTGCTCGGCGGCGTCGAGGATCGGGCGGTAGCCGGTGCAGCGGCACAGGTTGCCGGCCAGGGCTTCCTGGGCCTGGTGCAGGTCGGGGCCGCTGCTGTTCTTTTGCAGGGCGAACAGCGACATGACAAAGCCTGGGGTGCAGAAGCCGCATTGCGAGCCATGGCAATCGGCCATGGCCTGTTGCACGCTGTGCAATTGGCCCTGATGCTTGAGACCTTCGACGCTGATCAGTTGCTTGCCGTGCAGCGACGAGACAAAGGTGAGGCACGAGTTGAGGCTGCGGTAGCGCAGGCTGTCGTTGCCTTGTTCGTCCTGGGTCAATTCGCCGACGACCACGGTGCAGGCGCCGCAGTCACCACTGGCGCAGCCCTCCTTGGTGCCGGGTTTGCCCAAGTGCTCGCGCAGGTACTGCAGCACCGTCATGTTCGGGTCCAGGGCGTGCTCACTACGCAGCTCCTGGTTGACGAGAAACTGGATCACGGGGATGGCCTCGCAATGGTTTTATTGTTGTTGGGCGGACTCTAAGCAACACCTGTCTATCAGGTCAATATTTTTCTGACTCGAAGGTCAGGAAATTGCTCGGATCAACGCCCGGCCGAACACATTGCCTCTATAGCAAGCATAGATCGCGCCGGGCGCGCGGCTGTCTGGCAGGTCAAATAAACCGCTTGGCCCCTCTGCGCGATTACCGCCCAAGTACGCTACAATCCGCCCCTTGTGCCCAGTTCAATGATTTTGAAGGAAAACCATGACGTTCAAGGCCCCGGACAGCCTCTCCGAGCAGATTGCCGATTACCTGGCCGAACGCATCATCCGCGGCGAGCTGGCGCCAGGCGAGCGTATCCAGGAGCAGAAGGTGACCCTGGCCCTCAACGTCAGCCGTGGCTCGGTGCGCGAAGCGTTGTTGATCCTCGAGCGCCGGCACCTGGTGGCGATCTTGCCGCGTCGGGGTGCCCACGTGACCGTGCTGGACGAGCGCAGCGTGCGCAGCCTGTGTTCCTTGATGGGCGAGTTCTACATCCTGCTGGGCAATGCGGTTGCGCAAAAATGGCGCACTGATGCCGACCTGCGCCCGTTTCTGGATATTCAGCAGCGCCTGCAGCGTGCCCATGACCAGCTCGACATCAAGACGTTTGTCGCCGATAGCTTCGCGGTGATGCGCGCAGCCTATCCGTTCGCCGACAACCCGTTCCTGCAGGAAACCGTGGAAAACCTGCAGCCGGCCATGAGCCGTGCCTACTACCTGTCGCTGGATCAGCGCCAGGCCAACATGATCGACTACCTCGACCTGTTCGCCCGCCTGCTCGACGCCGTTGTCGCACGCGACCTGCCGCGCATTCGCGAGGTGCTTACCGCCTATGGCCAGCGCAGCTGCGAACTGGTGCTGGCGGCGCTGGCCCGAGGCTGACCGATGCGCCTGAAGTGCATTCGCCTGGCCGGCTTCAAGTCGTTCGTCGACCCGACCACGGTCAATTTCCCCAGCAACATGGCGGCCGTGGTCGGCCCCAATGGCTGCGGCAAGTCCAACATCATCGACGCGGTGCGCTGGGTGATGGGCGAGAGCTCGGCAAAAAACCTGCGCGGCGAGTCGATGACCGACGTCATCTTCAACGGCTCCAGCGGCCGCAAGCCGGTCAGCCAGGCCAGCATCGAGCTGGTGTTCGACAACAGCGAAACCACCCTGGTAGGCGAGTACGCCGCTTACGCCGAAATTTCGATCCGCCGCAAGGTCACCCGCGACGGGCAGAACAGCTATTACCTCAACGGCACCAAATGCCGTCGACGCGACATCACCGATATTTTCCTCGGTACCGGCCTGGGGCCGCGCAGCTATTCGATCATCGAGCAGGGGATGATCTCCAAGCTGATCGAGGCCAAGCCCGAGGAGCTGCGCAACTTTATCGAGGAAGCCGCCGGCATCTCCAAGTACAAGGAGCGCCGCCGTGAAACCGAGAACCGCATCCGCCGCACCCAGGAAAACCTGGCACGCCTGACCGACCTGCGCGAAGAGCTTGAGCGCCAGCTGGAGCGCCTGCACCGCCAGGCCCAGGCGGCGGAGAAGTACCGCGAGTACAAGGCCCAGGAGCGCCAGTCGAAGGCACGCCTGTCGGCCTTGCGCTGGCGCGGCCTGGACGAGCAGGTTCGCCAGCGCGAGTCGGTGATTGGCGACCAGGATGTCTCTCATGAGGCGTTGGTGGCCGAGCAGCGCAACGCCGATGCCAGCATCGAGCGCCTGCGCGATGGCCACCATGAATTGTCCGAACGCTTCAACCAGGTGCAGGGCCGCTTCTACTCGGTAGCCGGTGACATTGCCCGGGTCGAACAGAGTATCCAGCACGGCCAGCAGCGCCTGCGCCAGTTGCAGGACGACTTCAAGGAAGCCGAGCGCACGCGCCTGGAGACCGAATCGCACCTGGGCCACGACCGCACCTTGCTGGCCACCCTGGGCGAAGAGCTGGCCATGCTCGAACCTGAGCAGGAAATGACCCTGGCTGCCGCTGAAGAGGCCGCTGCGGCCCTTGAAGAAGCCGAGTCGGGCATGCACGGCTGGCAGGAGCAGTGGGACAGCTTCAACAGCCGCTCCGCCGAGCCACGCCGCCAGGCCGAAGTACAGCAGGCGCGCCTGCAACAGCTGGAAGCCAGCCTGGAGCGTTTGGCCGAGCGCCAGCGCAAGCTGGGGGAGGAGCGCGAGCAGCTGGGTAGCGACCCGCAGGACGCGGCCATGCTCGAATTGGCCGAGCAACTGGCCAGCAGTGAAATGCTGCTGGAAGAACTGCAGCTGTCCGAAGAGCAGGTAGTGGAGCGCCTGGAAGGCGCGCGCGAGCAACTGCAACAGGCCACCCAGGCCCAGCAGCAGGCGCAGGGCGACCTGCAGCGCCTGGGTGGTCGACTGGCCTCGCTCGAAGCCTTGCAGCAGGCCGCCCTGGAACCGGGCGCAGGTGCTGCAGACTGGCTGCAAGGCCAAGGCCTGGAACAACAGCCACGTCTGGCTGAAGGCTTGCGGGTAGAGCCGGGTTGGGAGTTGGCAGTAGAAACGGTGCTTGGCGCCGATCTGCAGGCCGTGCTGGTGGATGATTTCGCTACGCTCGATTTCACAGGCCTTGAGCAAGGCGAACTGCGCTTGCTGCAGGCCAGCGGCAAGTGTGCGTCGTTGCCCGGCAGCCTGCTGGAAAAGGTCGAGGGCCGTATCGACCTGGCGCCCTGGCTGGGCCAGGTCAAACTTGTGGAAGACCTGGCCCAGGCACTGGAGCAGCGCGCGTCGCTTGGCGAAGGGCAGAGCCTGGTCAGCCGCGATGGCTACTGGGTTGGCCGGCATTTCCTGCGGGTGCGCCGTGGGGGTGAAGCTGAAGGCGGCGTGCTGGCGCGCGGCCAGGAGATCGAGCGCCTGGGCCTGGAGCAACATGAGCAGGAAGCGGCACTGGAGCGGTTGGAGCAACAGCTGCAGGCCCTGCGCGAGCAGCAGCTGGACCAGGAAGAGCAGCGCGAACAGCTGCGCCGCCGCACCCAGGAAGAAAACCGTCTGCATGGCGAGCTGAACGCCAGCCTGTCAGCCAGCCGTGCCCGAGCCGAGCAGGTCGAATTGCGCCGTCGGCGCCTGCTTGAAGAACTGGCCGAGCTGGAAGAGCAGCGCGCCCTCGAGCACGAGCAGCTGGGCGAAGCCCGCTTGCTGCTGCAGGAGGCCCTGGAACTGATGGCCCAGGACACCGAGCAGCGTGAGCAGTTGATGGCCCGCCGCGACACCCTGCGCGAAGGCCTCGACCGGGTGCGCCAGGAGGCTCGCCAGCACAAGGACCACGCCCACCAGTTGGCCGTGCGCCTAGGCTCGTTGCGTGCCCAGCACGACTCCACCCGTCAGGCTCTGGAGCGCCTGGAGCAGCAGGCTGCGCGCCTTACCGAGCGCCAGGAGCAACTGAGCCTGAACCTGGAAGAGGGCGAGGCACCCCAGGAAGAACTGCGCCTGAAGCTCGAAGAGCTGCTGGAGCGGCGCATGAGCGTTGACGAGGAAATGCGCAAGGCCCGGCTGCACATGGACGAAGCCGACCGCGAACTGCGTGATGCCGAAAAACGCCGCACCCAGGCCGAGCAGCAAGCCCAACTGCTGCGCGGCCAGCTGGAAACACTGCGCCTGGAGTGCCAGGGCCTGGATGTACGACGCAAGACCCTGCAGGAGCAGTTGCTGGCCGATGGCTACGACCTGCAAGGCGTGCTCGCCACCCTGGAGGCCGAGGCCAGCGAGCAGGGCACCGAACAGGAACTGGAGCAGCTCGAAGCACGCATCCAGCGCCTGGGCGCGATCAACCTGGCCGCCATCGAGGAATATGAACAGCAGTCCGAGCGCAAGCGCTACCTGGACGCGCAGGACGCCGACCTGGTCGAAGCCCTGGAGACCCTGGAAAACGTCATCCGCAAGATCGACAAGGAAACGCGCAACCGCTTCAAGGATACCTTTGATCAGATAAATGCCGGATTACAGGCACTTTTCCCAAAAGTTTTCGGTGGTGGCAGCGCTTATCTGGAACTGACGGGCGAAGATCTACTCGATACAGGGGTGACGATCATGGCGCGACCACCGGGCAAGAAGAACAGCACCATCCATCTGCTGTCCGGTGGCGAGAAGGCACTGACCGCTTTGGCGCTGGTGTTTGCCATCTTCAAGTTGAACCCCGCACCGTTCTGCATGCTCGACGAGGTCGATGCACCGCTGGACGATGCCAACGTCGGGCGTTACGCGCGCCTGGTCAAGGAAATGAGTGAAAGCGTGCAGTTCATCTACATCACGCATAACAAGATTGCCATGGAGATGGCGGACCAATTGATGGGGGTGACCATGCATGAACCAGGTTGTTCACGTCTTGTTGCAGTTGATGTGGAGGCGGCCATGGCCATGGTCGACGCTTGATGTGCGACGATGGGGGCACATTCTGGAGCGAAATGCCCCCGTCATGTGCGACAGACGGTGTAAAGTTGTCTTTGGTCGTGCTAGCTTAATGTCACTCGTTTTTTGCGTGGGTAAAACGCCTGTCAGAACATAGAGTTGGCGCCACGTGTTAAAGGGCTTTGAACCCTTTGTTTTCAAGCATATTTTTATAGAGGCACGGGATTACATGGAAATCGGTCTGCGCGAGTGGCTGATCGTCATCGGCATCATTGTCATTGCCGGGATTCTTTTCGACGGCTGGCGCCGCATGCGCGGCGGGAAAGGCAAGTTGAAATTCCGTCTGGATCGCAGTTATTCCAACCAGCCGGACGAAGAGGGTGGCAGCGCCGAAGTGCTCGGCCCGTCGCGTGTGCTGGACACCCACAAGGAGCCTGAGCTGGACGAAAGCGATCTGCCGTCGCTCAGCGCTTCTTCGCGTGATCGCGAACGTGAGCCCAAGCCGGCCAAGGCCAGCAAGCGCAACAAGCGCGCCACCGCAGCGGCGGATGTGCAGCAGGGTGACCTGAACCTGAGTGCCGACACGCGCGAGCCGGACCTGTTTGCCGACAGCGATGACGACTTTGCCGCCGACAACACCCGCAGCAGCAGCCCGGCGCCTGCCACCAGCCTCAAGGAGCTGCCACCGGCCGAGGAAGTGCTGGTGATCAGCGTGATCTCCCGTGACGAAGGCGGCTTCAAAGGCCCGGCACTGCTGCAGAACATTCTGGAAAGCGGCCTGCGCTTCGGCGAAATGGACATCTTCCACCGCCACGAAAGCATGGCCGGGCACGGCGAAGTGCTGTTCTCCATGGCCAACGCGGTAAAACCTGGCGTGTTCGACCTGGACGACATCGACCATTTCAGCACCCGTGCGGTGAGCTTCTTCCTTGGCCTGCCGGGCCCGCGTCATCCGAAGCAGGCCTTCGACGTGATGGTCGCCGCGGCGCGCAAACTGGCCCACGAACTCAACGGCGAGCTCAAGGACGACCAGCGCAGCGTGCTGACGGCCCAGACCATCGAGCACTACCGCCAACGCATCGTCGAGTTCGAGCGCCGCGCGCTGACCCAGAAGCGCTGACAGATCCAGACGAAAGAGCAGCCTGAGGGCGTGCTGGTCGGTTCGGGAGTTACTGCCTGACCCGGCCCTGTCGCCGGCAAGCCAGCTCCCACAGGAGTACCACCGCCTTCCAGGCTCGTGGTGTAGCTGTGGGAGCTGGCTTGCCGGCGAAAGGGCCGGGTCAGGCAATTACCAATCCAGGCCCCAGACACCACCCCAGGCTGCTCTTTTTGCTTTGCAAGAGACCCTGAAAATGACCGCCGAATCCCGTATCCACGAACTGCGTGCCGAACTCGACCAGCACAACTACCGCTACTACGTGCTCGACGAACCTAGCGTGCCCGATGCCGAATACGACCGCCTGTTCAACGAACTGAAGGCGCTTGAGGCTGAAAACCCCCACTTGGTAACCCCCGATTCGCCAACCCAGCGCGTCGGCGGCCAAGCCTTGTCCGCCTTCAGCCAGGTGCGCCACGAAGTGCCCATGCTCAGCCTGGGCAACGCCTTCGAAGAAACCGACCTGCGTGAGTTCGGCCGCCGCGTGGTAGAAGGCCTCGACCAGCCCGGGGCGGTTGACTACAGCTGCGAGCCCAAGCTCGACGGCCTGGCGGTGAGCTTGCTGTACCGCGACGGCCAGCTGGTGCAGGGCGCCACCCGTGGTGACGGCACCACCGGTGAGGATATCAGCGCCAACGTGCGCACCGTGCGCAACATCCCGCTCAAGTTGCAGGGTAAGGGCTGGCCGGCAGTGCTGGAGGTGCGCGGTGAGGTGTACATGAGCAAGGCCGGTTTCGACCGGCTCAATGCGGCCCAGGCCGAAGCCGGCGGCAAGACCTTCGCCAACCCGCGCAACGCCGCCGCCGGCAGCCTGCGTCAGCTGGACTCGAAGATTACCGCCAGCCGCCCCCTGGAGTTCTGCTGCTATGGCGTTGGCCAGGTGTCCGAGAGCATCGGCGACAGCCACATCGGCACCCTCGAGCAGCTCAAGGCCTGGGGCCTGCCGATCAGTCGCGAGCTCAGGCACGCTGCCGGCATTGATGAATGCCTGGCCTACTACCGCGACATTGGCGAGCGGCGCAACAGCCTGCCTTACGAAATCGACGGCGTGGTGTTCAAGGTCAACAGCCTGGCGGCCCAACGCGAGCTGGGTTTCCGTGCCCGCGAGCCACGCTGGGCGATTGCCCACAAGTTCCCTGCCATGGAAGAGCTGACCGAGGTGCTGGACGTCGAGTTCCAGGTTGGCCGCACAGGTGCCGTAACGCCTGTGGCGCGCCTGAAGCCGGTCAAGGTTGCCGGTGTGACCGTGTCCAACGCCACGTTGCACAACATGGACGAAATCGCCCGCCTGGGCCTGCGCATTGGTGACACGGTGATCATCCGCCGTGCCGGTGACGTGATCCCCCAGGTGATGCAGGTGGTGCTGGAGCGCCGCCCGGATGATGCCCGCCCGGTAGCAGTGCCCAGCGAGTGCCCGGTGTGTGGCTCGCAGGTCGAGCGTACCCAGCTGGTCAAGCGCAGCAAAGGCAAGGAAACCACCAGCGAAGGTGCGGTGTACCGCTGTGTCGGTCGCCTGGCCTGTGGCGCCCAGCTCAAGCAGGCGATCATTCACTACGTGTCGCGCCGTGCCATGGACATCGACGGCCTGGGCGAGAAGAGCGTCGAGCAGCTGGTGGACGAAGGCCTGATCCGCTCGCCGGCGGATCTGTACAAGCTGGAGTTCGAGCAGATTGTCGGCCTTGAAGGCTTTGCCGAGGTGTCCAGCAAGAAGCTGCTGGACGCCATCGAAGCCAGCAAGCGCCCGAGCCTGGCGCGCTTCATCTACGCCCTGGGCATTCCGGACGTAGGCGAAGAGACCGCCAAGGTACTGGCCCGCTCGCTGGGTAGCCTTGCGCGCGTGCAGCAGGCGCTGCCGCAGGTGCTTACCTACCTGCCGGACATCGGCCTGGAAGTGGCCTACGAGATTCACAACTTCTTCGAAGACGAGCATAACCAGAAGGTCATTGAACAGCTTCTGGCCAGCGGCATGCAATTACAGGACGAAGGCGAACTGGCTGCCGAATTTGCTGCCAGCACCACCTTGGCCGGGATGATCGCCAAGCTCGACATCGCCTCGGTCGGCCCGACCGGTGCCGAGAAGCTGGTGGCCAAGCTGGACAGCCTGGACAAGATCATCGCCGCCGACGGCATCGACCTGCGCCAAGCCCTGGCGGCCAAGCAGGCTGACGCCGTGCGTGAGTTCTTCAAGGATGAAGCGAATCAGAAGCTGGCGCGGGATATCGAAGCCCAGTTGCTGGCGTTCGGCATGCATTGGAGCAGCGAGAAGAAGGTAGCCGAGGGCTTGCCGCTGGCCGGCCAGACTTGGGTGCTGACCGGTACGCTGGAGCGCATGAGCCGCGACATCGCCAAGGACAAGCTGGAAAACCTGGGCGCCAAGGTGGCCGGTTCGGTGTCTGGCAAGACCCACTGCGTGGTGGCAGGGCCAGGGGCAGGCTCCAAGCTTGCCAAGGCCGCTGAGCTGGGCGTGAAGGTGCTGGACGAAGATGCCTTTGTCACATTCCTGGCCAAACAGGGCATTGCTATCTGAAGCCCTGCGCTATCCCCGGCCCCAACATTCTGGCCCGATACCAAGAACCAGAAGCTTGTACGGTCCCTGTAGGAGCTGGCTTGCCGGCGATCACCGGCAAAGCCGGTGCCATCCACGGCGCTGCCTTCTTCGCGGGCGCGCCCGCTCCCACAGGTTTGCGCGCCGGCTCAGCGCCCATGCGCCTGACAAGTCATTGAGAAATGATGACTTTTTCTACCTCAGAGGTTGTATCTGCCCTCAAGACCGGTACAATGGCGCCACTCGCTGCTCAGCGAGGCATGTAGTGGTGGCCCCATCGGTCCCCCCGCATTGATTACCCGTTAACCTGGTCAGGCCCGGAAGGGAGCAGCCATAGCGGGAACATCGAGTGCCGGGGTGTGGCTGGTGGGGCCGCCTCCATTTCTGGGGTCGGAAAACCTCAATCTGCAACGAACGCCATCGTTCTTGCCTGCTTTTCGCCCAATGCTCCGGCCGCCGACAGCTTCATCAGCCGCTGGAATTTCGGGCATGCCAGATGATCTTGTTCAGGACACTGCGCCGCATGCCGCAATCCCTTGCTCATCGCTTGCAACCGCCTGATTCGCGCATCCAGTTCGTCCGCCTTGGCGATCAGCATCTGCCGGTCGACCTGCAGGTCCACCAGCATCGCCCCCACTTCATCCAGCGAAAACCCCGCAGCCTGCCCCAAGGCGATCAGTGCCAGCCGGTCTGCCACATCAGCCGCAAACTGCCGCCGCTGGCCGCGCCCGGCCAGCGACTTGAGCAAGCCTTTCTTCTCGTAGTAACGCAGTGTCGATGCGGGTACGCCTGTGCGTTTGGCGACGTCGGCAATGTCCATTTCCGGCCCTTGACTTGAAGTTGACTTCAACTTCTATGCTGCGCGGCATGGGTATTGACCGTCAACCTTCGAGGGCTTGTTCAATGACGTTTACTGCGATGTTTCTAGCTGCATTGCCAATTGGCATCGGTGCCACTGTGGTGATGGACCTGTGGGGGTTGCTGCTGAGGCGGTTGGGTGTGGCAACGCTGAACTTTGCCATGGTCGGGCGTTGGGCAGGACATTTGCTAGGCGGGCGTGTGCCGCACCAAGCGATTGCCAAAGCGGAACCGGTGCGAAATGAGTTGGCGTGGGGATGGGTGATTCATTACGCCACTGGCGTGCTTTTCGCGTTGCTGCTGGTTGTGATCGCAGGGGAGAGCTGGTTGCGGTCACCTACTCTTTTGCCTGCAGTAGCTGTGGGTGTGGGTACAGTCGTGGCACCGCTGTGCTTCATGCAGCCGGCGATGGGGGCGGGGTTCTTTGCGTCCAGAACGCCGACACCTGCGCGTAACTGCCTGAAGAGCCTGGCCACGCATTTTGTGTTTGGTGTGGGGTTGTTCTTGAGTGCGGGTTTACTTGCTTTAGTGTGACGGCAGGGAGTTGGGTCAGAGCGAGCGCATAATCAGCATGCCTGCTAACAGCAGTAGCCCTGTAGAGATTGCGCCGATGTAAAAAAGGAGCACGCCCGTCCATGGCGAAGACGCTCGAAGGTTGCGCATTTCTTCGGCGAACGCTTCTGCTTCATTCAGTGCTGTTCTGGTGTGATCCTGGGCGGCGCGGTGCATTTGTTACTCCTTGTGGCTGGATTAATCGAAGCTCAGAGCTTGCTGGCCACTGCCATTACGCCAACTATGGTTGTAACAACTGCTGAACCCGTTGCGATTGGGTACCAGAACGCCTCCTGCCGGAGCTTACGCGCTTCTGCTACAAATTTCTGTGCCTCGGCCCTTAACTTGCGGCCTTCATTTTGTAACTTCTCAAGTTCGAGATGTTCACGATCATCCTGATGCATCGGGCTGTCTATTCTGTTGCGGCGAAGGTGCCAGGGGCGGGCTTGATTGTGTGTGGTTTGGTTCGGCCGCGAAACCGCCGTCTTCCAGTGAGTGTTGTAGGCCAATTGCGATCAAGTTCGTCAGGCACGTCACGTCGGAGTAATTTTAGACGGATCTGATATCAATCGAAGAAAGCTCCTACACGTCAGGTAGGTATAGCGAATTATCCTACGATCTCCGTCGACTCCCGTCTGATTGTCCCGGTCAACCTCGCCCACCAGGCATTCGCGGTCGCTGTCAGTTCAGCGATCGGGTGTGGAAGCCTGGGTGGTTTGGTGGCTGTCGATATGACGGTTGTGCGTGGGAGGCCTTCTAACCTGCCGGGTTTGCCATACCCCTGGTCTTCCACCCCGCGGATGGCACCGGCTTTGCCGGTGTTCGCGGGTGAACCCGCTCCCACAGGAGGGCGCGCAAGCTTCGCGAGGGTTTGCCTTCCATCAGATGGGCCGGATCAGGGCCGGGCCACAGACATGTTGTCCGGGTCGCCCGCTCCCCCATACCGCTGCACAATCCGCTCGATCTCCCCCGACTGCTTCATTCGTACCAGCGCCCGCAACAGCGCTTGTGTCGGTATCGCCGGGTCGTTGCGCACCATGCACCCCAAATCCTGTTCTTCCAGCACCGCCAGCGCCTGCAATTGCTGCTCGGCTGGCAAGCCTTGGTTGAACCACTGCAAAGACAGCTGGTTGCTCACCGCATGCCGATACCGCCCGGCCTGCAGCTTTTGCAGCACCAGCAACTGGCTGCGGCTGTCCTCACGGTGCAGCTGGCCCTTGTCCAGCAGCGGTTGCAGGGTTGAATAGGTGTAGCCCAGCACTGTGCCGATAGCCTGGGGTGACAGCTGCTCTGGCGGCATCGGGGTGCTGTCGCTGACGCGGCCAACCAGCACGTCGCGCTGGTGAATCAGCGGGATACTCCATACAAAATCCCCCGGGCGGTCATTGAGCCATCGGGTGCTGACGTAGCAACGCACATCGATGTCGCCACTGCTCATGGCCTCCTCCAGGCGCAGGCGGGCCATGACGTGATACTTGGGACGAGCGCCCACCTCCTTGGCAACGGCCTGTGTCAGGTCGTAAAGCAATCCCTCCACTGGCTGGTCGCCTTCGAGGCGCACCAGTGGCATGCTCCAGCTCTCTGCCACCGAGAAACGCAGCACCGGCTGTTCCGCCAGGCTGTAAGCGGACCAGAGCATCAGAAGCGCCAGCAGAATTGGCAAAGGCGTATCCTCCCTGAACAACGCGCCTGTCTCAAAGCGTAGACGACGCGCGCAGGGTGCAATTTTGCCCCCGCTCCGCTAGCATTAGCGATCTTCCGCTCTATCAGGCTACGATGGTTTTTCGATGAGTTATCAGGTTCTTGCACGTAAATGGCGTCCGCGCTCGTTCCGCGAAATGGTCGGCCAGGCCCATGTGCTGAAGGCCTTGATCAATGCCTTGGACAATCAGCGCCTGCACCATGCTTACCTGTTCACCGGTACCCGGGGCGTGGGCAAGACGACCATCGCCCGTATTATCGCCAAGTGCCTGAACTGTGAGACCGGCATCACCTCCACGCCGTGCGGCACCTGTTCGGTGTGCCGTGAAATCGACGAAGGCCGCTTCGTCGACCTGATCGAGATCGACGCCGCCAGCCGCACCAAGGTCGAGGACACCCGCGAACTGCTGGACAACGTGCAGTACGCCCCGAGCCGTGGGCGCTTCAAGGTCTACCTGATCGACGAAGTGCACATGCTCTCGACCCACTCGTTCAACGCCTTGCTCAAGACGCTGGAAGAGCCGCCGCCCTACGTCAAGTTCATCCTCGCCACCACCGACCCGCAGAAGCTGCCGGCCACCATCCTGTCGCGCTGTCTGCAGTTCTCGCTGAAGAACATGAGCCCGGAGCGGGTGGTTGAACACCTCAGCCACGTACTGGCTGCCGAAAACGTGCCGTTCGAGCCGGATGCCCTGTGGCTGCTGGGCCGTGCGGCCGATGGCTCGATGCGTGACGCCATGAGCCTTACCGACCAGGCCATCGCCTTTGGCGAAGGCAAGGTGCTGTCCGCGGATGTGCGGGCCATGCTTGGTAGCCTTGATCATGGCCAGGTCTATGGCGTGTTGCAGGCGTTGCTCGAAGGCGATGCCCGGGCTTTGCTGGAGGCCGTGCGCAACCTGGCCGAACAGGGCCCGGACTGGGCTGGGGTGCTGGCCGAAATGCTTAACGTGCTGCACCGTGTGGCCATTGCCCAGGCGCTGCCTGAAGCGGTGGACAACGGCCAGGGCGACCGTGAGCGGGTGCTGGCGCTGGCTTCGGCCTTGCCGGCCGAAGACGTGCAGTTCTATTACCAGATGGGCCTGATCGGTCGCCGAGACCTGCCGTTGGCGCCAGACCCGCGTGGTGGCTTCGAGATGGTCCTGCTGCGCATGCTGGCGTTCCGCCCGGCCGATACCGACGATGCGCCGAAACCGGTGCTAAAGCCAGTGGGGATCAGCCTAGCCACAGCTGATCCTGCAGCGCCGGTGGCAGCCTCGGCGTCGGCCGAGCCCTCATCGTCTGTCGCGGCCGTACCGGCAGAGCTTGTAGCGGCCGCCCCACAGCTGGAAGTGCCTGCACCTGCGACAGCCGACCATGAGCCGGAGGCCGAGCCAGACGTTGAGCTGCAGGCCGAGATCGAGGCCATTTCCGTACCCGAGCCAGTTGCGGAGGTCGTCGACCTGCCGTGGGAAGAGCCGGCAGCTGCACCATCGCCGGTAGCCGCTGAACCTGTGCCTACACCCGCACCTGCGCCCGAGCCTGTAGCCCCTGCGCCGGCACCACAGGCCACCGCGACCCACGACGAGCCGCCTTTCGACCCCTCCGCCTACGCAGCCGTAGGCATGGATCGCGACGATGAGCCGCCGCTGGACGAAGACTATTACGGTGGTGAAAGCGACCCGGTCGGTTTCAGCTACCTGGACGAGTTGGCCGAACATGTTCAGGAGGACGTGTCCAAGCCTGCGGCCGAACCGCTGCCGGCAGCCAAGCCGGCCACCGGGCTGGCCCTGCAATGGCTGGAATTATTCCCACAGTTGCCTGTGTCCGGGATGACAGGCAACATCGCGGCAAACTGTACGCTGATTGCCGCCGATGGCGACGATTGGCTGCTGCACCTGGACCCTGGCCAGGGCGCGCTGTTCAACACGACCCAACAGCGGCGCCTGAACGAAGCGCTCAACCAGCACCTGGGGCGCACGCTGAACCTGCGGATCGAGCTGATCCTGCCCGAACAGGAAACCCCGGCCCAGGCGGCGTCGCGCAAGCGCGCAGAGCGCCAGCAGGACGCCGTAACCTCGATCGAGCAGGATCCGTTGATCCAGCAGATGATCAAGTTGTTCGGTGCCAAGGTGCGGCAGGATACTATTGAGCCTGTAGAGGCCCTGGCCAAACAGGGCCAGTAACGGATAACCATGCGGCTGGCCCTGCGCCAGGCCGCATCACATGACCCAATCGAGGTATACCCCATGATGAAAGGTGGCATGGCCGGCCTGATGAAGCAGGCCCAGCAGATGCAGGAAAAAATGCAGAAAATGCAGGAAGAGCTGGCCAACGCCGAAGTCACCGGCCAGTCTGGTGGCGGCCTGGTGAGCGTGGTGATGACCGGTCGTCACGACGTCAAGCGCGTCAGCATCGACCAAAGCCTGATGTCGACCGACGAGGACGACAAGGAAGTGCTTGAAGACCTGATTGCCGCCGCGCTGAACGATGCCGTGCGCAAGATCGAGCAGAGCAGCCAGGACAAGATGGGCGGCATGACCGCCGGCATGCAACTGCCACCGGGCTTCAAGATGCCGTTCTAAGGGCATTGCGATACCGGAAACCGCCGCTGATATCAGCGGCGGTTTTTTTTGCCCAGATTTCAACCCAGGCGCGGTCTGCTTTCATGTGGGAGCAACGGTTTTGCTCAAACTTTGAAAGTTTGCACGATAACTGTGGGAGCTTTCCAGTTTTGCGCAAGGCAGTTGCTCTCACATAACTGCAGGCCGCGTAGACTTGGCATGACGTGATTTGACGTCACTGCCCACGCTGGGTATAAACCGCCTCTTATTGATTTGTCAGGCCATCCCCATGAGCTTCAGCCCCCTCATCCGCCAACTGATCGACGGCCTGCGCATCCTGCCAGGTGTCGGCCAGAAAACCGCCCAGCGCATGGCCTTGCAACTGCTCGAGCGTGACCGCAGCGGCGGCCTGCGCCTGGCCCAGGCCCTAACCCAGGCCATGGAAGGGGTGGGTCATTGCCGGCAGTGCCGCACCCTGACCGAGCAAGAGCTGTGCCCGCAATGCGCCGACACGCGCCGTGACGATACCCAGCTGTGCGTGGTCGAGGGGCCGACCGATGTGTATGCGGTGGAGCAGACGGGCTACCGTGGCCGCTACTTTGTGCTCAAGGGGCACCTGTCGCCGCTGGACGGCCTGGGGCCGGAGGCCATTGGCATTCCACAGCTGATGGCGCGCATCGAGGAGCAGGGCACCTTTACCGAAGTGATCCTGGCGACCAACCCGACGGTGGAAGGGGAGGCGACGGCGCATTACATCGCGCAGTTGCTCAGCGAGAAGGGGTTGATGGCGTCGCGGATTGCCCATGGCGTGCCGCTGGGCGGCGAGCTGGAGATGGTGGATGGCGGGACCTTGGCCCATGCCTTTGCAGGGCGCCGGCCAATTTCGCTCTGACTTGGTATTGAGGGGGCTGCTGCGCAGCCCTTTCGCGACACAAGGCCGCTCCCACAAGTGCGCGCAGGCCTGAAGGAAACGCGGTCCCTGTAGGAGCGGCCTTGTGCCGCGATGGGCTGCAAAGCAGCCCCAAAAGCCAACTCAGTATTCGCTGAGGGTAAACTCGGTCAGGCAGAAGGTTGGCACGCCCGCGGCCTGTAGCCGGCGCGACCCGTCCAGCTCCGGCAGATCAATGATCGCTGCCGCTTCGAACACCTGCGCCCCGGTGCGGCGCACCAGGTTGGCCGCCGCCAGCAGCGTACCGCCCGTAGCAATCAGGTCATCGAAGATCAGCACCGAATCGCCTTCGCACAGGCTGTCGGCATGCACTTCCAGGAAGGCTTCGCCGTATTCGGTCTGGTAACCCTCGCTCAGCACGTCAGCCGGCAGCTTGCCCTGCTTGCGGAACAGGATCAGCGGCTTGTTCAGCTGGTGGGCGATGATCGAGCCAATCAAAAAGCCCCGCGCGTCCATGGCACCAATGTGGCTGAACTCAGCTTCGACGTAGCGCTCGATGAACTGGTCGGCCACATAGCGCAGCCCGCGCGGCGATTGGAACAGCGGGGTGATGTCGCGGAAGATCACGCCCGGTTTGGGGAAGTCCACTACCGGGCGGATCAGGGCTTTGAGGTCGAAGGCGTCGCTGTGCATTGGTGCGGGTATCCTGGGAAAACGAATGCCCAAGTATACCCGCTAAACGCAGGCCTCAGGCTTCGATTGCGCCACCGGCCAGCGCGCACAGCTGGATCGGGTCAAGGATGTGCACTTCCTTGCCTTCGGCGCGCAGCAGGCCGTTCTGCTGGAAGCGGGTGAACACCCGCGACACGGTTTCCACTGCCAGGCCCAGGTAGTTGCCGATTTCGTTGCGCGACATGCTCAGGCGGAACTGGTTGGCCGAATAGCCGCGGGCGCGGAAGCGCGCCGACAGGTTGACCAGGAAGGTGGCAATGCGCTCGTCGGCAGTCTTCTTCGACAGCAGCAGCATCATTTGCTGGTCGTCGCGGATTTCCCGGCTCATCACCCGCATCAGCTGGCGACGTAGCTGCGGCAGTTGTACCGACAGCTCGTCAAGCCGCTCGAAGGGGATTTCGCACACCGACGTGGTTTCCTGGGCCTGGGCCGACACCGGGTAAGCTTCAGTGTCCATGCCCGACAGGCCGACCAGCTCGCTGGGCAGGTGGAAGCCGGTGATCTGCTCTTCGCCGCTGTCGCTGAGGCTGAAGGTTTTCAGGGCACCGGAACGTACGGCGTAGACCGAGCCGAAATTGTCACCTTGGCGGAACAGGAACTCGCCTTTCTTCAGCGGCCGGCCACGCTTGACGATTTCATCCAGTGCATCCATGTCTTCCAGGTTCAGCGAAAGAGGCAGGCACAGGGGGGCCAGGCTGCAATCCTTGCAATGGGCCTGGTTGTGTGGGCGCAGTTTGACTGGCTCGGACATTTGAATCGATCCTTGTGGGAAAGCACACATAAGTCGTAAGGGTAACCCACGACACAGGGTGTAGGCCAGCATGCGCGTTGATGGTGCGCCCTGGCGAAACCCCGGCAGACGTCCTGCCGGGAGTCCTTGTGTGCCCATATTGTGCCTGGCAAGGAAGCTTGTCCATGCGGTTGAACGACTCGGTTTTCAGATAACCCGCGAGAAGCGCTGGCGGTTGTGCATCGCCAGGTAGGCGTCGAACACCATGCATACCGAGCGCGCCAGCAGGCGGCCGGCCGGCAGGATGCGGATGCCCTTGGCATCCAGGCTGATCAGGCCGTCGCGCTGCAAGGTCAGCAGCTCTGGCCAGAGGTCGTTGAAGTAACCGCGAAAATCGATGGTGAAGGCCTGCTCGATCGGTTCGAAGTCCAGCTCGAAGTGGCAGATCAGCTGCTGGATCACCGCCCGCCGTAGGCGGTCGTCGTGGTTGCACAGCAGGCCGCGTTGGGTGGCCAGCTGGGCGTTGGACAGGCTTTCCTGGTAGGTATTGAGGTCGCTGCTGTTCTGGCAGTACAGGTCACCGATCTGGCTGATGGCCGACACCCCAAGGCCAATCAGGTCGCAGTGCCCGTGCGTGGTGTAGCCCTGGAAGTTACGCTGCAGGGTGCCTTCTTCCTGGGCGACGGCCAGTTCGTCGTCGGGCAGGGCGAAGTGGTCCATGCCGATGTAGCGGTAGCCGGCGGCGGTCAACTGGTCGATGGTAGCGTGCAGCATCTCCAGCTTGGCGGCCGGGCTGGGCAGGTCGTTGTTGTCGATGCGCCGCTGGGGCATGAAGCGCTCGGGCAGGTGGGCGTAGTTGAACACCGACAGGCGGTCGGGCTGCAGGCGGATCACTTCTTCGACGGTGCGCGCAAAGCCTTCCGGGGTTTGCTTGGGCAGGCCGTAGATCAGGTCCAGGTTGACCGAGCGGAACTGCAGGGTGCGCGCAGCTTCGATCAGTGTGCGGGTCTGTTCCAGGCTCTGCAGGCGGTTGACCGCACGCTGCACGGCCGGGTCGAGGTCCTGCACGCCCAGGCTGACGCGGTTGAAACCCAGCTCACGGAGCAGGCCCATGGTGGACCAGTCAGCCTCGCGGGGGTCGATCTCGATGCCGTAGTCGCCGGAGTCATCGTCCAGCAGGTGGAAATGCTGGCGCAGGGTGGCCATCAGCTGGCGCAGTTCCACATGGCTGAGGAAGGTCGGCGTGCCGCCGCCGAAATGCAGTTGTTCAACCCGTTGCTTGGGCCCCAGGTGGCAGGCGATCAGCTGGATTTCCTGCTCCAGGCGCTGCAGGTACGGCGCGGCGCGGGCACGGTCCTTGGTGATGACCTTGTTGCAGGCGCAGTAGTAGCAGATGTTGGCGCAAAACGGCACGTGCACGTACAACGACAGCGGGCGCACGGCACGACGGCTCTCGCGCAGGGCGTGGAGCAGGTCGAACGAGCCCACCTCGCTGTGCAGTTGCACGGCGGTCGGGTAGGAGGTGTAGCGTGGCCCGGCCAGATCGTAGCGGCGGATCAGGTCGGTATCCCAACGAAGGTCGTCGAGCATGAGGGCGGTCCCCGGAAAGAGCAGCAGTGTTCCGGAGTCTATGGCTGTCTGTAGGGATGGGTGTTGATTTGCATCAAGGGCATTGGGGCCGCAGAACGGCCCCCGTCAATGCCCCATCAACCAGTGCTGGTGTGGGCCCGGCATGGTCCAGATACCGAATAGCATCACCAGCACACCGCCCGCCACCCGCACACTCCGTCGCCGCAACAGGGTGTTTACCCGTTCGGCCGCCAGCCCGGTGGCCAGCAATACCGGCCAGGTTCCAAGCCCGAACGCGAGCATCAACGCCGCGCTGTACCCGGCGTTGCCTTGGCTGGCTGCCCAAAGCAGGGTGCTGTACACCAACCCGCAGGGCAGCCAGCCCCACAGGGCGCCCAGCAGCAATGCCCGGGGCAGGCTGGACACCGGCAGCAAGCGCGACGCCAGCGGCTGAATATGCCGCCACAGCCCGCGCCCCAAGGCTTCGATACGGGTCAGGCCGCTCCACCAGCCGGCCAGGTACAGCCCCATGGCGATCAACAGCAGTGCAGCCACCACCCGCAGCGCCAATGCTGCCGGGCTGCTGGCCACGGCCCAGCCGGCCAGGCCCAGCAACAGGCCGGCGCTGGCATAACTGAGAATGCGCCCAAGGTTGTACGCCAGCAGCAGGCGCAAGCGCCGGCCGCGCTGCTCTGGCGGGATGGCCAGGGTCAGCGCGCCCATCAGGCCCCCGCACATGCCCAGGCAGTGGCCGCCGCCAAGCAGGCCAAGGACCAGTGCCGAGCCAAGCAGGGGAAGCAGGTCAGGCACGGGGTGGTGGTTCCTTGTCGGCGTCGGCCGGGGTGTCGTCAGGCTTCACCGCAGCCTGGTGGCGCGGGTCCTGGTCGTCGAACAGAATGCTGTGGGCCGGGCCTTCGAGGTCGTCGTACTGGCCGCTGTCCACCGCCCAGAAGAAGATGTACACGGCCACGCCGACCAGCAGCAGGGCTGCGGGGATCATGACATAGAGGGCGGGCATGGCGACTTCCTCCCGGGCAAGGGTGCTTCGGTTTTCGGCAAGCCCGATACCAGCGGCATGCGGGTCAGGCGCAGGGCATTGAGCACCACGATCAGCGAGCTGACCGACATGCCGATGGCGGCCCACACCGGGGTGATCCAGCCGAGCGCGGCAAACGGCAACATCAGGCCATTATACAGGGTGGCCCACAGCAGGTTCTCGAGGATGTTGCGGCGGGTGCGGCGGGCCAGGTCGAAGGCCTGCACCAGGGCTTGCAAGCGGTTGGACAGCAGCACGGCGTCGGCGCTGGTCTTGGCAAGGTCGGTGGCGCTGCCCATGGCGATGCTGATGTCGGCGGCGGCCAGCACTGGCACGTCGTTGACCCCGTCGCCGAGCATCAGCACCTTGCGCCCGGCCGCCTGCAGCGCCTTCAGCCGGTCCAGCTTGTCGTCCGGGCGCAGGCCACCAATGGCCTGGTCGATGCCCAGTTGCGCGGCCACTTCGGCGACCATCGGCGAACTGTCGCCCGACAGCAGCAGCGTGCGCCAGCCTCGCGCCTTGCAGGCGGCGAGCAGGGCCGGGGCGTCCTCGCGCAGGCTGTCGTCCAGGCCAAACCAGCCCAGCGGCCCCTGGCGGTCACCCAGTAGCAGCCACTGGCCGCGGGGCTCCGGCACGCCGGGGATTTCCGCACCGCTCAGGGCGCAGACGAAGGTGGCCTGGCCGATACGCAGGCGTTGGCCGTCGACCAGTCCTTCCAGGCCCAGGCCTGGCACGGTCTGTACATCGTCGGCGGGTATCGCGTTACGGCCGAATGCGCGGGCGATGGGGTGTTCGGAGCGGTTTTCCAGGGCGGCGGCCAGAGCCAGGCAGCGGTCAGCGGGTACGCTGCCGAGCGGGCGGATGCTGCGCAAAGTCAGGCGGCCTTCGGTCAGTGTGCCGGTTTTGTCGAAGATTACCGTGTCGATCTGGTTAAGGCCTTCGAGGACATGGCCACGGGTTATCAGCAGGCCCAGCTTGTGCAGGGTGCCGGTGGCGGCAGTGAGTGCCGTAGGCGTGGCCAGGGACAGCGCGCAGGGGCAGGTGGCTACCAGCATGGCCAGCACGATCCAGAACGCCCGTGCAGGGTCCAGGTACCACCACCACAGGCCGATGGCCACGGCAGCCACCAGCGAGAACAGCAGAAACCACTGCGAGGCCCGGTCGGCGATTTCGGCCAGGCGCGGTTTTTCGGTTTGGGCGCGTTCCAGCAGGCGGACGATGGCCGAGAGCCGCGAATCGTGGCCGAGGGCTTCGACTTCCACGTTCAGGGTGCTTTCGACATTCAGCGTACCGCCGGTGACGCGCTCGCCCACGCGGCGCGGTTGCGGCAGGTATTCGCCGGTCAGCAGCGACTCGTCGATGCTGGAGCGGCCTTCGACGATGCGCCCGTCGGCGGGGATAACCGCGCCGGGCAGCACCTGCACCGTGTCACCGCAGTGCAGCTCGCTGAGCAGAATGCGCTCGCTGCGGCCGAGGGCGTCCAGGCGCAGGCACGAGGCCGGCAGCAGGTTGACCAGCTGCGCGGTGGCCGCAGCCGTGCGTTCGCGGGCACGGCGCTCCAGGTAGCGGCCGGTGAGCAGGAACAGGGCGAACATGCCCACGGTGTCGAAATACAGCTCACCGCTGCCGGTGATCGCGGTCCAGATGCCGGCGCCGAAAGCCAGGGCGATGGCCAGCGACACCGAAACGTCCATGGTCAGGTGGCGTGTGCGCAGGTCGCGTGCTGCGCCTTTGAAGAACGGCGCGCAGCTGTAGAAGACGATGGGGATGGTCAGGAACAGGGCCACCCAGCGCAGGATGGTGTGCAGTTCGGGTGACAGGTCGATGTTGAATTCCGGCCAGGTGGCCATGGTCGCCATCATCGCCTGGAACCACAGCAGCCCGGCCACGCCCAGGCGGCGCAAAGCGCTACGGTTCTCTTGGGCCAGTTGCTCGGCGGCCTTGTCGGGCTGGTAGGGGTGGGCGGCGTAACCGATCTGGCGCAACTCGGCGAGCAGGTGTGACAGCGGCAGTTGCTTGTCGTCCCAGCTCAGCAGCAGGCGGTGGTTGGACAGGTTAAGGCGCGCCTCGGCGACGCCGGGCAGGTTGCGCAGGTGCTTCTCGATCAGCCAGCCGCAGGCGGCGCAGCTGATGCCTTCGACCAGCAGGGTAGTTTCGGCCAGCTCGCCCTGGTGGCGGACGAAGGTTTGCTGCACGTCGCTGCGGTCGTACAGGGCCAGTTCGTCTTGCAACTGCCTGGGCAGGGCCTCGGGGTTGGCGCTGTTGTCACTGCGGTGCTGGTAGTAGTGCTCCAGGCCACCGGCGACGATCGACTCGGCCACCGCCTGGCAGCCGGGGCAGCAGAACTGCCGGGGCTCGCCGAGGACCACGGCGGTAAAGCGGCTGCCGGCGGGGACGGGCAGGGCGCAGTGGTAGCAGGGGGTGGGCTGGGTCATAAGGTAAGCACGACTGCTCAGGCAGATATGAAACCCTGTGGGAGCGGGCGTGCCCGCGAAAGCGTCAGGCCTGAAACACCTTTGGCTGAGCTACCGCATTCGCGGGCATGCCCGCTCCCACAGGGATTTGCGATGTTGCTACTGCTGGTGCTCGGCACCTTGCAGGGCTTCGTCACCCAGCTGCAAGGTCACACCATGCTCCACTTTTTCCTCTTCGAACAAGCGCCACACCTGGCCACCTTCACTGCCCAGCAGCTCGACAAAGCGGCGCCCGTCGACCTTGTCCTCCAGCTGCCCCACATAGCGCCCCGCGTCGACCCTGGTGAGCAGTACCTTGCGGTCCTTCTCCGGCTGGGTGGGCGAAATCAGGTTCAGCTCCAGGTTTTGCGGGCCACTGTTGCCGGTCAGGCGCAGGTCCACTTCGCCGGTCAACTCGTCCAGGTGCACGGTGGCCTTCAGGCTCAGTTGCTGCGCCAGCAGTTCGCGGTCCAGCGAACGGTTGATGCCTTTGCCGGCCTCGTAGTAGTTGTCGTTCACCAGGTTGTCCGGGTTGCGCACGGCAATGCTGACCATGGTCAGGCTCAGGCACACCGAGGTGGTGAGGATGCCGATGATGATCCAGGGCCAGAGGTGCTTGTACCAAGGGCTGGCGGCGGTAGCGGCAGGCATTGTGCGTTATCTCTCTCAGCGGATCTGTGGGCCGATGAAGCGGCTCTTGGCTTCAACCTGGGCGTCGCTGTCGTCGGCGCTCTTGAGGGTGAAGGTGATTTCGTTGGTGGTAGATGGCAGTTTCTCGGGCGCGACCGACAGCTGCACCGGCAGGCTGACGATATCACCGGCAGCCACGCGGATCTCGCGCTGGCCTTCAAGCTTGAGGTCCGGCAGGCCGGCAGCGTCCAGTACGTAGACGTGGTCGCGCTGGTCCTTGTTCATCACTTTCAGGCTGTACACGTTTTCGATCCGGCCCTGGGCGTTCTCGCGGTACAGCACGCGGTCCTTGCTGACGTCGAAGCCAACCAGCGAGCGGGTGGCGAAGGCAGTCGCAAGGCCAATGATCATCACCAGCAGCACTGCGGCATAGCCGATCAGGCGTGGGCGCAGCATGTGGGTTTTTTGCCCGGACAGGTTGTGTTCGGTGGTGTAGCTGATCAGCCCCTTGGGGTAGTTCATCTTGTCCATGATGCTGTCGCAGGCATCGATGCAAGCGGCGCAACCGATGCACTCGATCTGCAGGCCGTCACGGATGTCGATGCCGGTGGGGCAGACTTGAACGCACATTGTGCAGTCGATGCAGTCGCCCAGGCCTTGGGCCTTGTAGTCGGTGTCTTTTTTACGTGGCCCGCGGGTTTCGCCACGACGCGGGTCGTAGGACACGATCAGCGTGTCCTTGTCGAACATCACGCTCTGGAAGCGTGCATAGGGGCACATGTACACGCACACCTGCTCGCGCAGCCAGCCGGCGTTGCCGTAGGTGGCGAGGGTGAAGAAGCCGACCCAGAAGTACGCCCAGCCATCGGCCTGACCGGTGAAGAATTCGATGACCAGCTCGCGGATGGGCGAGAAATAGCCGACAAAGGTCATGCCGGTGACAAAGCCGATCAGCAGCCACAGGCTGTGCTTGGCAAACTTGCGCAGGAACTTGTTGCTGCTCATGGGGGCTTTGTCGAGCTTCATGCGCTGGTTGCGGTCGCCTTCCGTGACCTTTTCGCACCACATGAAAATCCACGTCCACACGCTTTGCGGGCAGGTGTAGCCGCACCATACGCGGCCTGCGTACACGGTGACGAAGAACAGGCCGAAGGCGGCAACGATCAGGATGCCCGACAGCAGGATGAAGTCCTGCGGCCAGATGGTGGCGCCGAAGATGTAGAACTTGCGCTCGGGCAGGTTCCACCATACGGCCTGGTGGCCGCCCCAGTTCAGCCACACGGTGCCGAAGTACAGCAAAAACAGCACCGCACCGCCGACCATGCGCAGGCGACGGAACAGGCCGGTGAAGGCGCGGGTGTAGATTTTTTCCCGGGAGGCGTAGAGGTCGACGGAATCCTTCCCTTTGCTGGCAGGCGGGGTCACATCATGTACCGGAATTTGCTTGCTCATCATCAAGTCCCACGGCAGTGGAGAAACGCCGCGGCCAGTGCGTGCCGGCCGCAGTCTCGCGCAATCTGCTAGCGCTCTGCGGTCCATGATACGCCGCTGATGGCAGTATGGGGCCGCACTGCGACCTTTAGTCGCGTTGGGTTCGTGGTATGAATCGTGTTATGGCGGGTGTCAATTGATCCAGGTCATCAGCCTGCCAGAAATGCACTGACTGTAGCGGCCTCTCGCGGGCTTGCCCGCTCCCACATGAGCTGCACCGACCTCAAGATGGTGAGCAACTGGGGGAGCGGGCAAGCCCGCGAAGAGGCCAGGCCTGCTTACTCGGCCTTGGCCTGCGCCTGGTCCCGTTGCGACAGGCTGTAAACATAAGCCGCCAGCAGGTGCACTTTGTCATTACCCTGCAACTGTTCCTGGGCGGGCATCTGGCCTTGGCGACCATAGCGAATGGTCTGCTGCAGCTGGGCAAAGCTCGAACCGTAGATGAACGCCTGTGGGTGGGTCAGGTTCGGTGCACCCATGGCTGGGGTACCTTTGCCTTCTGGCCCGTGGCAGGCCACGCAGTTGGCGGCGAAGATCTTCTGGCCGTTCTCGGCGTCGGCCTTCGCGCCCTCAGGCAGGGTGCGGCCATCGAGCTTGCTGACCACGAATGCAGCTACGTCGGCCACGCCCTGATCACCGATCACTTCGGCCCAGGCCGGCATTACGCCGTGGCGGCCGCCCATGATGGTGGTCTTGATGGTTTCCGGCTCGCCGCCCCAGCGCCAGTCGTTGTCGGTCAGGTTGGGGAAGCCGAAGGCGCCCTTGGCGTCGGAACCGTGGCATACCGAGCAGTTGGAAGCGAACAGCCGCGCGCCCATTTTCAGTGCCTGCGGGTCCTTGGCCACCTCTTCGATGGGCATGGCGGCGAACTTGGCGAAGATCGGCCCGAAGCGGGCGTCGGCCTTGGCCATTTCCTTTTCCCACTCGTGCACGCCGGTCCAGCCTGGCTGGCCGTTGGAAAACTCGGTCTGCTTGTCGTTATCCAGGTACGAGTAGCCCGGCAGGATGCCTTTCCAGTTGCCTAGGCCCGGGTACAGCACCAGGTAGCCGAGGGCGAAGATGATGGTGCCGACGAACAGCCAGAACCACCATTTTGGCAGCGGGTTGTCGTATTCCTCGATGCCATCGAAGGCATGCCCGACGGTTTCGTCGGTGACCTCTTCACGCTGGCCCTTGCGGGTCGACAGCAGCAGCCAGGTCAACGAGAAGATGGTGCCCAGGGTCAGGACGGTAACGTACAGACTCCAGAAGGTTGTCATTGTTTTTTGCTCCCAGAAGCTTTTGCTTGCTCGACGTGCCGGGTGGCCTCGGGGTCATCCGCGAAGGGCAGTTGGGTCGCTTCGTCGAAGTCCTTTTTACGCCGTGGGTTGAACACCCACAGCGCCAGGCCCACGAAGGCCACCATCACCACGACGGTGCCCAGGCCGCGAATCATCCCGATATCCATCAGCGTCACCGTTTGCTCTTGATGATGGTGCCAAGACCCTGCAGGTACGCGACGATGGCGTCCATTTCGGTCTTGCCCTTGACCGCGTCACGCGCGCCGGCAATGTCGGCATCGGTGTACGGGGTACCGAGTGTGCGCAGCACCTCCAGCTTCTTCGCGGTGTCCTTGCCATCGAGCTTGTTCTCGACCAGCCACGGGTAGGACGGCATCTTCGATTCCGGCACCACGTTGCGCGGGTTGTACAAGTGCGCACGGTGCCAGTCATCGGAGTAGCGGCCGCCAACGCGGGCCAGGTCCGGCCCGGTACGCTTGGAGCCCCACAGGAACGGGTGGTCCCACACGCTCTCACCGGCCACCGAGTAGTGGCCGTAGCGCTCGGTTTCGGCGCGGAACGGGCGGATCATCTGCGAATGGCAGCCTACGCAGCCCTCGCGGATGTAGATATCACGGCCTTCCACCTCCAACGCGGTGCGCGGCTTCATGCCTTCGACCGGCTTGTTGGTGACGTCCTGGAAAAACAGCGGGACGATCTGGGTCAGGCCACCGACGCTGACGGCGATGACCATGAAGAAGGCCAGCAGGCCTATGTTCTTCTCGACGGCTTCATGCTTCATCAGTGCGCTCCCACAACGACGATCTTGGCGGCTTCCTCAGCCTGTGCCGGGTTGGCGGCACGTACGGTACGGAACACGTTGTAGGCCATCAGCAGCATGCCGCTGGCGAAGAACGCACCGCCCAGGGCGCGGACGATATAGCCAGGGTGGCTGGCCTGCAGGGCTTCGACGAAGGAGTAGGTGAGGGTGCCGTCATCGTTGATGGCGCGCCACATCAGGCCTTGGGTAATGCCGTTGACCCACATCGAGGCGATGTACAGCACGGTGCCGATGGTGGCCAGCCAGAAGTGCGCGTTGATCAGGCCGATGCTGTGCATCTGCTCGCGGCCGTAGAGTTTCGGGATCATGTGGTACACGGCGCCGATCGAGATCATTGCCACCCAGCCGAGCGCGCCGGCGTGTACGTGGCCGATGGTCCAGTCGGTGTAGTGCGACAGGGAGTTCACGGTCTTGATGGCCATCATCGGGCCTTCGAAGGTGGACATGCCGTAGAACGCCAGCGAAACGACCAAAAAGCGCAGGATCGGGTCGGTGCGCAGTTTGTGCCAGGCACCGGACAGGGTCATCATGCCGTTGATCATGCCGCCCCAGCTGGGTGCCAGCAGGATGATCGACATCACCATGCCCAGCGACTGCGCCCAGTCGGGCAGTGCGGTGTAGTGCAGGTGGTGCGGGCCTGCCCAGATGTACAGGGTGATCAGCGCCCAGAAGTGCACGATGGACAGGCGATACGAGTAGATCGGCCGCTCGGCCTGCTTGGGCACGAAGTAGTACATCATCCCCAAGAAGCCGGTGGTGAGGAAGAAGCCCACGGCGTTGTGGCCGTACCACCACTGGATCATCGCGTCGGTGGCACCGGCGTAGGCCGAGTACGACTTGAACAGGCTGACCGGCAGCGAGATGTGGTTGACGATGTGCAGCATCGCGGTGACCACGATGAAGGCCCCGTAGAACCAGTTGCCGACATAGATGTGCTTGGTCTTGCGCTTGACGATGGTGCCGAAGAACACCAGCCCGTAGGTGACCCACACGATGGCCAGCAGGATCGCCAGCGGCCATTCGAGCTCGGCGTATTCCTTGGTGGTGGTGTAGCCCATCGGCAGGGTGATCAGCGCGCCGAGGATCACCGCCTGCCAACCCCAGAAGGTGAAGGCGGCCATGCTGTCGGAGATCAGCCGGGTCTGGCAGGTGCGCTGCACCACGTAGTAGCTGGTGCCGAACAGCGCACAGCCCCCGAAGGCGAAGATCACCAGGTTGGTGTGCAGCGGGCGCAGGCGGCCGAAGCTGGTCCAGGGCAGGTCCAGGTTCAGTTGCGGCCATACCAGCTGCGAGGCGATGAAGACGCCGAGGCCCATGCCAAGGATCCCCCAGACCACCGTCATGATGGCGAACTGGCGGACGACCTTATAGTTATAAGCAGTCGGACTGATTGCTGTGCTCATTCTAAGGTTCCACGGTTTTAATGTTCTTGTTGGTCGAAAAATCGGCGCCAGTATTGATAACCAGCAAGGCTACTGCAACGCAACTTTGGTACGCCGACCCGTGTCCGGGCCCGTTCACTGATGTCCCGCAGTGATCGGGTCTGGACGATTGTACACAAATAAATATTTGTAATGTGTACCGTTTTTCACCTTTTTCTGATCGATCGGTCAAGCTTTTTTTGGGGCGGCGACAGGCTATGCGCCGCGTCTGCTTCAGTCCTTTCGGAGCGAAGTCCACTGAGGCAACAAGCTTAGTTGTGTTCGGAGGGGGTGCAAGGGAGGGGGCGGGGCGGCGATGGGGGGTATGGTTTGAGGGGGATGGTGGGGCGGGGGTGTAAGGTTTGATGGTTATGGTGGGGCGGGGGTGTAAGGTTTGATGGTTATGGTGGGGCGGATATCGAGCGCCGCCCGCGCGACGCAAGGCCGCTCCCACATTTGTTTCAGGCCAATTATTCCTGTGGCGTTTGCGCGCGAACGCCTTGGCGCATGACTCGATATCGCGTCGTACAAACAAGGCGGTCGCGCGCCCCTGGCACAGGAGGGACTGGCCCGAACCAAATGTGGGAGCGGCCTTGCGTCGCGATGCGCCGCGCGGGCGGCGCTCGATCTCACATACGCCGAATTTCTCCCGGCGAACTCACTGGGCAGTCACCGTTTCAGCAGCGCTATCTTGCGACAGGCTATACACATAAGCCGCCAGCAGGTGCACCTTGTCGTTGCCCTGGATATCGGCCTGCGCCGGCATCTGCCCTTGGCGACCATAACGAATGGTCTGCTGCAGCTGGGCAAAGCTCGATCCGTAGATGAACGCCTGCGGGTGGGTCAGGTCGGGTGCGCCCATGGCAGGGGTACCCTTGCCTTCAGGCCCGTGGCAAGCCACGCAGTTGGCAGCGAAGATCTCCTTGCCCTTGACCACGTCGGCCTTGTTCCCTTCAGGCAGGCTGCGGCCGTCAAGGTTGGTCAGCACGAATGCGGCCACATCGGCCACGCCCTGATCACCGATCACCTCGGCCCACGCTGGCATCACGCCATGACGGCCATTCATGATCGAAGCCTTGATGGTTTCTGCTTCGCCGCCCCAGCGCCAATCCTTGTCGGTGAGGTTGGGGAAGCCGAAGGCACCCTTGGCGTCCGAGCCGTGGCACACCGAGCAGTTGGAGGCAAACAGGCGGCCGCCCATTTTCAGCGCCTGCGGGTCCTTGGCCACTTCTTCTACGGGCATGGCGGCGTATTTGGCGAAGATCGGGCCGAACCTGGCGTCAGCCTTGTCCATTTCCTTTTGCCATTCGTTGACGCCGGTCCAGCCATTTTCATAGCCCGGCAGGATGCCTTTCCAGTTGCCCAGGCCCGGGTAGAGGATGAGGTAGCCGACCGAGAACACCAAGGTGCCGACGAACAGCCAGAACCACCACTTGGGCAGCGGGTTGTCGTACTCCTCGATGCCGTCGAAGCTGTGGCCCATGGTCTGGTCGGTGGTGTTCTTGCTCTCGCCCTTGCGGGTGGCGAGCAGCAGCCAGGTCAGGCCGATCAGGCTACCGATGGTCAGTACGCTGATGTACGTACTCCAGAAGGTGGTCATTGCCCGTTACTCCTTGCAGCAGTCGTGGCAGCAGGTTCCTGCCCGCTAGTGGGCAGGTGGTCGTCGACGAAGGGCAGCAGGCGCGCTTCGGCGAAATCACGGTCGCGGCGGCGGTTGAATACCCACAGGGAGAGGCCGATAAAGGCGATCATTACCACCAGGGTGCCCAGGCCGCGGATCATGCCGATGTCCATTTCCATCGCACTCACCTCTTGTTCTTGATCGCGGTGCCGAGCACCTGCAGGTAGGCGACCAGTGCATCCATCTCGGTCTTGCCCTTGACCGCGTCGCGGGCGCCGGCAATGTCGTCGTCGGAATACGGCACGCCCAGGGTGCGCAAGGTGCGCATCTTGACGTCGGTGTGGCTGTTGTCGACCTGCTGGGCGACCAGCCACGGGTACGACGGCATCTTCGACTCCGGCACCACGTTGCGCGGGTTGTACAGGTGCGCGCGGTGCCAGTCGTCCGAGTAACGGCCGCCAACACGGGCCAGGTCCGGCCCGGTGCGCTTGGAGCCCCACAGGAACGGGTGGTCCCACACGCTCTCGCCGGCCACCGAGTAGTGGCCGTAGCGCTCGGTTTCGGCGCGGAACGGGCGGATCATCTGCGAGTGGCAGCCCACGCAACCTTCGCGGATGTAGATATCGCGGCCTTCCAGTTGCAGCGCGGTGTAGGGTTTCATGCCTTCCACCGGCTTGTTGGTGACGTCCTGGAAGAACAGCGGGACGATCTGGGTCAGGCCGCCGATACTGACGGCGAACACCATCAGCAGGGCCATCAGGCCGACGTTTTTCTCGATGACTTCATGTTTCATCAGGCGTTTCTCCTCAAGCCAACTGGGCGTTCGCAGGGGCGACGTCAAGCGCTGGCGAACGCACGGTGCGCCAGGTGTTCCAGGCCATCAGGAACATGCCGCTGAGGAAGATCGCGCCGCCGACGAAGCGCACGACAAAGCCTGGGTGGCTGGCCACCAGGGTTTCCACGAACGAATAGGTGAGCGTGCCGTCGCTGTTGACTGCGCGCCACATCAGGCCCTGGGCGATGCCGTTGACCCACATCGAGGCGATGTAAAGCACGGTGCCGATGGTGGCCAGCCAGAAGTGCGCGTTGATCAGGCCAAGGCTGTACATGCGTTCCTTGCCGAACACTTTCGGGATGGTGTGGTACAGCGCACCGATCGAGATCATTGCCACCCAGCCGAGGGCGCCGGCATGCACGTGGCCGATGGTCCAGTCGGTGTAGTGGGACAGGGCGTTGACCGTCTTGATGGCCATCATCGGCCCTTCGAAGGTGGACATGCCGTAGAACGCCAGCGATACCACCAGGAAGCGCAGGATCGGGTCGCTGCGCAATTTGTGCCAGGCGCCCGACAGGGTCATCATGCCGTTGATCATGCCGCCCCAGCTCGGTGCCAGCAGGATCAGCGACATCACCATGCCCAGCGACTGCGCCCAGTCGGGCAGGGCGGTGTAGTGCAGGTGGTGCGGGCCGGCCCAGATGTACAGGGTGATCAGCGCCCAGAAGTGCACGATCGACAGGCGATAGGAATACACCGGGCGTTCGGCCTGCTTGGGCACGTAGTAGTACATCATCCCCAGGAAGCCCGCAGTCAGGAAGAAGCCTACTGCGTTGTGGCCGTACCACCACTGCACCATGGCATCGGTGGCGCCAGCGTACACCGAGTACGACTTGGTCAGGCTGACCGGCAGTTCCAGGTTGTTGACGATATGCAGCAGCGCCACGGTGAGGATGAAGGCACCGAAGAACCAGTTACCCACGTAGATGTGCTTGGTGTTGCGCTTCATCAGCGTGCCGAAGAACACGATGGCGTAGCCCACCCAGACGATGGTGATCAGGATATCGATCGGCCATTCCAGTTCGGCGTATTCCTTGGAGCTGGTGTAGCCCAGTGGCAGGCTGATGGCCGCCAGCAGGATCACCAGTTGCCAGCCCCAGAAGGTGAACGCGGCCAGGCGCGGTGCAAACAGGGTGGTCTGGCAGGTGCGTTGCACCGAATAATAGGAGGTGGCGAACAGCGCGCAGCCGCCGAAAGCGAAGATCACCGCATTGGTATGCAGGGGGCGCAGGCGGCCAAAGCTGGTCCAGGGGAGGTCGAAGTTGAGGGAAGGCCAGGCGAGCTGGGCGGCGATGAAGACGCCGAGCCCCATCCCGACGATTCCCCACACCACCGTCATGATGGCGAATTGGCGGACCACCTTGTAGTTATAGGCGGTACTGCTGGTTGTGTTCATGTATGGGTTCCCATCCACGGTTATTTGGCAGGCTTTACAGCGAGGCAAGCATGATTAATGGGCAAAGTGCCGGTATTGACGGGGATCAATGGGCGAAGGTCGGAAATGTCCCAGGCTTGCGCTGCGATCCACCACAAGCGCAGGGCAAGGACGGCTACAAGGGCTGCCTGATCCTGGCCCACGGCGCAGGTGCGCCGATGGACAGCGGGTTCATGGACGAAATGGCGCAAAGGCTTGCGGCGCTTGGGGTGGCGGTAGTGCGCTTCGAGTTCCCGTACATGGCCGAGCGCAGGGTTACCGGCGGCAAACGGCCGCCGAACCCGCAGAAAGTGCTGCTGGAATGCTGGCGCGAGGTGTACCGGCAGGTGCGACCTTTGGTCGCGGGCAAGCTGGCCGTGGGTGGCAAGTCCATGGGCGGGCGCATGGCGAGCCTGTTGGCCGACGAACTGGACGCGGATGCGCTGGTGTGCCTGGGCTATCCGTTCTATGCGGTGGGTAAACCCGAGAAGCCACGTGTGGAGCACCTGGCCGGGCTGAAAACCCCGACATTGATCGTGCAGGGCGAACGGGATGCGCTGGGTAACCGCGAGGCGGTGGCGGGGTATGCGTTGTCGCCGGCAATCGAAGTGAGCTGGCTAGTGGCGGGGGACCATGACCTGAAGCCGTTGAAGGCCTCGGGGTTCAGCCATGAGCAGCATATGCAGTCGGCGGCGGAACGCGTTGCTGATTTCCTGAAGGATTAGTGCTGGATTCTTCGCGGGCTTGCCCGCTCCCACAAGGGCCGCATCCTTTCAAAGATCGGCGCAGAACCCTGTGGGAGCGGGCATGCCCGCGAAGAGGCCGGCACAGGCTGATGCTTAGTCGCGGTACTCGCACAGGTAAGCGGTATCCACCTTCACCTGCAGCTGGAACTTGCTGTTGGCGGCAACATTGAACTTGTCGCCCGCATTGAAGGTTTCCCAGTTGTCGCTGCCTGGCAGCTTCACGGTCAGCGCGCCCGATACCACGTGCATGATCTCGCGCTTGGCAGTGCCGAACTCGTATTCGCCCGGGGCCATGACGCCGACAGTAGCCGGGCCTTCTTCGCCCGCGAATGCGATCGACTTGACGGTGCCGTTGAAGTACTCGTTGACCTGGAACATGGGCGACTCCTGAAAAGGGGGATGAAAAAGGGCTGGCCAGTATGCCCAAGCCCACAGGCCTCGTCATCTGCTTTCAGGGGCTGCTGGCGGGTAGGGTCAACGGTAAAAGCCGCGCCGTGTTGCGCGCATCTTCAAGGGCCCGGTGCTGCTGCCCGCAAAAGTGCATGCCGGCCAGGTGCAGTGCACCGTTCAGGCCTGTGGGGCGCTGCAGGTGGCGGGCCTTGGCAAAGCGTTGCTTGAGGTTGATGTGCGGCAAGGTCCGTAGCAGGCTGTCGAGCCCGTGAAGCTGCCATTCCTGGTGCAGTTGCTGGCGGTCGTAGTCGCCCCAGCTGACCCAGGCCTGAAGCTGCTCACGGTGGGGCCCGAGCCAGCGCTCGAAGCTTGCCCACACATCGCGAAACGGCGCAGCGCTGTCCACATCGGCCTGGCTTATGTGCGTCAGTTCGCGGCAAAAAGGGGTCAGCTGTGGCCGCCGCCGTGGCCGCACGAAACACTGAAAGTGGTCGACCTCGCGGCCTTCGCGGGTAACCAGGCTGGCGCCGATTTCAATGACTTCCATTTCTGTTACCGGCCACCCACCCTCGTCGGTGGTGGCTTCCAGGTCGATCACCAACCAATGGCCCATACCAGGCTCCCTTGCAGATCCTGCTAGAGCGTAGCCAAACTCCGCGCATACGGCACCCCCTGGCATATTGCCGCCTGCTTTGTCACAAAGAGCGCGCACCAGCAGTTGTGCCGCTTCCGGAAAACGCCTAGCTTAAGCGGACCCAGGCATGAACCGTGATGAGCGTCCGTCTTGACTCCAGCACCCGGCCCCAAGGCCTTGTCCACCCTGATGTTGCTGGCCGTGTATTGGCTGGCGGTGCCGGCATGGGCTGCCGACGCCGTCGAGGTGAAGATTGGCGCGGCGCATTTCCCGCCCTACACGGTGCGCCCTGAACAGGGGGCCGACACCGGCCTGTTGCCGCAACTGGTCGACGCGCTCAACCGCTTGCAGCAGGGTTATCACTTCGTCCTGGTGCCCACTTCCATCCAGCGGCGTTTTGGTGACTTCCAGCAAGGCCGCACCGACATGGCGATTTTCGAGAACCCACAATGGGGCTGGGAGCAGATTGCCCACCAGACCGTCGACATGGGCCTGGAGGATGCCGAAGTGTTCGTTGCCCGCCAGGCCAATGGCAGCGACCCGCATTACTTCGACGACCTGAGTGACAAACGCCTGGCATTGTTCAACGGCTACCACTACGCGTTCGCCCGCTTCAACTCCGACCCCGACTACCTGCGCGAAGCCTACAACGCGACCCTGACCTACTCCCACGACAGCAACCTGCTGATGGTGCAGGCCGGCCGCGCCGATATCGCCCTGGTCACGCGCTCCTACCTCAGTGATTTCCTGGCGCGCAACCCGGCCAGCAGGGCGCAGCTGGTGCCTTCGCAGCGCATCGACCAGGTCTATCACCACTACGCCTTGCTGCGCCCGGGTGCCCCTATCGGCGAGCAGTCATTTGCCGGCCTGCTGCGTGACCTGCGTGACAGCGGTGAACTGGCACGGATCTTCGAGCCCTACCGAATTACCGTCTCGGTCCCCCAGGACTAAATTCACGCACTGCGGCAACGTTCTCAACAGTGAGCCTTTTCTTCATTTTCGTGAGTCCAGCCCATGCCGTTTGATGCCGCTTCGCAGCCCCAGTCACCGCCACGCTGGCGCAGCCTCAGTGCCGAGGAGGGTGACAGCTGGCTAAGCCTCACCCTCGAAGGCCGCCCACTGATCCAGGTGCGCCTGGAGGCGGGCGCTACCTTGCACGTCCACCTCGAGCGCGCCTGCGATGAGCGCCCCTATCAAGCCTTGTGGGCTGCCTGCTACTGGCTGCTGTCCCGCGATACGGGCTGCCAGCGCCTGGTCTGGCACTTGCCCGAGGTACAGCCCCAGGCACTGGCCAGTGGCTTGCTGCTGGTGGCTGAGCAAGCTGGCCAGTACCTGTGCGAGCGGGCGCTGTTCTGGCAACTGCCACAGCCATGGCTGGGTGATGCGCTGGCCTCGGTGTACCCGCAGCAGATGCAAATCAGCAACGGCAAGCGTCACCCGCGCCGCGCGCCCAAGCCCCGCGGTGAGGTGTACCGGCGCTTCGATGCGCGCCTGGGTAGCTGGGTGTCGCTGCGCACGCTGGAGATCGAGCACGACCTGGAGCGTTTCAACCGCTGGCAGAACAACCCGCGGGTGGATGCGTTCTGGCAGGAGGGCGGCACGCTGGCGCAGCACCGCGAGTACCTGGGCAAGCTGGAGGCCGACCCGCATACCCTGACACTGATCGGCTGCTTTGATGATGAGCCGTTTGCCTACTTCGAGGCGTACTGGGCGAAGGAAGATCGCATTGCGGCGTTCTACGCGGCCGATGACTACGACCGCGGCATCCACATGCTGGTAGGGGAGGAGAACCATCGCGGGCCGCCCAAGGTGGCCAGCTGGCTATCGGCGCTGGTGCACTACCTGTTTCTGGATGACCCGCGTACCCAGCGGGTGGTGGCTGAGCCACGTGCCGACAACGGCAAGATGATCGGCTACATGCACGACCAGTGCTTCCATTGCGACAAGGAATTCGACTTCCCGCACAAGCGTGCGGCGCTGATGATTCTGGGGCGGGAACGGTTCTTCGATCGCTGCAAGCTGGCTTGATATCGAGTTTGCTTCTTCGCGGGCATGCCCGCGAAGAAGCAAACCCTGTGTGATCAGGCCTGCCGATTGGCGGTCTTGCGGCAATGCACCAGCGCATCGCGGATCATGAAGTTGACCAGTGTCGGCGACACCCCCAGCTCCTTGGCAATGTCCTTCTGCGGTACGCCATGCAGGCGGTACATCTCGAACGCATAGCGGGTACGCTGCGGCAGTTCGTTCAGCGCCTCGGCAATGTCGTCCAGCGCTGCGAGGTTGATGTGGGTCGCTTCGGGCGAGGCGTTCTGGAGGACCACGTTCAGGCCTTCCTCCTCGCTGCCGGAGTACTTCAGCTCCATCGCCTGCTTACGGTAGTGGTCAATCGCCAGGTTGCGCACAATCTGGAACAGGTAGCTGAGCTGCGCCTTGAACGACGAGGTGATCTGCGGGGCAGCGTTGAGCCGGAAAAAGGCATCCTGCACCACATCTTC
This sequence comes from Pseudomonas sp. YNh, assembly GCF_037993085.1. Taxonomy (NCBI): domain Bacteria; kingdom Pseudomonadati; phylum Pseudomonadota; class Gammaproteobacteria; order Pseudomonadales; family Pseudomonadaceae; genus Pseudomonas; species Pseudomonas sp. YNh. The sequence continues at coordinate 47,281 of NZ_JBBMRJ010000001.1, read as the reverse complement.
GGCGCGCGAGCGGCAACCGGTGATGCGGGCGGCGATCTTGACCAGGATGCTGCGATTGTCGACGAAGGCCTGCAGTAATGGTGAATCGCACTTACTTGTGGATAGTTGTTCCGCCATGGAAATCACCTTGTCACAGAGGGGAAAGGAGGCCCCCAAGGCTGGGAAGCTTCCTACGACGTGCGACAAGCTATTCAGAATGATAATGATTGTCAAATACGAAACGTAATTAGTATCTGTATCTTTCAGTTCTAAGCCCGCAGTGTGAAACGGTTCACCCTTGGCCCCTTCTGGCACCGCGTAATCCCCGCTAATTTCTGCCCCCGCCCATCCGTTCTCCTGTGTACATCCTCGGTCGCCACTCGCTGTCCGCCCACGTTCGCGGAGTAGCCGGCACGCCCCAACAGACACTGGCAGGAACACCCCATGACGGACGCCTTCGAACTCCCGCTCTCGCTGGTCCAGGCACTGGCGCAACGCGCCGCGCAGACCCCGGACAAGATCGCCTTGCGCTTTCTGGCCGACGCCCCCGGCGAGCAGGCCGTGCTCAGTTACCGGGACCTCGACCAGCGCGCACGCACCATCGCCGCCGCCTTGCAGGCCCGTGCCGGCTTCGGCGACCGTGCGGTGCTGTTGTTCCCCAGTGGTCCGGACTACGTGGCGGCGTTCTTCGGTTGCCTGTATGCCGGGGTGATCGCGGTGCCGGCTTACCCGCCGGAGTCTGCGCGTCAGCATCACCAGGAACGTTTGCTGTCGATCATCGACGATGCCGAGCCGCGCCTGCTGCTGACGGTCGCGGCGTTGCACGGCAGCCTGCAAGGCCTGGAAGCGCTGGCGGCGGACAACGGCCCTGAACTGCTGGCAGTGGACGGCCTGGACCCGGCGCTGGCCGCGGACTGGCGCGAGCCCGCGCTGCAAGGTGATGACATCGCCTTCCTGCAGTACACCTCTGGCTCCACTGCGCTCCCCAAGGGCGTGCAGGTCAGCCATGGCAACCTGGTGGCCAACGAGCAGTTGATCCGCCAGGGCTTCGGCATCGACCTCAACCCCGACGACGTGATCGTCAGCTGGTTGCCGCTGTACCACGACATGGGCCTGATTGGCGGCCTGCTGCAGCCCATCTTCAGCGGCGTGCCGTGCGTGCTGATGTCGCCGGGTTACTTCCTGGCCCGGCCGCAGCGCTGGTTGCAGGCCATCAGCGAGTATGGCGGTACCATCAGCGGTGGCCCCGACTTTGCCTACCGCCTGTGCAGCGAGCGGGTCAGCGAGGCCTCGTTGGCCGGGCTCGACCTGAGCCGCTGGCGCGTGGCTTATTCCGGCTCCGAGCCGATCCGCCAGGACAGCCTGGCGACGTTCGCCGACAAGTTCCGGGCCTGCGGCTTCGACCCGCAGAGCTACTTCGCCAGCTACGGCCTGGCCGAAGCCACCCTGTTCGTCAGCGGCAGCCGCCGTGGCCAGGGCATCGCCGCGCTGGAACTGGACGCCGAAGCCTTCGCCGCCAACCGTGCCGAGCCGGGCAAAGGCAGCGTGCTGATGAGCTGCGGCTACCCGCAGCCCGGTCACGCGGTACGTATCGTCGAGCCGCAGCACCTGCAGGTGCTGGGCGACAACCAGGTCGGCGAAATCTGGGCCGGTGGCCCGAGCATCGCCCTGGGTTACTGGCGCAACCCCGAGGCCAGTGCCCGCACCTTCGTCGAGATGGACGGCCAGACCTGGCTGCGCACCGGTGACCTGGGCTTCATGCGCGACGGTGAGGTGTTTGTCACCGGGCGCCTGAAAGACATGCTGATCGTGCGCGGCCAGAACCTGTACCCGCAGGACCTGGAAAAAACCCTCGAACGCGAGGTCGAGGTGCTGCGCAAGGGCCGGGTGGCAGTGTTTGCCGTCGAGCAGCAGGGCGAGGAGGGCATCGGCGTGGCGGTGGAGATCAGCCGCAACGTGCAAAAGGCAATCAAGCCCCAGGACCTGATCAAAACCCTGCGCCAAGTGATCGCCGACGCCTGCCGCCAGGCCCCGGCTGTGGTCCTGTTGCTGAACCCGGGCGCGCTGCCCAAGACCTCCAGTGGCAAGCTGCAGCGCTCGGCCTGCCGCCTGCGCATGGACGATGGCAGCCTGGACTGCTACGCCCGCTTCCCTGATGTGAGCGAAGCCGCTGCAAGCGCGGCTGGTGGCGATGAACTGCAAACACGCATCGCCGCCGTGTGGCGCGACATCCTCAAGCTGGAGGCGGTTGCAGCAGACGACCACTTCCTGCTGCTGGGCGGCAACTCCATCGCCGCCACCCAGGCCACCGCACGCCTGGCCGATGAGCTGGGCATCAACCTGAGCCTGCGCACCCTGTTCGAAGTGCCAGTGCTGGCTGATTACAGTAACGCCGTGGCCTCGATCATCGCTGAAGGCGCGGCCGGCACCGCCACCATCGCAACGCTGGAACGCGCCCAGGCCTTGCCCCAGTCGCTGGCGCAAAACCGCTTGTGGCTGACGTGGCAGTTGCAGCCACAATCGGCCGCCTACAACATCCCGGCCGGCCTGCAACTGCGCGGCGAGCTGGATGAAAGCGCCCTGGAAGCCGCCTTCCAGATGCTGGTGGTGCGTCACGAATCCCTGCGCACCGTATTCTGCGAAGAAAACGGCCTGGCCCTGCAACGCATCTTGCCGCACCAGCCGTTCAGCCTGCGCCGCCTGGGCCTCGAAGGCCAAACCCCCGAGCAGGTCAGCGCCGCGCGTGAAGCCGAAGCCCGTCAGCCGTTCGACCTGACCCAGGGCCCGTTGCTGCGGGTGACCTTGGCACGCCTGGACGACGAACACCATCAGCTGTGGGTGACCCTGCACCACATCGTCGCTGACGGTTGGTCGCTGAACATCCTGCTGGATGAATTCGCCAAGCTTTACGCGGCCCGCTGCCAGGGCCTGGGGGCCAGCCTGGCGCCGCTTACCCTGGGTTACGCTGACTACGGCACCTGGCAGCGCCAATGGCTGGCCGCCGGTGAAGCCGAGCGCCAGCTGCAGTACTGGAAGGCACAGTTGGGCGATGAACTGCCGGTGCTTGACCTGTGCACCGACCACCCCCGCGCCAGCCAGCGCGGGTACGGTGCTGCGCGGTTCAACCTCAAAGTGCCTGCCAAGCTTGCCGAAGCCCTCAAGGGCCTGGCACGTGAACAGCAGGCCAGCCTGTTCATGGTCCTGCTGGCCGGCTGGCAGGCGCTGTTGCACCGCTACAGCGGCCAGGCCGACATCCGTGTCGGTGTGCCCAATGCCAACCGCCCGCGCCTGGAAGCCCAAGGCATGGTCGGCTTCTTCATCAATACCCAGGTACTGTGCGCGCAGCTCGATGGCCGCTTGCCATTCGCGCAGTTGCTGGCCCAGGTGCGCCAGGCCACCCTTGAGGCGCAGGCCAACCAGGACCTGCCGTTCGAACAACTGGTCGAAGCCCTGCCGGAAGCCCGGGAGCAAGGCCTGTTCCAGGTCATGTTCAACCACCAGCAACGCGACCTGTCGGCCCTGCGCCGCCTGCCGGGGATGTTAGCGGAGGAGCTGCCGTGGCACAGCCGCGAAGCCAAGGTTGACCTTCAGCTGCACAGCGAAGAAGACCATCAGGGCCGCCTGAGCCTGGCCTTCGACTATGCCGCAGAGCTGTTCGAAGCCAGCACCGTCAAACGTCTGGCCCATCACCTGCTGGCCCTGCTGGAACAGGTGTGCGCCGCGCCGCAGCGGCCGCTGGGCGAAGTGCAATTGCTCGACGAGCCTGGCCGCGCGCAACTGTTGGGCTGGGGCCGCGCACCGGCTGCCGCGCCGCCAAGCCTGTTGGTAGAACAGCTCAACGAACAGGCCCGCCGGACCCCTCAACGCACTGCACTGGCCTGGGACGGCGGCAGCCTCGACTACGCCGAACTGCACCAGCAGGCCAACCGCCTGGCCCATTACCTGCGCGACAAAGGCGTCGGCCCCGACACCTGCGTAGCCATTGCCATCGAGCGTTCGCCACAGTTGCTGGTTGGCCTGCTGGCCATCCTCAAGGCCGGCGGCGCCTACGTGCCGCTGGACGTCGACTACCCGGCCGAACGCCTGGCCTACATGCTCGCCGACTGCAACGCCGGCCTGATGCTGAGCCACAGCAGCCTGCTGGGCAAGCTCCCGCAGGTCGACGGAGTCAGCGCCATCGCCATTGACCAGTTGCACCTGGACAGCTGGCCCAGCCAGGCTCCCGGCCTGCACCTGCACGGCGACAACCTGGCCTACGTGATCTACACCTCCGGCTCCACTGGCCAGCCCAAGGGCGTGGGCAATACCCATGCGGCGCTGGCCGAGCGCCTGCAGTGGATGCAGGCCACCTACGCGCTGAATGACAGCGATGTGCTGATGCAAAAGGCGCCGATCAGCTTCGATGTGTCAGTGTGGGAATGCTTCTGGCCGCTGGTAACCGGCTGCAAGCTTGTACTCGCCGGCCCCGGCGAACACCGCGACCCGCAGCGCATCGCCGCGCTGGTACAGGCCCATGGCGTGACCACGCTGCACTTCGTGCCGCCGCTGTTGCAGGTGTTTGCCCAGGAGCCGCAGGCGGGCGCCTGCAGCAGCCTGCGCCGGGTGTTCTCCGGTGGCGAAGCATTGCCTGCGGCGCTGCGTGACCGCGTGCTGCAAGTGTTGCCGCAGGTGCAGTTGCACAACCGCTATGGCCCGACCGAAACCGCCATCAACGTCACCCATTGGCACTGCCAGGCGGAGGACGGCGAGCGCTCGCCCATCGGCCGCCCGCTGGGCAATGTGCTGTGCCGTGTGCTGGACGATGAGCTTGAACTGGCCGCCCCCGGGGTACCGGGCGAGTTGTACCTCGGTGGCGCGGGCCTGGCCCGTGGCTATTTGGGCCGCCCGGGCCTCACTGCCGAGCGCTTCGTGCCCCAGGCCGACGGCCATGGCGAGCGCCTGTACCGCAGCGGCGACCGCGCCCGCTGGCAGGTGCAGCTTGAGGCCCTGGAATACCTCGGTCGCCTCGACCAGCAGGTAAAGGTGCGGGGTTTCCGCGTCGAGCCAGAAGAAGTGCAGGCCTGCCTGTTGGCACAGCCGGGCGTGGAACAGGCGCTGGTGCTGATTCACAAGGACGCCGTTGGCGCGCAGCTGGTGGGTTACTACAGTGGCAGTGCACAGCCAGCCGAAGTCTTGGCCGTGCTGGCTGAGCAACTGCCCGCGTACATGGTGCCGGCCCAGCTTATCCCGTTGGCACAGCTGCCGCTGGGCCCCAGCGGCAAGGTCGACCGCAAGGCACTGCCGGCACCGGTGTGGCAGCAACGCGAACATGTCGAGCCCCACACCGAGTTGCAGCAACAGGTCGCCGCCATCTGGCGTGAGGTGCTGAACCTGCCGCGCGTCGGCCTGCAGGACGACTTCTTCGCCCTGGGCGGGCACTCGCTGCTGGCCACTCAGATCGTCTCGCGCAGCCGCCAGGCCTGCGATGTCGAGCTGCCGCTCAAGGCGCTGTTCGAAGCCAGCGAACTGGGCGCCTTCTGTGCCGAGATTGCACGTATCCGCGCGGCCGGCGAGCGCAACCTGCAAGGCGCAATCGCCCGCGTCGACCGGCGTCAGGCGGTGCCGCTGTCGTATTCGCAGCAGCGCATGTGGTTCCTCTGGCAAATGGAGCCGGACAGCCCGGCGTACAACGTCGGCGGCATGGCACGCCTGCGCGGCACCCTGCATGTGGACGCTTTCGAGCGTGCGCTGCAGGCGTTGATCGTGCGCCATGAAACCTTGCGCACCACCTTCCCCAGCGTCGACGGGGTGCCGTACCAGTGCGTGGCCGAAGACAGTGGCCTGCACCTCGACTGGCAGGACTTCAGTGCCTTGCCCCTCGATGCCCGCCAGCAACACCTGCAACAACTTGCCGACGACCAGGCGCACCAGCCGTTCGACCTGGAGCGCGGCCCGCTGCTGCGCGCCTGCCTGGTCAAGGCTGACGAGCGCGAGCATTTCTTCGTGCTCACCCTGCACCACATCGTCACCGAAGGCTGGGCCATGGACATTTTCGCCCGCGAGCTAGGCGAACTGTACGAAGCCTTTGTCGATGACCGCGAGTCGCCGCTGGCGCCGCTGCCGGTGCAATACCTGGACTACAGCGTATGGCAACGGCAATGGCTGGAAAGCGGCGAGGGCGCTCGTCAACTGGCCTACTGGAAGGACCGCCTGGGTGGCGAGCACCCGGTGCTGGCGTTGCCTGCCGACCGCCCGCGCCCGGCAGTACAGAGCCACCGCGGCGAGCTGTACCGCTTTGAACTCGACCCGGCGCTGGTCGCCCGCGTGCATGCCTTCAACAGCCAGCGCGGCCTGACCTTGTTCATGACCATGACCGCCACCCTGGCCGCCTTGCTGCACCGCTACAGCGGCCAGCGTGACCTGCGCATTGGCGCGCCGGTGGCCAACCGCATCCGCCCGGAAAGCGAAGGCCTGATTGGCGCATTTCTCAATACCCAGGTGCTGCGCTGCGAGCTGGATGGCCAGATGACCGCCAACGCACTGCTGGAGCAGATGCGCCAGGCCGCCATCGAAGGCCAGTCGCACCAGGACCTGCCGTTCGACCAGTTGGTGGAGGCGTTGCAACCGCCGCGCAGTAGCGCTTACAACCCGCTGTTCCAGGTGATGTGCAACGTGCAGCGCTGGGCTTTCCAGCAAAGCCGCACACTGGCCGGCATGCAGGTGGATTACCTGCTCAATGACGCCAATGCCACCAAGTTCGACCTGTACCTGGAGGTCACCGACCTCGACGGCCGCCTGGGTTGCTGCCTGACCTACAGCCGCGACCTGTTCGACGAACCCCGCATAGCGCGCATGGCCGAGCACTGGCAGCAGCTGCTGGTCAGCCTGCTAGACAACCCGCAGCAGCGCCTGTGCGAGCTGCCGATGCTGAGCAGCGCCGAACAGCAGGTGCTGGCGGGCCAGTTGCAGGGGGAGCAGGACTTCGACCTCGACCAGACCCTGCACGGCCTGTTCGCCGCCCAGGCGGCCCGCACGCCACAGGCTGGCGCGCTGACCTTCGCCGGCCAGCACATGAGCTATGCCGAGCTCGACCAGCAGGCCAACCGCCTGGCCCGTGCCCTGCGTGAGCGTGGCGTCGGCCCGCAGGTGCGCGTGGGCCTGGCACTGGAGCGATCGCTGGAAATGGTCGTCGGCCTGCTGGCCATCCTCAAGGCCGGCGGCGCCTACGTGCCGCTTGACCCCGAGTACCCACTCGACCGCTTGCGCTACATGATCGAAGACAGCCGCATCGGCCTGCTGCTCAGCCAGCGTGAGCTGTTGCAAACCCTGGGCGAGCTGCCCGAGGGCGTGGCCCGCTGGAGCCTGGAGGACGATGCCGCCAGCCTGTCGGCCTACAGCGATGCGCCGCTGGACAACCTCAACCTGCCGCAGCATCAGGCGTACCTGATCTATACCTCCGGCTCCACCGGCAAGCCCAAGGGCGTGGTGGTCAGCCATGGTGAGTTCGCCATGCATTGCCAGGCGGTCATCGCCGCGTTCGGCATGCGCAGCGATGATTGCGAGCTGCATTTCTATTCGATCAACTTCGATGCTGCCAGCGAGCGCCTGTGGGTGCCGTTGCTGTGCGGTGCCCGCGTGGTGCTGCGCGCCCAGGGGCAGTGGGGCGCCGAAGACATCTGCCAGCTGGTGCGCGAGCAGCAGGTGAGCATCCTGGGCTTTACCCCCAGCTACGGTAGCCAGCTGGCGCAATACCTGGGCGGGCAGGGCGAGCAACTGCCGGTGCGCCTGGTGATCACCGGTGGCGAAGCGCTGACCGGCGAGCACCTGCAGCGTATTCGCCAGGCCTTTGCGCCGCAGCAGTTCTTCAACGCCTACGGCCCGACCGAAACCGTGGTCATGCCGCTGGCCTGCCTGGCGCCAGAGGTGTTGCCTGCAGACCTTGGCAGTGTGCCGATTGGCCATGTCATCGGTAGCCGCTCCGCCTACATCCTCGACGAAGACCTGGCGCTGTTGCCGCAAGGTGGCATTGGTGAGCTGTATGTCGGCGGCGCCGGGCTGGCTCAGGGGTATCACGACCGGCCGGGCCTGAGCGCCGAGCGATTCGTCGCTGACCCGTTCAGCGCCGAAGGAGGCCGCTTGTATCGCACGGGCGACCTGGTGCGCCTGGGCACTGACGGCCTGGTCGAGTACGTCGGCCGTGCCGACCAGCAGGTGAAAATTCGCGGTTTCCGCATCGAACTGGGCGAGATCGAGAGCCGCTTGCAGGCGCATGCCGATGTCGACGAGGCCGTGGTGCTGGCCTTGGATCTACCGGGCGGCAAGCAGCTGGTGGGTTACCTGTTGTGCAAGCAGGCCACGGCTGGCAGCGAGGCGCAAAGCCAGCTGCGTGAAGCAGTGAAGGCCGATGCCCGCCAGCACCTGCCGGATTACATGGTGCCGGCGCATCTGGTGTTGCTCGACAGCTTGCCGCTGATGGGTAACGGCAAGCTCGACCGCCGTGCGCTGCCACTGCCAGACCTGGAGCAGGCGCGTCAACAGTACCAGCCCCCCGGCAACGAGGTGGAAGCGCAACTGGCGCAGATCTGGCGCGACGTGCTCAACGTTGCCCGGGTAGGGGTGCAGGATAACTTCTTCGAACTGGGCGGCGACTCGATCCTGTCGATCCAGGTGGTCAGCCGGGCCCGTCAGGCCGGCTTGCAATTCACCCCGCGCGACCTGTTCCAGCACCAGACCATCCAGACCCTGGCGGCCGTGGTTCGGTACAGCGAAGCCGCGAGCAGCATCGAGCAGGGCTTGCGCCAAGGCCAGACCGGCCTGACGCCGATCCAGCACTGGTTCTTCGACAGTGAAGTGCCACAGCCGCAGCACTGGAACCAGGCGGTGCTGCTGGAAGCTCGCCAACCATTGGATGAGGCCGCGCTTGGCCAGGCGTTGGCTGCACTGGTGCAGCACCACGACAGCCTGCGCCTGCGCTTCGACGAGGCCCGTGGCCGCTGGCAGGCCGAATACGCCCAGCCTGACGCGAGGCAATTGCTGTGGACCGCCACCGTGGCCGATTTTGCCGATTGTCAGGCGCTGTATACCGACCTGCAGCGCAGCCTCGACCTGCAGCAAGGTCCGCTGCTGCGCGCCTTGCTGGTGCGTGACGGGCAGGGCAGCCAGCGTTTGTTGCTGGCGATCCATCACCTGGTGGTCGATGGCGTGTCCTGGCGGGTGCTGCTGGAAGACCTGCAGGCGCTTTACCGTGGCCAACCGCTACCGGCCAAGACCCACAGCATGGGCGACTGGTCCGCGCGCCTGGCCAGCTACGCCGGCAGCGATTCGCTGCGCGACGAACTGGGCTGGTGGCAAGGCCAGCTGGGCGGCGTGCGCCGCGAACTGCCGTGCGATCACCCCCAGGGTGGCAACCTGCACCGCCACGCCCAGACACTGGCCATCGGCCTGGACGTGGAGCAGACCCGGCAACTGCTGCAACAGGCCCCGGCCGCCTACCACACCCAGGTCAACGACCTGCTGCTGACCGCACTGGCACGTGCCTTGAGCCGCTGGAGCGGCGATGAGGAAGTGCTGGTGCAGCTTGAAGGCCACGGCCGTGACGGGCTGTTCGAAGACATGGACCTGACCCGCAGCGTCGGCTGGTTCACCAACGCCTATCCGCTGAGCCTGCGCCCGCTACCGGGCGAGGACGACGCGGCGCGGGCCGGTTCCATCAAACGCATCAAGGAACAACTGCGACAGGTGCCGCACAAGGGCCTGGGCTACGGCGTACTGCGCTACCTGGGCGACACGGCCGGGCGCGAGCAGATGGCGGCCTTGCCGCAGGCGCGTATCACCTTCAACTACCTGGGCCAGTTCGACCAGCAATTTGACAGTGCGGCGCTGTTCCAGCCACTGGAGGCACCGGCCGGTCTGGCGCATGACCTCGACGCACCGCTGCCAAACTGGCTGAGCGTCGATGGCCAGGTGTACGGCGGCGCCTTGCAACTGCGCTGGACCTTCAGCGCCGAGCGCTATGACCCGCAGACCATCGCCCGCCTGGCCGAGGCCTATCGCCAGGAGTTGCTGGCGCTGGTCGCGCATTGCCTGGCCGATGGCAACGGCAGCTTCACCCCGTCGGACTTCCCGCTGGCGCACCTGACCCAGGAGCAGATCGACGCATTGCCGGTACCGGCTGCGCAGATCGAGGACGTTTTCCCGCTAACGCCAATGCAGGAAGGCATGTTGCTGCACACCCTGCTGGAGCCGGGCACCGGCCTCTACTACATGCAGGACCGCTACCGCATCAACAGCGCCTTGGACCCTGAACGTTTCGCCCAGGCCTGGCAGGCGGTAGTGGCGCGCCACGAAGCGTTGCGCGCCTCGTTCAGCTGGAACAGCGGCGAGGCGATGCTGCAGATCATCCACAAACCGGGCAACCTCGCGGTGGACTACCAGGACTGGCGCGGCCTTGCTGACGACGCCCAGGAGCAGCGCCTGCAAGCCCTGCACAAGCAGGAGCGCGAGGCCGGGTTTGCCCTGCTCAGTGAAGCACCGTTCCACCTGCGCCTGGTACGCGTGGCCGACGAGCGCTACTGGTTCATGATGAGCAACCACCACATCCTGATCGATGCCTGGTGCCGCTCGCTGCTGATGAACGATTTCTTCGAGGTCTACCAGGCCCTCGGCGAAGGCCGTCAGGCCCAGTTGCCGGTGCCGCCGCGTTACCGCGATTACATCGGCTGGTTGCAGCGCCAGGGCCTGGACGACGCACGCGCCTGGTGGCAGGCCAACCTGGCCGGCTTCGAGCGCGCCACGGCCATCCCCAGCGACCGCCCGCTGCGCCATGACCACGCCGGTAGCGGCATGATCGTCGGCGATTGCTACACCCGCCTGGAGGTAAGTGATGGCGTGCGCCTGCGCGAACTGGCCCAGGCTCACCAGCTTACCGTCAACACCTTCGCCCAGGCGGCCTGGGCGCTGGTGCTGGCGCGCTACAGTGGCGACCGCGATGTGGCCTTTGGCGTGACCGTGGCCGGGCGCCCGGTGAGCATGCCGCAGATGCAGCGCACCGTTGGCCTGTTCATCAACAGCGTTGCCCTGCGTGTGCAGTTGCCGGTATCGGGTGAGCGTTGCAGTGTGCGCCAGTGGTTGCAGGGCCTGCTGCAAAGCAACATGGAGCTGCGCGAGTACGAGTACCTGCCGCTGGTGGCGATCCAGGAGTGCAGCGAGCTGCCCAAGGGCCAGCCGCTGTTCGACAGCCTGTTCGTGTTCGAGAACGCGCCGGTGGAAACCGCCGTGCTCGACCACGCCCAGCACCTGAACGCCAGCTCCGACTCGGGCCGTACCCACACCAACTTCCCGTTGACGGCGGTGTGCTACCCGGGTGATGACCTGGGCCTGCACCTGTCGTTTGACCAGCGTTACTTTGATTACCCGACCGTCGAGCGCCTGCTGGCCGAGTTCAAGCGCCTGCTGCTGGCGCTGGTGCAGGGCTTTGATGGGGAGGTGAGCGCGCTGCCTCTGATGGGGGCAGACGAACAGCGCTTCCTGCTGGAAGACTGCAACCGCACCGAGCGGGCTTATCCGCTGGAGCAGAGCTACATCGCGCAGTTCGAAGCGCAGGTGGCTGCGCACCCTGAACGTACTGTGGCCCGCTGCCTGGAGGCCTCCTATGACTACGCCGGGCTGAACCTGGCGGCCAACCGCCTGGGCCACGCCTTGATCTCGGCCGGCGTAAAGGTGGACCAGCCGGTGGCGCTGCTGGCCGAGCGCGGGTTGCCGCTGCTGGGCATGATCGTTGGCAGCTTCAAGGCGGGCGCCGGCTATCTGCCGCTGGACCCGGGGCTGCCGGCCGCCCGCCTGCAAAGCATCATCCAGCTCAGCCGTACCCCGGTGCTGGTGTGCAGCGCGGCCTGTGCCGAGCAGGGCCGGCAGTTGCTGGGTGAGCTGGACGTTGCAGAACGGCCACAGCTGCTGGTGTGGGAAGACACCCAGGCCAGCCAGGTTGCCAGCCACAACCCGGGCATCCACAGTGGCCCGGACAACCTTGCCTATGTGATCTACACCTCAGGCTCGACTGGCTTGCCAAAAGGGGTGATGGTCGAGCAGCGCGGCATGCTCAACAACCAGTTGAGCAAGGTGCCGTATCTGGCGTTGAGCAATCAGGACGTCATTGCCCAGACTGCTTCGCAGAGCTTCGACATTTCGGTGTGGCAGTTCCTTGCCGCGCCGCTGTTCGGCGCCAAGGTCGAGATCGTGCCGAATGCCATCGCCCATGACCCGCAGGGCCTGCTGGCGCATGTGCAGGCCACCGGCATCACCGTGCTGGAAAGCGTGCCGTCGCTGATCCAGGGCATGCTGGCCAACGACCACCAGGCCCTCGACGGCCTGCGCTGGATGCTGCCGACCGGCGAGGCCATGCCACCTGAGCTGGCCGCGCAGTGGTTGCAGCGGTACCCGCAGATCGGCCTGGTCAACGCCTACGGCCCGGCAGAATGCTCCGATGATGTGGCGTTCTTCCGCGTCGATGCCGCATCGACCCAAGGCAGTTACCTGCCGATCGGCACGCCGACCGACAACAACCGCCTGTACCTGTTCGGCGAAGAGCAGGCGCTGGTGCCGCTGGGCGCGGTGGGCGAGCTGTGCGTGGCGGGTACCGGCGTGGGCCGTGGCTATGTCGGCGATCCGGTGCGCACTGCCCTGGCGTTCATCCCACACCCCCATGGTGCCGCGGGCGAGCGCCTGTACCGCACCGGTGACCTGGCGCGCCAGCGCCCGGACGGTGTGTTGGAGTACGTCGGGCGCATCGACCACCAGGTGAAGATTCGCGGCTACCGCATCGAACTGGGCGAGATCGAAGCCCGCCTGCACGAGCAGGCCGAGATTCGTGATGCTGCGGTGGGCGTGCAGGAAGGCGTCAATGGCAAGCACCTGGTCGGTTACCTGGTGGCACACCAGGGTGTCGCCGCCGATGCCACATTGCTGGAGCAGATCAAGCAGCGCCTGCGTGCCGAGTTGCCGGAGTACATGGTGCCGCTGCACTGGGGTTGGTTCGACAGCCTGCCGCACAACGCCAACGGCAAGCTCGACCGCAAGGCGCTGCCAGCCATCGACATTGGCGGTCAGCACAGCCAGGCCTATCAGGCGCCGCGCAATGAGCTGGAGGAAGTGTTGGCCTGTATCTGGGCCGATGTGCTGAAGGCCGAGCGAGTGGGGGTGCACGACAACTTCTTCGAGCTGGGCGGGCATTCGCTGCTGGCCACGCAGATCGCCTCGCGGGTGCAGAAGCAGCTGCAGCTGAACGTGCCGCTGCGGGCGATGTTCGAGTGCAGCACGGTGGAGGAGCTGGCCGAGTATGTGCTGGGGTTGCAGGGCAGTGCGCTGGATGACGACAAGGTCGACCGGCTCAGTGACCTGATGGCCGAGCTCGAGGGGCTTTGAAGTGATTGGCTAGCCTGCACCGGCCTCTTCGCGGGCACGCCCGCTCCCACAGGTTATCGCGCCGCTCTCAAGGCTGTTGCAATACCCGTGGGAGCGGGCGTGCCCGCGAAGAGGCCAGTGCAGGCAGCCAATGTTTCAGCGCTTCCCGAGAATCTTGCCCAGCATTTCCGGCCGCGGTGCCCCTTGCTGGCTTTGCAGGTTGCCTTGCTCATCCTGATAGAAAATGGCCGGAGTCGCCTGCAGCCCCATCTCTTCCATCAAGGCCATGTTCGCCGCCAGCTTCTGCTGTACCGCTTCCGGCACTTGGTCCAGGGGCTTCAGCGTGCTGGCCTTGCCAGCTTTTTCATGTTGTTGCAGGGCCTTGGCCGGGTCTTTCGCCGCCAGCAGCGCCGCCGACTTGCCCGGGCTGTCCTCACGGATGATGCCGACCATGATATGGCGCAACTGCACTTTGCCCGACTCCACCCACGGCCGCGCCTGCTCCCAGAACATGTTGCAGTACGGGCAGTTCGGGTCGCTGAACAGGTACACCTTGCGTGGCGCATCGGCCTTGCCGTCGGCGATCCAGGCGGTTTTCTCCAGCTTCGCCCAGATGGCCTTGCTCATCGGCCCATACACCAGCTTTTCCAGCGGCTCGGCGCTAAGGTCCTTGCCTTGTTCGTCGAACAGGCTTCCGACCAGCACGTGCTTGCCGTCAGGGGTCAGGTACAGGGCCAGGGCGTTGTTCTGGTACTCGGCGGCATAACCGCGCAGGCCGTTGGGCGCATCGAAGCTGCCCTTGATCACGGCGCCCTTGGCTTGCAGCTGCTGAACTGCCTTGGGCAGTTCTTCGGCCTGCAGGGCAGGGGAGGCCAGCAGGGCCAGGGACAGGGGCAGCAGTGCAGTCAATCGCATGTCAGTTTCCTTGTGCGGCAGGGGCGGGCGCAATGGCCCGGTCGAAAGGTTCCAGGGCGTGGCGCAGGCTGGCCCGGGACAGCTCGCCCAGGTGGCTGCCAACCAGCCGCCCATTGGCGTCGTAGAACAGGGTGGTGGGCAAGGCCATGGAACCGACACGCTGGGCCAGCAGGCCGGTGCCGTCGAACAGCACGTGGGTCAGGCTCAGGCCGGTGGTGGCGAGGAAGGTGCTGACATTTTCCGGAGTTTCGCCCTGGTTGACGAACAGGAAGGTCACGTGCGGGTAATCGCTTTGTGCCTGTTGCAGCACTGGCATCTCACGCCGACACGGTGGGCACCAGGTGGCCCAGATGTTGATGACCAGCGGCTTGCCGCGGTAACTGTGCAGCGCCACCGGTTGGCCACCAGCGTTTCGCAGGCTCAGTTCAGGCAGCTCGGTGCCTTTGCTGTACAAGTGGCCGCCGAAGCTGGCCAGGCCCCAGAACAGCGCGCCACTGAACAATGCCCAGCCCAACGGGCGGCGCAGGCCCGGTTGACGCCAGCCCTGCCACACCGCACCGAGGACGATGCCGGCAAGGCCCGACCAGAGCAGGAAGCCGCCGTCGCGGATGTCGATCATTTGCAACGGCTCATCACGGTACATCGGCCAATAGGCCAGCACGAAGCCGGCACGGGCGCACAGCAGGCCGATCAGGAACAGGTTGAACAGCGCCGATTCCGGGCTTTCGCCGCCACGCCGGGCGACCCACCAGCCGACCACGCTGGCAATCACCAGGGCGGTGAGCATCAGCAGGTGGTTGAGGGCCATGGTCAGTGGCCCGAGGGTTACGGTCAACATCAGCCTTGGCTCCTGGTCTGGGCCCAGTGTTGCTGGAACGCGGCGGCATCCACTTCACCGGTAATACGCCGCGCGCGGCGTTCGTCGCCTTCCGGGCCGATCCAGATGATGCTGGGCGGGCCGGGTACCTGGTAGCGCTGCAGCAGGGCTTTGCTGGCCGGCGTGTCGGCGGTGACGTCCAGGCGCAGCAGGTGCACGCCGGCCAGGCCGGCCTGTACGTCGCCACGGGCGAACACCTGTTTTTCCATGACCTTGCACGACACGCACCAGTCGGCATAGTAGTCGAGCATCACCCATTGGCCACGGGCCTTGGCCGCATCCAGTTCACGTTGCAGGTCTTCAGGGCGGCTGACCGTGACGAAGCTGTCTTCGGCATGCTGGGCAGCAACGGGCGCGGTACCCCCACCGGTGAACGGGCGCAGCGGCTGCCAAAGGTCATCGCCACCGGCGGCGGCACCGACCAGCAACAGGCTGCCCCACAAGGCACCCAGCAGCGGTACTGCGCGCAATGCTGGCAGGCGCTGCAGGGCTGGCCAGGTGGCCCAGGCCAGGGCGATCAACCAGCCGCCACTCAGTGCCAGCAGCAGCGTGGCGGGCAACAGGCTACGCACGGTGTACAAGGCCATGGCCAGGAACACGAAACCGAACACGCCCTTGACCCGGTCCATCCAGGCGCCTGGGCGCGGCAAGTAACGGTTGCCCAGGGTCACCAGCAACAACAGCGGCACGCCCATGCCCAGGCCCAGGCTGAACAGCACCAGTGCCCCTTGCAGCACGTCGCCGCTCTGGGCGATGTACAGCAGGGCGCCGGCCAACGGCGCGGTCATGCATGGGCCCAGCAGCAGGCCGGACAACGCCCCGAGCAGCGCCGCGCCATACAGGTTGCCGCCCCGGGTGCCTTGCCCGGCGCGGTCAAGGCGGTCGCGCAGGGCGGCGGGCAGTTGCAGTTCGAAGGCGCCAAACATGGGCAGGGCCAGCAGCACGAACAGCCCCGCCAGGCTGCCCAGCAGCCAGGGTTGCTGCAGCCAGGCCTGCAGGCTGGCACCCAGCAGTGCGGCCACCACCCCCAAGGCGGCGTACACCAGTGCCATGCTCAGCACATACACCCCGGCCAGCAGCCAGCCGTGTCGGGCGCTGGCGCCATTGCCCAGCACCAGCCCGGCAAGGATCGGCAGCATCGGGAGCGAGCAGGGGGTAAAGGCCAGCAGCAGCCCCAGGCCGAAGAACGCCAACAGGCTCCAGGCCAGGTGGCCCTGTTGCAGGCCACTGGCCAGAGCCTGGTCGCTGGCTTGCTCGGCGGCGGGTGCCACGCTACCGCCCAGGTCGATCAGCGTAGTCTGCGGTGGATAGCACAGGCCGGCGTCGGCGCAGCCTTGCCAGCCCAGGCGCAACTGGCCCTGGGCATTGGCTGGCAGCAGCAGTTCGAGCTGATCGCGGTACACCGCACTGTCACCGAAGAATTCGTCATTGTGGTTGAGCGCCGGCGGCAATTGCGGGTGCTGCTCGGCAGGCAGGCCGTCGAACTTGAGCCGCTTCTGGTACAGGTAGTAGCCCTGCTTGATCTGGAAGTACAGGCGCATCTGGCCGTCGGCCTGGCGGTCGTGGGTGAGTACAAAGGCCTGGTCGACCGGCAGGAAATCCGGTTTTACATCAAACGGGTTGGCCTGCAACGGGCCGGCCAGAAGCAGTGTCAGGAAGAGCAGGAGGACGCGCATGTCTTCGCCTTGGCAGATCTAGGAATGGGGCCATGCTGGCTGGGGCTGATTAAATGAAGGTTAACGCTGGTTTTGGTCTGTGAGCCCACCCCAGTCCCACCCATCCTCCCAGACACACAGCGACATATTGTCGGCTTGACTTTGCCAATCCCTACACAATTCCTGTAAAGTTGACGCACAAGTCAGCTTTTCCCGCTAGCACTAGAATCAAAAATAGGGCAGGCCCCCAACTGCCCAGAGGATCAAGCATGTCCAACCGTGATATTTCCAGGCGCGCCTTCTTGCAAGGCGGCCTGATCGCTGGTGTCGGCGTGACCATGGCGCCACTTGGCAGCCAGGCATTCGCCGCACTGATGGAGGAACGCGTCACCACCTCGCCGCAGAAGTGGATGAGCCATGACGGCAAGGCGCGCTTCCGTAACGATGCCTTGTCCAAGGTGTGCGGCGACAAAGTGTTCGCCCGCGATATCCGCGCCAAGGACATGCCCGGCTGGCCCACGCAGCAGGGCCATGCGCTGCTGCTCAAGGCGACCAAGGCCGACCGTATCTATGCCGGTCACGACCTCAGCCTGCTCGGTGCCGAGCTGCAGCCTGACCGCATCGTTACCGCCGCCGATCTCGAGAAAGACGGCATTGCCTGGCCCGAAGCCCATTCGCCCGACCCGCTGCTGCCGCCCGGCAAGGTGCCGATGTTCATCGGCCACCCGGTGGCGATCCTGATCTGGCACGACTTCGAGCGCTTCCGCCAGGCCAAGCGCAAGCTGCAGTTCAACGAAAAGGCGATCCGTTACGGCGCCCAGGCGCCGCTGTACCAGCGCGACCCTTACGGCAGTTTTCGCTTCGTGCGGGTGGGCGGTGCCACGCCGTTCGACGACGATGAGTTCTCCAGCCTGAAGAATTCCATGCTGTTCCCGACCATTCTCAACCGCAAGCCGGTGTGGTCGAAGCAGCCCAACCAGCACGGCGACCTGACCGAGCAGGGGCTGTTCTACGCCAATCGCATGGCCGAGCAGCTGGACAACCCGCCCCAGGACTGGCTGGTGTTCGACGAGCGCTACAAGACGCCGTCCATCGAACCCGCCGCGCTGGAACCGGACAACGGCAACGGCTGGTACGACCCGGCCAGCGGCACGCTGCACTTCGTGGTTGCCACCCAGTGCCCGTTCGAAGTGGCGCAGGAATGCGTGCACATGATCAAGCCGTCGCGCTTCGCCCTGAACACGCTGAACATGCACCCGGGCTATACCGTGGGCTACGGCTCGAAAGACAACAACATCTTCGTCTTCTACGCCGCCGTGGCCGCGCTGTATGGCGCCGGCGTGCCGATCCGCCTGGCCAATGACCGTTACGAGCAGTTCCAGAGCGGCATCAAGCGCCATGCCTTCGATATCCGCTACCAGCTGGCCGTGGACAAGAAGGACAACAGCTTCAAGATCTTCCGCGCCGACATGAGCTGCGACGGCGGCGGGCGCATTAACTACAGCCCGTCCGTAGCTGCGGTAGGCGCCACTGCTGCGCAGTCGATCTATTACATGCCGCAGAACGACCTGTCGGTTACCGCCTACCATTCCCGCGGTGTCGAGGCCGGCTCCATGCGCGGCTACGGCACCTTGCAGAGCATGGCTGCCACCGAGATGATGGTGGACGAAATCGCAGGCCGCCTGGGCGTCGATGCCATCGACCTGCGCCGTGCCAACGCGCTGAAATCGGGCATGAAGAACACCCAGGGCGCGGTCCCGGCGGGCGCGCTGCGTCTGTACGAGATTCTCGACAAGGCCGCCGTGCACGACTGGTGGCGCAACCGCGACGCACGCAAGCAGCAGATGGATGCGCAAGACCAGGACCATTGGTACGGTGTGGGCTTTGCGATTTGCCAGAAGGACTTCGGCACCGGTTCCGAAGCACCGATGGCCAGCATCGAGTTCAGCCGCGACGGCCGCATCAGCCTGCGCCACATCGGCACCGAGTTGGGCACCGGCATGTCTACCTCCCAGGCCCTGGTGGTCAGCGACTTCCTGGGGCGCTCGGCTGACGAGGTGAGGACCGCGGTTACCGAATGGCCAGAGTTGCAACTGAGCACCAGCGGCAACCCGTACCTGATCAGCCAGCCCGAGCAGGACGCCGCGCTGCGCAACCCGCGCTGGGTCGGCAAGCTGGCGTCGCCATCGTCGGCGACCAACTCGGCTTTCTACTTCAGCCATGCCACCCGCGAAGCGGCGCGCGTGCTGTTCAACCACGGCCTGTGGCCGGCGGCCATGGCCATCTGGAGCCAGGGCCCTCATGGCGGCCAGGCCAACCCGCTGGTGGTGCGCCGCGAGAACGCGGTGTGGGTCAACGGCGAGCTGACCGGTAACGGCCTGCAGCCGATCCCGTTCGCCCAGCTGGCACAGAAGGCCCACGACATGGGCCTGGTCACCGGCGCCAGCGTGCACGGTTTCAACCGTTGGAGCTGGGCCGAGGCCGACTTCGTCATCGACGGCGTGCGCGAGCGCTTCCCGCTTGACGCCGTGGCGGTGAAATACGGCGATGGCGCGGTGAGCGCCAAGAAGGCGCAGATGAGCAGCCACGGTTACCACCTGCTCGACCGGCAGAACGCTGCCTACCCCGACACCCAGCTGAACAATGCCATGGTTACCTACTACAGCCCGGTGGCGACCATTGTTGAAGTCAAGGTGAACAAGGGCACCCATGAAGTGCAGGTGCTCAACCACCACAGCTGGGTCGAATGCGGCCGAGTGTTGGTACCGGAGCTGGTCAAGGGCCAGCTCGAAGGCGGTATCGCCATGGGCATCGGCCACGCGCTGACCGAAGAAATGCCGATGTACGAGGGCGGGCCCGGGGAGGGCGACTGGAACTTCAACCGCTACCGCCTGCCGCATGCGCGCGACGTGGCGGTGTGGAAGCAGACCAGTGAAATCCTCCCGCCGCTGTCACCGACCGACCCGTCCAAGGGCATTGCCGAAGTGGTGATGATCCCGGTCGTGGGGGCCATCGGCAATGCCGTCGCCCATGCCATTGGCAAGCGCGTGCGCGATCTTCCCATCACTCCAGCCCGTATCAAGGAGGCCCTCAATGGCTAACCGTCCACTGCAACTGACCCTCAACGGTCAACCGGTCGGCCCGGTCGAGGTCCCCGCTGACCTGGCGATGATCGACTACCTGCACGAACACCAGAACCTCACCGGCTCGCGCCTGGGCTGTGGCCAGGGCATCTGCCATGCCTGTGTGGTGATCGTCGACAACCCCGACGGCACCAGCGAAGAAGTGCGCACCTGCATCACCGGCGCCCACTACTTTGAGGGCAAGAAGGTACGCACCATCGAGGGCCACGCCAAACCGGACGCGGCCGGTAACCTCACGCTGAACCCGATCCAGCAGAAGTTCGTCGACCTGTTCGCCTTCCAGTGCAGCTACTGCGCGCCGGGCTTCGTCAACGCCGCTACCGTGCTGGTGGAAACCGCCCAGCGCCAGCCATTGAAGAAGAGCGAAGTGGAAGACCGCATCGAGGCCAGCCTCGGCCACCACATCTGCCGCTGCACCGGCTACGTGCGTTATTACGACGCCACCCGCAAGGTGCTCAACGATCTTGGCCTGGTCAAGGAGGGTTGAGCATGGGCTTCGTTCGTAACGCACTGGCATTGGCCTTTGCCGTCAGTTCAATGGCCCTGGCCGTCAGCTCGGTTGCCCAAGCGGCCGACGAGGCTCAGGTCAAGCGCGGTGAATACCTGGCACGCGCGGCCGACTGCATGGCCTGCCACACCGCCGAAGGCGGCGCGCCGTATGCCGGCGGCCTGCCGATCCATTCACCGTTCGGTACCATTTATGGCAGCAACATTACCCCGGACAAGCAGTACGGCATCGGCAACTACAGTGCCGACGAGTTCTTCGCCGCAGTCACCCAGGGCAAGCGCAAGGACGGCGCCAATCTGTATCCGGCGATGCCTTACACCTCGTACCACCTGATCAAGCGTGAAGATTCGGACGCGATCCTCGCCTACCTGATGACCATACCGCCGATCAACCGCCCGGCACCGCAGACCGCGTTGCGCTTCCCGTTCAATGTGCGGATGGGCCTGAGTGGCTGGAACATGCTGTATGGCAAGAGCGTGCAGCTGCAGCCAACCGAAGGCAAAAGCCCGGCCTGGCAGCGTGGTCAGTACATGGTCGAAGTCATGGGCCATTGTGGCGAATGCCATACCCCGCGCAACCCCATCGGCGCGTTGCAGCAGGACCAGCGCATGACCGGCGGCCTGCTGGGCGGCTACCTGGCGCCGAGCCTGCTGGCCCAGGACCTGGCCGAGCGCGGCTGGACCCAGCCAGACCTGACCACCTTCCTCAAGCATGGCATCAGCGCCCAGGGCAGCATGTTCAACGAGATGTTCCCGGTGGTGCACCACAGCACCCAACACCTGGAAGATGCCGACCTGGCGGCCATGGCCACCTACCTGCTGGGCGACCAGCCACCGCCGGCCAAGGCCATCCAGGCCGTTGCCCTGGAGCAGATGAGCGACAGCGCCAAGCGCGGCCACCAGCAGTACCTCAACGTTTGCGCCGGTTGCCATGGTGTCGACGGCGAGGGCAAACCGCACATTGCCGTGGCCATGCAGGGCAACACCGTGCTGCGCCAGGGTGACTCGCGCAACCTGGTCAAGGTCATCCTCGAAGGCATCCGTGAGCAGCAGTTCACCGGCTTCGAGCGCATGCAGCCGATGCCGGGCTTTGCCGACAAGCTTGATGACCAGCAAGTGACGGATATGGTCAACTACCTGCGCCAGGCCTGGGGTGGACTGCCCGGTGACCTGAACGTACAGCAGCTCGCCGAGCTGAAGGCGGAGTAAACGTGCAGCATCTCGATCTACAGGTGGTTCGCCGGGCCTTGCAGTGGTCGTGCAACGGTCAGCGGGTTTGGTTGTGCACGGTGCTCGCCACCTACGGCTCGGCGCCCCGCGCGCCGGGCTCGCTGCTGGCAGTCAATGCCAGCGGCCAGTGGCTGGGGTCGCTGTCGGGTGGCTGCGTCGAAGACGACTTCCTCGAGCGTGTGGCCCTGGGTGAGTTCCCGGAGCCGGTTGCCATCGTGCGCTACGGTGACGACAGCGACCCGCGTTCGAGTATCCGCTTGCCCTGTGGTGGCGTGCTCGAAGTGCTGGTGGAGAACCTGCCCGCCGAGTGCGAGGTGCAGGCGCACCTGCGTCAGCTGGAAAGCGCGCTGCTGGGCCAGCGTCGGGTGCTGCGTGAAGTGAGCCTGCCGGACGGTACCCGCCAGTTGGCCGATGACCATTGCCAGGGGCCACGCGTCGAGCGGGACAACGCCCGTGTTCGCCTGCGTGTCGGCGCCGCCCAGCGCCTGCTTCTGGCCGGCTATTCCAGCGTGGCGCATTTTTGCGCCGAGTTCGGCAAGGGCATGGGGTTTGAAGTCATCCTTTGCGAGCCGCGGGACGAAGTGCTGGATGGCGTGCGGCTGGACGGCATCGAAGTGCGCCGCGAGTTGCCGTCGGAGTTTATCCGCCATGGCGGTTGCCATGCCGACACGGCAGTGGTGGCATTGACCCATGACCCCAAGATCGACGACCTGGCGATGCTTGAAGCGGTGCGTACCGAGGCCTTCTATATTGGCGTGATGGGCTCCCGGGTGACCTCTGACAAGCGCCGCGAGCGCTTGCAGCGAATTGGTGGCCTGGGTTGCGACGAGCTAGCGCGCATCCATGCGCCGATTGGCCTGAACCTGGGCAGCAAGACCCCGGCCGAGATTGCCCTGGCGGTACTGGCCGATATCCTTCGTGTGCGCAACGGCATCGCGCGGGTGGCGCTGTGAGCGTGGTTGCGTTGGTATTGGCGGCAGGCAGCAGTGTGCGCTTTGGCTCTGACAAGCGCCGTTCGCTGCTGGCTGACGGTCGAAGCTTGCTGGTGCACAGCGTAGAGAGCGCCTGCGCAGTGTTCGATGATGTTCGGGTGGTGTTGCGTGAAGGGGAGCGAGGTGTGGACCTGGGGTTGCCAGCGCGGTGCAGGGTAATCTCCAGTCCGGATTTCACATTGGGCATGGGCCATAGCCTGGCGGCCGGTGCCGCTTCGCTGGCTGACAGCGAGGCGCAGGCAGTAGCGATTCTGTTGGGAGATATGCCCTGGGTGGCGTCCGCGACCCTGGATTTGCTTGCACGGGAGTCCAGTGGGTCAACGATAGTCCTGCCTTGTCATGCTGGACGACAGGGCCATCCGGTGTTGTTCGGGCGCGATTTCTGGCCGGCGCTTGCCCGGCTGAAGGGTGATGAAGGGGCGCGTTCGGTGGTCAAAGCCAACCCGGCGGTTTGCGTCAGGCTGGAGGTGCAGGATGCCGGTGTGTTGCAGGATGTCGATAGGCCCAGCCAGAACAAACCGCCGCCGTAGCCGCACCAGCCGTGGTCTTGACACTATTCAAGGAGGCGATTGGGGAGTTTGCCTTGGTAATGATCGACAGCGGCAGGTGGTATGGGTTGCTGGCCGATGGTGGCGCCGAAGGTTTCCAGGAAAATGCTTAAGATGACATCCATTCGTTTAGGTCCTTTTGTGTGCTCAGAAGTCAGAGAAGCTGTAGGGTTCGAGTTCGGTGATTTGAGACAGCAAAATTAAATGCTCTATTGCTTTAAGTTTTTCCAGGTTTTTGAGGTCGGGGCGCCCTCCCAGCATCAATGCAGGAACAAAGGCATACATCTCATCTTCTTTCAAGATGCCCAGCTTTTTCTTCGCGGGCTCAAAAAGGTTTTCAAAATCGTTGTGTTCTTTTTTTCTTGATAGAAAAAAGCTTTGGACCTCTCTGGTTGCTTCCGTTTCAGTGAGTGTGCAGTTTTCACCTGTATAACGGGACAGAAGACTTGTGATTTTTACTGAAAAGCCACTGTTCTCTCCCCAAAGATACAGGTCGCCGAAAGCGCTTCTGGCAATCAAGTGGTAAGTGTCCCGGTTTTCAAGGATGGTGCCCTCGGTCCAGGATGAGACAACGGCCTGATACTCCTGTGGATCAACCAGCCAGAATATACCTTCGCCGAAACCACACCATCCATGCTCTTTCCAGTATGAAAGTAACAACTCTGGAAGTTTTCCCTTATACCGATCAATGCTCGAGGGTGGCACCTCTCGACGCGAAAAAGGCGCGCCTATATTGTCAAGGAATATCGAGAATACCTCATCCATTAGCGATGCCTCTTGTCGTTAGCACTTATGAAGTCTCACATTCATGTAATTCAAGTGGGTGCCGAGTTTCGGCGATTTTTCCGCGGCCTCTTTGATGCTGACTAGTCTGTTTCGCCATTGAGCACCAATGCTGGAGTTGACTTGCCTGTCGCCAAAGTCTGAGATCATGTCTCTGCCACCCGCGCTTAAGTCGGGATTGTGTAGCGCGGCCAAGGTGGCCATCGCCTCCTTCGCCTTTAGGGTTGACAGTTTTGTTGCTTCTGCTGGGCTCATTTCGGCGAGCAGCTCCTTGTTTATTCTTTTTTCCAACCTGTCTTGTAGATCCCTGCGTGCAGCGCGTGCGATCGCAGGGTCACGCTTTACAGGATCGGCAACGTTCTCCAAAAACTCCTCAACCGTCAGCCGATTCAACCCATCCTGTTGCCCCTTCAGCTGCCGCTCAAACTCGCCATGCTTCGACGCTGGCAATTTATCTGCCTTGAAACACGCCACCGTATGCAACGGCATCCTACCGGGCTTAGCTGTAGAGGGCTCTTTGTCTTTTCCCGCCTGCCGATTCGGCTGAACTGGCTGCGGATCATCCATCGCCCCTTTGCGCCGCTCCGGCACCTGCAGATCCGGCCGTTTCTTCAACCCCTCTTCATGCTGGAGCATCCATTGCCCCAGCCGCGCGCCTTTGCGGCTGGCCGCCATCTCCTGGGCCAGCACTCGGGCATCGCCGCGCCCGCGGGTGAGGTACGACACGATCGCCCCCAACAACAGCACCACGACTTCCACATGGCCTTGGGCAATCTGATGCGTGGCCCGGGATATCGCATAGGGGTCGTCCCGGCAGAACGGGCCGGTGCCTTCATTGCCGCAGGTGCCTTCCCAGGCGAAGCGGATGCCATCGACGTAGTACTCACCGATCCGCGGCAAGCCGTCGATGAAGAACTCGGCAATGGAGGCCAGCCCCAGCGCGCCGAGGATCCAGCCGCTGACCTTGAGGCCCATGACCGCGCCTGCGCCAGCGAACGGAATGGTTCCGGCGCCGCCAGCGAATGCGCCTACCCCCGCGCCAAGCAGGCCACCGGTAATGGTGCTGCCGGCAACGATCATCGCCATCTGCTGCACGATCCTCAGCAGTTCGTCGCTGATGCTGTTGATGTCGAGGTCGGCAAAGCGCTGGCGTAGCATGTGCGCCGCCTGCCATTCAGCCTGGTAGAAGGCTGTGCGTACAGCGTCGACCCGGCGCAGGTTGAGGCCCAGTGAGGCGACTTCTTCATTGAGGCTGGTGCGGAACTGGCCAGTGCTTTGGTAGCCCACCATGGCGATGACACGTGATTCGATCTCGTGCCACGAGGGCACGACGTAACCCAGGTACATGAGGTGTCTCCCTGACAACGTGTGCAGGGGGAAATCCCATCATGGATTCGGATCAGAGGTTTCTGCGTCAGCTGTAGGAAAAGGCGACTTCGTTTCTGTTGTGTTCGAGAAGCTCGGGGATTGGGGTGAGGCTGCTTAGGGCAGGGTGGCGACCCCGCGCGGCGCTCGATCTCCCCCCAACCCTCCCTGAAAGGTCCATAATCCCCCCTTAATCCGCCCAAGGTGCAATGCCAGCCACACCACTCCGGGAGCCCCACCATGCACGTTCTGCTCTGCGAGGACGACGACCTGATCGCCGCCGGCATCTGCGCCGGCCTTACCGCCCAGGGCCTGACCGTGGACCGGGTGGGCAATGCCGCCGATGCGCGGGCGATGCTGCAGGCCGCGCAGTTCGACGTGATGATCCTCGACCTCGGCCTGCCCGACGAAGACGGCCTCAAGCTGCTGCGTCGCCTGCGCCAGCAGGGGGTGGACTTGCCAGTGCTGGTGCTCACTGCCCGCGATGCCGTCACCGACCGCGTCGATGGCCTGCAGGCCGGCGCCGACGACTACCTGCTCAAGCCGTTCGACCTGCGCGAACTGGCCGCTCGCCTGCATACCCTGCTGCGGCGGGTGGCCGGGCGGGCGGTGAATGTGATCGAGCACGGGCCGTTGCGGTATGACCCCAGCAGCTGCGAGGCGAGCCTGGCCGGGCAGCCCGTCGACCTGTCCCGCCGTGAGCAGGCCTTGCTCCAGGCACTGCTGCAGAACCCCGGGCGGGTGCTGTCCGGCGAACAACTGAAAGACTGCGTGTACGGCTTCAGCGACGAAGTCGAAAGCAACGCCCTGAACGTGCATATCCACCACCTGCGACGCAAGCTTGGCAACGGCATCGTCGAGACTGTGCGTGGCCTGGGTTACCGGCTGGGCCCGGCGCAGGCACCGGAAGAGGCTGCATCATGAGCCTGCGGGTTCGCCTGAGCCTGATCCTGGGCAGCGCTTTCGTGATCATCTGGGCGCTGGCCGCGGCGTGGATGCTGCGTGACCTGCGCCAGCAGATGATGTTTTCCCTCGACCAGCGCCTGGTGGCATCGGCGCGTATGGTCGCCGGGCTGATCGACCAGTTGCCGCAACCGCTGACCGCCAAGGGGGGAGAGGCGCACTTTTCTGCCGACCAGTTCAGTGTGCCGGACGGCATGGCCTGCCAGGTCAGTTCTCTGCGTGGCGAGATCCTCGCCAGCAACCACAAGCACGATGGCGCCATGGACGACGAGCGCAGCGGCTTCCGTGACCAGACCATCGACGATGCACTGTGGCGCACCTTCACCTACAACCATGGTGATGTGCGCATCACCACTGCCGACCGGCACATGGAGCGCGAGGCGCTTAACCAGTCGATTCTGCTGGCGGCGTCGGCACCCGTGCTGATGGCCTTGCTCGGCAGCCTGGGGCTGTTGTGGATCGGCCTGGGTAAAGGCCTGGAACCACTCAACCGCATGCGCGACGCCTTGCGCCGACGGCGAGCGGACAGTGTCGAGCCGTTGCAGGTGGCGGGCATGCCCAGCGAGTTGCAGCCCTTGCTGGAAACCCAGAACCAGCTGTTCCTGCGCATTGCCCAGACCATCGAGCGCGAGCGGCGCCTGACCGACGATGCCGCCCACGAACTGCGCAGCCCGCTGACCGCGATCAAGACCCACCTGCAGGTGGCACGCATGACCGATGGCGCGGTGCGCGAGCAGGCGCTGGAGCATGCCGAGCAGGGCACCGATCGCATGCACCGCACGCTGGAGCAGTTGCTGATGCTGGCGCGGGTAGAAGGCAGCCTGTCCTTTGAAGATGGTGTGCAGTGCAGTGCCGAGCAGGTGGCCCGCCAGGCAGTGCAGGACGCCGGTGGGGGTGACAACCGTCGTATCGTGCTACGTCTGCCTGAAGCAGCCACTCAGATCTATCTGGGCATGCCCGCACCGTTGGCGGTGGCCG
The DNA here is from genome assembly GCF_037993085.1 of Pseudomonas sp. YNh. Classification (NCBI taxonomy): domain Bacteria; kingdom Pseudomonadati; phylum Pseudomonadota; class Gammaproteobacteria; order Pseudomonadales; family Pseudomonadaceae; genus Pseudomonas; species Pseudomonas sp. YNh. The sequence continues at coordinate 19,969 of NZ_JBBMRJ010000001.1, read as the reverse complement.
CGCTGCGCAACCTGCTGGACAACGCACTGCGCCATGGCGGCGACGAGGCGGTGGAGCTGGAGGTGCAGATGGCCGACGGCCAGGTGGGCTTCATGGTGCGCGACCACGGGCCTGGGATTGCCGAAGCCGACCTTGAGCACCTGACCGAGCGCTTCTGGCGCAATGGGCAGAGCGGGGGCTGCGGGTTGGGGTTGGCGATTGTCCAGGCGATCGTGCAGCGTTGTGCCGGTAGCCTGCGCTTTGACAGCCGTAGTGATGGGTTGCGGGTGCTCTTGCAAGTACCGGCGCGCTCCGGGCATTGATCTTTATCGTCTATGCGGGCCTCTTCGCGGGTGAACCCGCTCCCACAGGTACTGCGCACGCTTCCAGAGCGGTGCGATTCCTGTGGGAGCGGGTTTACCCGCGAAGAGGCCGGTGCAGGCAAAGTAAAATCCAGTAACAACCGCTAAATCCTCCCGGCACTCAAGCGTTTTCCAAGCGATAACTGCCCATTCGCTTGCTTGCGAGGATTTACCCATGTCCACCGCTTCCAGCCTTGCCCAGGTTGCACCGGTCAGCGCGTCGCAACCTTTGTACGAGTTTACCGAATCACCCCTGCTGCAACGCCAGCAACAGCAGGAGTCCAACGCCCGCAGCTACCCGCGTCGCATTCCGCTGGCGCTCAAGCGCGCCCGTGGCATCTATGTGGAGGATGTCGAAGGCCGCCAGTTCATCGATTGCCTGGCCGGCGCCGGTACGCTCGCGTTGGGCCACAACCACCCGGTGGTGGTCGAGGCCATCCAGCGTGTGCTGGCCGATGAGCTGCCCCTGCACACCCTGGACTTGACCACGCCGGTCAAGGACCGCTTCGTCCAGGACCTGTTCGGCATCCTGCCCGAGGCGCTGCGCCGCGAGGCCAAGGTGCAGTTCTGCGGCCCGACCGGCACCGATGCCGTGGAGGCGGCGCTCAAGCTGGTACGCACGGCTACCGGTCGCAGCACGGTGCTGGCCTTCCATGGCGCCTACCACGGCATGAGCCAGGGCGCGCTGAGCCTTATGGGCAGCAACGGGCCGAAACAGCCGCTGGGCGCCTTGCTCGGCAACGGCGTGCAGTTCATGCCGTACCCCTACGATTACCGCTGCCCGTTCGGCTTGGGCGGCGAAGCGGGGGTCAGGGCCAACCTGCATTACCTGGAAAACCTGCTGCTCGACCCGGAAAGCGGCGTGCCACTTCCGGCGGCGGTGATCCTTGAGGTGGTGCAGGGCGAGGGTGGTGTGATCCCGGCCGATATCGAATGGCTGAGGGGTGTGCGCCGTATCACCGAGCAGGCCGGTGTGGCGCTGATCATCGACGAGATCCAGAGCGGCTTTGCCCGCACCGGGCGCATGTTCGCCTTCGAGCATGCCGGCATCGTGCCGGACGTGGTCACGCTGTCCAAGGCCATTGGCGGCAGCTTGCCGTTGGCGGTAGTGGTGTACCGCGACTGGCTGGATACCTGGAAGCCGGGCGCCCATGCCGGCACCTTCCGTGGCAACCAGATGGCCATGGCGGCGGGGTCGGCGGTAATCAACTATCTGGTCGAGCACCGCCTGGCCGAACACGCCGAGGCTATGGGGCAGCGCTTGCGCCAGCACCTGCTGCAGTTGCAGCGCGATTATCCGCAACTGGGTGATGTGCGCGGGCGTGGCTTGATGCTTGGGGTCGAACTGGTGGACCCACAGGGCAATGCGGATGCATTGGGTCACCCGGTGGCCAACCGCGAGCTGGCGGCCAAGGTGCAGCGTGAGTGCCTGAAGCGCGGGCTGATCCTGGAACTGGGCGGGCGCCATGGTGCGGTGGTGCGCTTCCTGCCGCCACTGATCATCAGCGCAGAGCAGGTTGATGAAGTGGCGCAGCGTTTTGCCCAGGCGTTGATCGCGGCGGTCTGAATCATGGCAGGGGCCGCCGTGCGGCCCTTTCGCCGGCAAGCCAGCTCCCACAGCTACAGTCACAGCTACAGTGTAAGCGCTCTGGTCGGCGCTGTTGCTGTGGGAGCTGGGTTGCCGGCGAAAGGGGCGCAAAGCGCCCCCGTATATTTCCAGTCAATCAAAGGTTCGCCCGGCCCGCCAATAGCCCATCAAGGTCAGGCACTCGCGCTGCAGCCCGCGTTCCTTGATCAGGTAGCGGCGAATATCCATGACTGTCGCCGATTCCCCCGCCACCCAGGCATGGAACGCACTGTCGGCGCTACTGGCCTGCTCCCACAGTATCCGCGTGTCGATATCCACCTCTTCCAGCTTTATTCGCGGCGCGGCTTGCACCTGCGGCAGGCTGGCCAGTTCGCGCACTGCATGCTGCATGGCCTGGACATGCGATGGGCCTCTTGCAAGCGGTTTCCTCTAGGGACGAGCCGCTGGCGTTGCAAATTAACCCCGCATCGGCCGTTACCAGCCGCGCCCGGAGTTCACCCAGAAGTTCACCGACAGCGAGGTCGAGACCGACTCCACCTGGTGGAACCAGCCCTCCGGCAGGAACAGCAGGTCGCCGGCCTGCAGCACTACGCGCAAGAACGGCACGTCGCGCGCTGCGGGGAAGCGCTGGTAATCCGGGGCGTCAGGATTGAAATCGCAGCCGTCGAGGCCGCCTTTGGGGCTGGTTGACCACGTGCCCAGGGCAGGACGGTGATGCGGCGCGGCGAGGATGAACGACTTCTGCCCCCACACCTGGGCGAACAGGTTGTCGGTGTCGTCGCGGTGCAGGGGCGTCAAGGTGCCTTTTGGCCCGATCCAGATGCGCGGTGCGATGAATTTGTCGCGGCTGAAGTATTGCGGGTAGTTGATCAGTTTCAGCAGCTTCTCCGGCACGATGTTGTTGCCCATGTAGGCCGGGGTGTCCCCCGGTTTGGCCGGGGTGTCCAGCGAGGCGATGAACGCGGCCATGGAGGTTGAGCGGAAATCGCGGTCGGTGGAGAAGGTCTTCTTCACGTAATCACCGTGTCGGGTGATGCCCTGCAATTCGGCGAAGTGCTCCAGTGATGCCTCGCGGCCCATGGTGAATAGCGGCCAGTCTTGCAAGGCATCGCTGATGACCACCGGTGTGCCGTGCTGCAAATACTCGGTCTTGAAGCGTGCCACTGGCATGTCGGTGTGGGCAATGCGTACCACCTCACGCTGCACTGGCTGCGCGATCGACACCCGTTCGCTGAGGCGGGCAGGGGTCGGGTAGCGCTGGTTCATCGACACCTTGGCCGCTGCGGCACCCCGACGGGCGTTGCTGATGATCTGCGGCAGCAGGGTGGCCAGACCCATGTTGCCGGTAATCTTCAGTCGTGCGCTGGCGAACAGTTCCTCGACGTTGGCCGTACCGCCCATGATGCCGAGGAAGTCGCGCTCGGCCACCTCGATGGTGACATCGGGGGCGCTGTGCCGGCCGGCGCCGGTGCGGCTGGTGTCTCGTACCTCCGACCAGAAGGCCAGGTCCTGGGCGAAGACGAACTGGAATACGCCTTCAATGCCGACGGCATGGGCGTTGGCGAACAGTTTGCTGAGGATGCTCTGAAGGTCCACGGTGTGCCTCGGGCGGTGTTTCGTTGTGCAGGGATAACGAGCGCCTGCGCCAACGATCTAGCCGTATGGCGGGTAATTTTTCGGCGTGCTGCTACGTCCCGTAGGGATGCTTGAGTCACATTGTTTACCCAAGGAACCCACATGGCACTGCACCCTGATCTGGCGGCATTTCTGGAATTGGTCGAGTTTGGCCGGCTGACGGGCAGGAGCCTGCCCATGCACGCGATGGACGTGGCCCAGGCCCGGGCCGAGTTCGCCGGCAGCTCGCAGGTGCTCGACCCGAGCCCACCGGGCAATGTCACGGTCAGCGAATTGCAGGTTACCGCGCGCGACGGTGCCAGCCTGGATGCGCGCTTGTATCGCCAGGGCGAAGCGGGCGCAGACTTGCGACCGGTGATTTTCTACCTGCACGGGGGCGGCTATGTGGTTGGCAGCCTCGACTCCCACGACTCGGTGTGCCGCCGCCTTGCGGCCCTTGGTGAGTTCGCGGTGCTGGCGGCGGATTATCGGCTGGCACCGGAACAGCAGTTCCCGGTCGCCCTGCACGATGTGCTGGATGTTGCCAACTGGCTGGCCGAACAGGCAGCGGTGCTCGGCCTGGACAACCGCCGAGTGGTGCTGGCAGGGGACAGCGTGGGCGCCAGTCTGGCGGCGGTGCTGGCGATTACGGCGGTCGAGCAGCCCGAAGTGCTGGCGTTCAAGCCACTGGCACAGTTGCTGTTCTATCCGGTGACCGATATTTCCTGCCAGCGGGGCTCGCATCGCGAGCATGCCGAGGGCTACCTGCTGGAGACCCCAACCCTGGAGTGGTTCTACCAGCACTATGCACCGCAGCCGGAGCAGCGCCGGGACTGGCGGGTGTCTCCGCTTCTGTCGACGCTGTGTGAGCCGCTGGCGCCGGCCTGCCTGTTCGTGGCCGAGTATGACCCATTGCATGATGAGGGCATTGCCTACCGTGACTGGTTGCTGGCTGGCGGGACGGCTGTGACGTTTGCGCGAGTGCAAGGGCTGACCCATGACTTCTTGCGCATGTCGGGGATCGTGGGGCAGGTGGAGGAGATTTACCGGGATGTCGGGCAGTGGTTGAGAGGGATTGCCGGTCAGCCATGACTCAGGCTTGCCAGGGGCGCTTCGCGCCCCATCGCCGGCAAGCCAGCCCTCAGGCGCGCCGATAGCGCTTCAGGACATCCACCAATCGCTCGATCTCGGCCTCGGTGTTCAACAACCCTGGCGCGGTGCGCACCACGGGCCCCGCATCCCGCGATACTGCATCCACCACGATGCGCTGGCTGTTAAGGTGCTTGGCCACCTCATCGGCATCCTGCCCCTTGACCCTGAAGAAGGTGAAGCCTGCGGAATAGTGAGCGCTGCGCGGTGTTACCAGTTCTATCCCCGGCAGTGCCTCCAGGCGCTGCTTGAGGAAGTCGTTAAGCCCGTGGATACGCGCCTGTACGGCTGCCTTGCCCAGTTGCAGGTGCAACTCGAAGGCCTTGCCCAGCGCCCAGCGATGCTCGAACGCGTGGTAGCCGCCTGGGGTCATCACCGTGGCGAAGTCTTCATTTTCGGAGAACGTGGCAATGGTCGGGGTCAGCTGTTTCAGCTCGGTGGAGGCTGCACATATGATCCCTGTACCGCGTGGCCCGAACATCCACTTGTGGGTGCCGGCGATGAAGTAATCGCAGTTGAAATCGGCGAAGTGCGTATTTTCGACGCCAAAGCCATGCACGCCATCAATCACATAGATGATCCGGTCCTGCTCGTCACGCTGGCGATTGACCTCGCGTACCAGCTTGCCGACCTCGCCCACGGGCAGTTTCACGCCGCTGCCCGAATGCACCCAGGTCATGCCGAGAACCCGGGTTCTCGGCCCGATCGCGGCCGAAATCGTGCTCAGCACCTGGTCGGTACTCACCTTGGCGGGGTCGTCGAACAGCCGCAGGCGCCGCACAGCCGTGCCATCGCGCGCGGTGCGAAAGCCCATGGTATGGCGGGCCGCCGAGTGCTCGTGCACGGTAGTCAGAATTTCCTGCCCCGGCGCAATCTTCAGCCCACCATAGATCAGCCCCAGGCCTTCGGTGGTGCTGCCGGTCAAGGCAATCTGCCGCGGTTTCACTTCAAGGTAACGCGCAGCCCATTCACGCACGTCAGCTTCGTGCTTCCATTCCGACTGGCTGTCCCAGTCGACCATGTAGGCCGGTTGGCGGTCGAACTGCGCGCGCAGGGCTTCGATGGCTTCGCGTACGGGCCTTGGGTGCGAGGTGATCAGGAAGTTGGCAAAGTGTGCGTAGGTCGGGTCCAGCTCGAACAGGCCGCGAAACGCGGCCCAGTCATCGGCCGTGGCGGGCTTCGCCGGTGCAGCGTGGGCGACAGGCAGCAGCGGGCCGGGGCCGGTCAGTGGCAGGGCGGCAGCCAGCAGGCCGGCCTGCTTGAGGAATGTGCGACGGTCGTTCATCAAGGTGCTCGCAAGGGTCATGGGGACGAAGTGGCGACGGGGTGCGCGGCGCGCTGCACCTGCTCCCACACGCGCAGAAAGTTGCCGCCCCAGAGCTTGGCGATATCTGCTTCGGAGTAGCCGCGGCTGATCAGTTCGGCTGTGACGTTGCGTGCTTCGCCGGCGTTCTGCCAGCCCTCGATGCCGCCGCCTTCGTTGAAGTCCGAGCTCAGGCCGACGTGGTCGATACCGACCTTGCGTACGGTGTAGTCGATGGCGTCACCATAGTCCTTGAGCGTGGCAGGTGGTTCTTCGTCGAGGATGCCGTACAGCTCGTTGGCGTACTGGCCGACCTTCTGCTCGGGCCAGCCGGCGATCACCGGGTCGCCAGGCATCAGGGCGTAGTTAAGGTTGGCCAAGGGCGGCAGGCCGTAGCGGGCGCGCAGGATGTCGAGTTTGTCCTGGGTCTTGCTGCTCAGTGGCTTGAGGTAGGTGGAGAAGGCCACCAACTGGATTACCCCGCCGCTGTCCTTGATCAGTTGCAGCTCCTTGTCGGAGAGGTTGCGGTTGATGTCGACCATCGCTCGTGGCGCCGAGTGCGAGGCCACCAACGGCGCGCGGCTCAGGGCGGCAACCTGGGCCAGCGCCTTGCTCGACATCTGCGACACGTCGATGATCACGCCCAGGTCGTTCAGCCGTTGCACGGCGCGCTTGCCGGTTGGTGACAAGCCTTCCAGCGCATCGACGGTGTCATTGAAGAACGGCAGCGGGCGCGAAGAGTCGGCCCAGCTGTTGTTGCCCACGTAACTGAAGCCGAACATACGCACGCCGCGCGCGGCCCAGCGGTCGAGCTGGTCGATGTCGTCACCCAGGGCATAGGCGTTGAGCATGCTGAGAAATACCGCGAACTTGCCTTCGCCGTGCAGGCGCCGCATGTCTTGCGGGGTATAGGCAATACCGACCTGCTGCGGGAAGTCGCGGACCATGGCGGTGATTGCGTTGTAGCGCACCTCCTGGGTGTGGCGCGCGGCCTCGACGAAGCCTGGGGTAGGGCGGTGCGGGCCATCGTTGCCGGTCCAGGATTCTGGCCAGGCGAAGATGGTCAGGGCGGCGCCTGACAAACGGCCCTGTGCGGCCTTGGCCAGGTCGAAGCGGCCATTGCCATCCTTGTCGGCCTCGCTGCCTTCGGTCCCGAAGGTCAGCGGCAACGTGATGTGGCTGTCGAACGAGATGATGCGTTCCTGCAGGTCGTTGGCCTGGCGGGTCACCTCGCGGGAATAGCCGGCTGGGGTGGCCACGTAGTGCCAGGCGGCAAACCCGGCACCGGCGGCAATCGCCGTGGCCAGGCTGATAAACAGGGCTTTCTTCCAGCGTGGAGTCGTCATCTTGGTCTCAGTAGGTTCACCGTCAGGGATGGGCACAGAGGCCGCCGCTACCTGCAATGAACGAGCTCGCACCCGCAAAATTTAGCCAGCGTCCTTGGCCATGCGCCGTTAAATTTCGCTGTCCGTGCAACGTTCTAGCCTTGGACGGGCCGTGCTCCATGGCCGCAATGAATGCACAGGTAAGCAATGACGATTTCCCGACGCGGTTTCATCGCCGGTGTGGCATTGACGGGTGTGGTGGTACCTGGCGCGCTGGGTGCGCTGTATGTGCAGCGCCAGCGGGATGCCGAAGCGTTTCCGCAAACCCCTGGCGAGGCCGTGGTCGAGCTGGCCGACACCGCCTTGCAGCAGTTGGGTGATACCCTGCGCGGCATCTGGCGCTGGACCCTGCAGGGCAAGGACGCGGGGCTGGATGGCCTGCCGGGAGGTGAACTGGAGTTGTTCCTGGATGTGGCAGCCAGCGGTCGTGCACTGCGCGGTTACCTGGACACTCCAGAGCGCCTGCGTGGGGACGAGGAGCCGCGCTACCGGGTGGTCGGCGACCTTCTGGCGGACAAGCCGGGCACCGTGCGCTGGCGGCTGTTTTCGGCCCAGGCGCGCTATGAATGCCACATCGTGCTCGATGAAGTCTGGGGGCGGTTCGGCAATGCCGGTCCGGCAACCCTCAACGGGCACATTGCGCGCATGGACCGTGCGCTGACATTGCCGGTGGAGGACAACCACTTCCTGGCGTTGAAACGCACCTTCCCCGAAGCGCGCGAACGAACCCCGCTGAACCCTCGACTGCTGGCCTGGCTCATTGCGCCGGAGCATCGCCTTTTTCATCAGTTGTGGCACTCCTCGCGGGACAAATGGCACAAGCTGGACAAGGGCAAGCAGAAGGCCCTGCGTGGCCTTGGCTGGCAACCGGGGCCGCGTGACCGCGAGCGTGACGCACGCGGGCGGCACAAGGACCGCAACGGTTCGGGTGAGGACTTCTTCTTCATGCACCGGCACATGCTTGGCAGCGCCCGTGCCATCCAGGACCTGCCCTCCTGGCCGCGCTTTCCGCTGCCACAACCGGAGCTGGAGCGTGACCGGGCAGGCTTTGCCCGCTACTTCGATAACCACGACGGCAATGCCCTGCCACCCACCTGGCTGGCCAGTGATGACGAGGAGTACACCCAGTGGGTACGTGACATCAAGTCACCGGATACCTTCCACGGCAATTTCCAGGTATGGGAATCGCGCTACACCGACCCGGATTACTTGAGCAGCCTGACCTTGGGCCAGTTCGGCTCGGAGGTGGAACTGGGCCTGCATGACTGGTTGCACATGCGCTGGGCATCGGTGCCGCGGGACCCTTCCAACGGCATGCCGGTGCCGACGGCGCGCACCCCGGACGATTTTGCCGAACGCTGGTTCGCGGCGGACAACGACTTTCTCGGAGACCCGTTTTCTTCTCATGTGAACCCGGTGTTCTGGCATTTTCACGGCTGGATCGACGACCGTATCGAAGACTGGTTCCGTGCCCATGAGCGGCTGCACCCGGGCGAGGTGCGGCGGCTGGAGGTTAACGGTGTGCAGTGGTTTGCGCCGGGGCGTTGGGTCGAGGTGGCAGACCCGTGGCTGGGGCCGGACACCCACGGTTGCTCGACCGTACCGGGTCTACGGCCCGGGCGCAGCGTGGAGATGGACCCGGAGACGATGAAGCTGGCATTGCGCATCATTTACAGTGATGAAGACCTGTTCGACAAGTTGCAGCCCAAAGCACCTAAGCGGCCTTGGTATGCGCGTAACCTCAGGGTGGCGCAGCGTTCGGGCTGACTGGCGGCGCGTTGCGCCCCAATCGCGTCACAAGGCCGCTCCCACAGGTCGGCGCACCGCTTGAATCTTGCGCGGTCAATGTGGGTGCGGCCATGCGTCGCGATTGGGCTGCGCGGCGGCCCCCGAAGGCGACCTGGACTAACGTTCGACCTGCCACCCCCCACCCAATGCTTTGTACAACGCCACGCTAGCCTGCAGGCGGGCCAGGCGCAGTTGCGCCTGCTGGTCCTGCGCCACATACAACGTGCGCTGGGTTTCAAGCACGCTCAACAAGGTCTCGGCCCCCGCGCCGTAACGCTGCTGAGCAAGGTCGAATGCCAGTCGTGCCTGCTGCACCTCCTCATCCTGCCATTGCCGCTGCTGGTCCACACCGTGGATCGCATTGAGCGCTTTCTCGACATCGGCAAAGCCCGCCAGGATGCTGCTGCGGTAGGCCTCCAGCAATTCTTCCTGTTCAGCCTCGGCCAGCTCTCGGCCAGCGCGTAGTCGGCCGTTGTTGAAAATCGGCGCGACCAGGCCGCTGGTGAGGGTGTAGTACGAGCTGTCGAACAAGTGGGCAAAGGTATTGGCGCCAGCGCCCAGGTTGGCCCCCAGGGTCAGCTTGGGGAGCATGGCGGCGCGGGCGACCTGCACATTGGCGCTGGCTGCAGCCAGCCGCGCTTCTGCTGCGGCAATGTCCGGGCGGCGTGTGAGCAGTTCGCTGGGTAGACCGCTGCCAATGGTCGGCCAGTGCAACGCATCGATCGCTTCCGGGCTGGCGGGCAGCGACTGCACGGGGTCGCCGAGCAGTGTTGCCAGCGTAACCCGGCTGTCTTGCCATTTCTGCTCCAGCAATGGCAGCTGGCGTTGCTGGGTGGCCACCAGACTGCGCTGCTGGGCCAGTTCCAGACGCGTGGCGGAGCCGCTACGCTGGCGCGTCTCTACCAGGCCTAGCACGTCCTGGGCATTGCGCAGGTTGAGGCGGGCAATGCGCAGCTGCTCTTCCAGGGCCAGGCCCTGCAGGTAACTGTCGGCGACTGCGCTGACCAGGGTCAGCTCCACCGTCTGGCGGTCGAAGCGGCTGGCGTCGAGGCTGCGCAGGGCGTTGTCGCGCGTTGCCCGCAGGCCACCCCAGAAGTCGATTTCGTAGCGGGCGCTAAGCTGCGCGTCGAACGATGTGCTGGTGGGCGCGTTACGGCTTACGTCCAACTGGTCATTGCCTTCGCCATGCAGCAGGCGCTGGCGGCTGCCGTTCAGGTCCAGTTGCAGTTCTGGCAACAAGGGTGCGCCTGCAATGAGCGCGCGGGCCTGGGCCTGGCGTACGCGCGCCGTGGCAGCAGCCAGATCGTGGGCGTTGACCAAGGCGTGCTGTACCAGGCGGTCCAGCTCGCGACTGGCGAAGCTGTGCCACCACTGTGCTGCGGGCAAGTGGGCCGAAGGCGCTGCGGCATCGCCTTGCCAGGCAGGTGGCGCGACGATTCCACTGGTAGGCGTGGGGGGACTGCTGCAGGCGGCAATGGTTGCACAAAGGGGCAGGCACAACGTCAACAGGCTGATACGGCTAGGCAATGTCATGGGTTATTCGCTGGTAAGGGCTTTGACCGGATCGAGGCGGGCGGCCTTGCGCGCCGGCATGAAGCCGAACACGATGCCGGTGACGACGGCGCAGGCAAAGGCACCGAGCATGGCTGGCAGGGCAAAGGCTACTGCCACCTCGGCCAGCATCAGGCCGCCGCCAATGGCCAGGGCCAGTACGATGCCAGCCAGGCCGCCGACCATAGACAGCATTACCGCCTCGCTGAGGAACTGGCGCAGAATGTCGCGCTGTCGCGCGCCGGTGGCCATGCGGATACCGATTTCCCGGGTACGCTCGCGCACGGTCATCAGCATGATGTTCATTACGCCGATGCCGCCTACCAGCAGCGAGATTGCGGCGATCGCCCCCAGCATCAGCGACAGGCTGTTCTGCGTGCGTGCTTCGGCCTGGATCAGTGCCGCGTCATTGGTCAGCTCGAAGTCCTGGCGGCCATTGTGGCGTTGGCGCAACAGCTGGTCGATGGCTGCTTCGGCCTGGTTGACCCGGGTAGAATCAAGGGCAGCGACGGCGATGTAGTCCGGGACGCGCTGGCCGAACAGGCGGATGGCGGCGGCAGAGTAGGGCACGGCGATGCGCCCATCGCTGTCCTGGTCGCCGGAGCTTGCGCCTTTGCCAGCCAGGATGCCGATCACCTGGAAGGGCACATTGCCGATCAGGATGTACTGTCCCAGCGGATCGCGCCCTGGGTCGAGCATTTTCTCCCGCACTTTCTGGCCGATCACGGCCACGGCGGCCGCATTGGCTTCGTCGCTTTCGCTGTAGAAGCTGCCTTGGGCCGCCGGCCAGTTGAAGATCTCCGGGAAAAAGGTGTTATTGCCGCCCACGTAGAATCTCTGACTGTTGTTGCCATGGCGCACCATCAGTTTTTCGCCAATCACCGGCATCACATGCTTGACCTGCGGTAGTTCGCCAATGGCTGCCACATCATCAAGGGTGATGGTGCCGGCAGGCTCGCCAAGCGTCGCCGGCTTGCCATTGAGGTAGAGGATGTTGGAGCCAAAGGCGGCCATCTGTGCCATGACCTGACGCTTGCTGCCTTCGCCCACGGCCAGCATCACCACCACCGAGGCCACGCCGATGACGATACCCAGCAGGGTCAGGGCGGTGCGGAAGCGGTTGACCCACATGACCCGCCAGGCTGCTTGCAGGGCTTCGAGCAGTTCACCCTTCCATGCTCCGCGCAGGGTAGCGCCGCGGTCCAGGCGCTGGCGCAACTGTTCGGCTTGCAGGCCTTGGCCTTGGTCGATCGCCGGCTGTTCGCCGGCCGAGTCACCGATGATCAGGCCGTCGCGGATCTCGATCACCCGCTGCGCCCGCGCGGCCACTTCGCGATCATGGGTAATCAGGATGATCACATGGCCTTGGCTGGCCAGTTCGTCGAGCAGTGCCATCACCTCGGTGCCGCTGTGGCTGTCGAGGGCGCCGGTGGGCTCGTCGGCGAGGATGATATGGCCGCCGTTCATCAGTGCGCGAGCAATCGAAACCCTTTGCTGCTGGCCGCCGGACAGCTGGTGCGGGCGGTTGCCGGTGCGGCTGGCCAGGCCCAGGCGGCCGAGCAGGGCGCTGGCGCGGGCGTGGCGTTCGCTGGCGTCAATGCCGGCATAGATGGCCGGCATCTCGACGTTTTCCTGGGCCGAGCCCGAGGGGATCAGGTGGTAGCCCTGGAACACGAAGCCAAATGCTTCGCGGCGCAACCAGGCCAGTTCATCGCTATCCAGTTCAGCCACATCTTTGCCGGCAAAGCGGTAGCTGCCAGAGGTTGGGCGGTCGAGGCAACCAAGGATGTTCATCAGGGTCGACTTGCCCGAGCCTGAGGCTCCGACGATGGCGACGAACTCGCCGGGGTGGATGCTGAGGCTGATGCCATGGAGGATATCGACTTTGGGGGTACCCACACCGCCGTAGGACTTGCGGATGTCGATCAGCTCGATCAAAGGTGTGCTCATTCAGCCTCCGCTCACGGCGGGGGCGCCGATGACCAGGCGCTCGCCTTCGTTGAGGCCGTCCAGCACCTGTACCCGCAGCCGGTCACTGAGCCCGGTGCGTACCTGACGCTGTTCCACCTTGCCGTCCCCCGTCAGCACGTGCGCCAGGCGCACGCCGTTACCGTCATCCAGCGCAGCCAGCGGTACCGTCAGCACCTGGCTGGCCTTGCCAGCGACGAAGAACACCTGCGTGGTCATCTCGGCCATCAGCGCGCCGTCCGGGTTGTCGACATCCAGCAGCACGCTGTATTGCACAACCTGGCTGCCGGCACTGCCATTGCTGACGCTGGCCGGGCTGCCGCCGCCCTGGCTGGCCTGTTCCAGTGGTTTGGGCGGGATTGGCAGCACTTGCCGCACGGTGCTGGTCCAGCGGCGCTTGCCCCCTGCCAGGGTGGTGAAATAGGCGGTCATGCCTGGTTTGACCTTGCCAATGTCGGCCTCCGACACCTGTGCCCACACGGTCATCGGCGAGAGCCTGGCGATGCGCAGGATCAACGGGGTTTGCTGCTGGGCGTTGAGGGTTTGCCCTTCGCGGGCATCAACCGCCACCACCGTGCCGTCCATGGGGGCGTAGATGCGCGTGTAGCCCAATTCGGCTTCGTCGCTTCGCAGGCTGGCCTGGGCCTGGCGGATCTGCGCCAGGAACATGTCGATGCGCGCCTGGGTGACCTTCATCTGCGCGAAGGCGGTTTGCACGTCTTCATCGCGGGTGGCGCCAGCGGCGGCCAAGTCGCGCTGGCGCTTGAGCTGCTGCTGGGCCAGCAGGTATTGCGCGCGCTGTTCGGCCAACTGGGCCTTGAGGTTGTCGATGGAGAAGCGCCCGGCATCCAGACGCGCTTGCTGGGTGGAGGGGTCGATCTCGACCAGCAGTTGGCCCTTGCGCACGGTGTCGCCAACTTCAACGTGCAGCTTGTGGATCTGGCCGGAGGCCTGGGCGCCAACATCCACGTAACGTCTCGGTTGCAAAGTACCCAGCGCGGTAACGCTGCTCTCGATATCAGTGCGGGTCACGGCGACCGTGCTCAACGGCTGGGCGCCGTAGGGCAGGGCCTTCAAGGCCAGCAGGCTGCCGAGGCCGAGCAAGCCCAGGCCCGTGAGCAGGGCACGGCGACGGGTGTTGGTTAAAGGTCTCATGCAGACATCCAGCCAAGGGGTGTGGGGGCGCGCATCAAGTGGCGGGCGCGGACCGGGTGCCAGATAGACGAAAGCGGTAGCGGGGGATTTAGCAGGGGGGGGGCGGGCTAATACGTGGCCGGCCGCGCTTGTTGCTGAGAATCATTATAATTTGTAAGATCGCACGTTGACATCACTCGGTCCTGCACTGCTGCCTGGAAGGGCTTTCTGGCAAAAGCTGGCAGGACATCTCAGGTACCGTCGTGGAACATTACTATCGCGAACTGGTGGGTTTCCTCTCCGCACGCCTGGGCAGTCGTCAGGCCGCCGAGGATGTGGCGCACGATGCTTACCTGCGGGTGCTGGAGCGCACCGATGCCGAGCGTATCGAGCACCCACGCGCCTTCCTCTACCGCACGGCGCTCAATCTGGTGGTTGACCGCCACCGGCGATATCAGGTGCGCCAAGCCGAGCCGCTGGAAGTACTGGATAGCGACGAGCGCTGGCACACGGCGGCGCCGGCCCATGACTTGCAGCTTGATCAGCGGCTGGCGTTGATGCAGCGTGCACTGGATGAGCTGAGCAAGGTGTGTCGCGACTGCTTCCTGCTGCGCAAGCTCGATGGCCTGTCGCACCCGCAGATCGCCGAACACCTGGGCATATCCCGCAGCATGGTGGAGAAACACATCGTCAATGCGATGAAGCACTGCCGGCTACGCATGCGCGAGTGGGAATCGTGAGGGCCGGCTTAAAGGCAAATGCAAATTCCGTCAGTCAATCACTTGATTTATGCGGGATTCCCGACTTCTATCAAAGAAGACCGCTGCCAGGCATGGCCTTGGCAGTAGCCGTTACTGGCGCAGTATGGTCATGGAGCGTACCCATTACCCAACTGCCCAGGTCCCACCATGGCAAACAAGACCCTGCGCATCCTCATCGCCGACGCACACCCGTGCCAGCGCCTGCAGCTGGAGCGGTTGCTCAATGGCCTGGGCTATTACCGGATCGCCCCCGTGGAAAGCTTCGAGGAGCTCCAGCGCCTTGTTCATTGCGCCTTGCAGCCTTTTCATCTGCTGCTGGGCAATATCGAGCTGGCCAATCATGCCGGGGTCGACCTGGCGCGCTTCTGCCGCGTCAGCACCCAGATCCAGCACGCCCTGCTTTACCACTCCAGTCAGTTGAAAGTGCCTTCAGTACCGCAGACCGAACGCCAGGCGGTCAGCCTGAGCCTCCCGCAGGTGCCTGATAACGAGGCGCTGGAGTCATTCATGGCGATCATCGACGCGCCACTGGTGGTCGGCAAGTTGCCGCTGCCGGGCAGCATGCCGGCTACCGCGGCGCGGCCACGGCCACGGGCCAACTTCGCGCACACGGTGTTCAACCGCTAGCGGCGCAGCGTGCAGGGCAAGGGGGCAGCTATTTGTTATCCTCTTGCCCTTTGCCGATTTGCGGACCCCTGCCATGACTGCCATCGATACCGCTCGCCCGCCCCGGTTCAGCCGCGGCGATCACCGGACCCTGGGCCTGGCGGCACTGGGCGGCGCGCTGGAAATCTACGACTTCATCATTTTCGTGTTCTTTGCGCTGACCCTCAGCCAGCTGTTCTTCCCGCCCGAAATGCCCGAGTGGCTGCGCCTGCTGCAAAGCTTTGGCATCTTCGTCACCGGTTACCTGGCGCGGCCGCTGGGCGGCATCCTGATGGCGCACTTTGCGGATCACCTGGGGCGTAAACGTGTGTTCAGCCTGAGCATCCTGATGATGGCCCTGCCGTGCCTGCTGATCGGCGTGATGCCGACCTATGCCGACATCGGCTATGCCGCGCCGCTGATTCTGCTGGCCCTGCGTATCTTCCAGGGGGCGGCGGTGGGGGGTGAGGTGCCGAGTGCCTGGACCTTCGTTGCCGAGCACGCGCCGGCCGGCCGACGCGGTTATGCCTTGGGCTTCCTGCAGGCCGGGCTGACCTTCGGTTACCTGCTGGGGGCGCTGACCGCGACCTTGCTGGCGCAAGTATTCACACCGCAGGAAATCCTCGACTACGCCTGGCGTTACCCGTTCCTGCTGGGTGGGGTGTTTGGCGTGGTTGGCGTGTGGCTACGCCGCTGGCTGAGCGAAACACCGGTGTTCCTGGCCTTGCGCGCACGTCAGGAACAGCCGGTGAAGTTCCCGCTGCGGCGTGTACTGGGCGAGCACCGCCGTGCGCTGATTCCGGCAGCGCTGCTGACTTGCGTGTTGACCTCTGCCGTTGTGGTGCTGGTGGTGATAACTCCGACGGTGATGCAGCAGCGCTTCGGCATGAGCCCCGGGCACACCTTTGCCCTGAGCAGTGTGGGCATCGTCTTCCTCAATATCGGCTGCGTACTCGCCGGCCTGCTGGTTGACCGCGTGGGCGCCTGGCGTGCGCTGATGCTTTACAGCGTGCTGCTGCCGCTGGGCATCGGCGCGTTGTACGCCAGCCTGAATGGGCAGTGGGGCATGACCTGGCTGGCCTACGCGCTGGCAGGGCTGTCCTGCGGCGTGGTGGGGGTGGTGCCGTCGGTGATGGTCGGGTTGTTCCCCGCCGAGATCCGGGTTTCGGGTATTTCCTTCACCTATAACGTGGCCTACGCACTGTGGGCCAGTACCACGCCGCTGGCATTGATCGCGCTGATGCCGTGGAGCCCGTGGGTGTGTGTCGGCTTTTGTCTGATCATGGGTACGGTGGGGCTGCTGACGGCCCTGTATTTCGGGCGCCGCGAGTCATTGACGTTTACTGCGGAGCCGATCCCGATCATGTGTGGTGACAAATGAGCAAGTACATGTCTTGGGGTGTGTAGCAGGGCATACACCGAGCGCCGCCCGCGCGGCGCATCGCGAGCTACGCTCGCTCCTACGTTTATTTTCGGCCAGTAACGCCTGTGACAGGTGCGCGCGACCGTCTTGTTTGTACGACGCGATATCGAGACATGTACCAAGGCGCACGCGCGCAAATTCCCCAAAAATATTTGGCCCGAAACAAGCGTAGGAGCGAGCGTAGCTCGCGATGCGCCGCGCGGGCGGCGATCGATCTGATAGGCGGTGAACCTCTCACGGCGAGCATCTCGCAGCCCAGACGCATACTCGCAACAAAAAGCCCCCGGCTCGTGAGAACCGGGGGCTTTTTGTTGCCGCCAGGGCAGAGGCCTTACATGTTCGGGTAGTTCGGCCCGCCAGCGCCTTCAGGGGTGACCCAGGTGATGTTCTGGGCCGGGTCCTTGATGTCGCAGGTCTTGCAGTGCACGCAGTTCTGCGCGTTGATCTGGAAGCGCTTGTTGCCGTCTTCCTGAGTGACCACTTCGTACACGCCTGCCGGGCAATAGCGCTGGGCAGGCTCGTCGTACAGCGGCAGGTTGCTGGCGATCGGGATACTCGGGTCGGTCAGCTTCAGGTGGCAGGGTTGTTCCTCTTCATGGTTGGTACTGGAGAGGAATACCGAGCTGAGCTTGTCGAAGCTCAGCTTGCCGTCCGGTTTCGGGTAGTCGATCTTTTTCGAGTCGGCAGCCAGCTTGAGGCAGGCGTAGTCCGGCTTGGTGTCGTGCAGGGTGAACGGCAGCTTGCCGCCGAACCAGTTCTGGTCGACGTAGTTGAATGCACCACCAAACAGTGGGCCGAACTTGTGCAGCGCAGGGCCGAAGTTACGGCTGGCGAACAGTTCTTCGTGCAGCCAGCTGGCCTTGAAGGCGTCAACGTAAGTGTTCAGCGCATCGCCCCCCTCGCTGCCAGCGATCAGTGCGTCCGCTACTGCTTCGGCCGCGAGCATGCCCGATTTCATCGCGGTGTGGCTGCCCTTGATCTTGGAGAAGTTCAGGGTGCCCAGGTCGCAACCGATCAACGCCCCACCGTTGAACACCATCTTCGGCAGCGAGTTCAGGCCGCCTTTGCAGATGGCGCGGGCGCCATAGCTGATGCGCTTGCCGCCTTCGAGGTACTGCTTCATCACCGGGTGGTGCTTCAGGCGCTGGAATTCGTCGAACGGCGACAGGTACGGGTTGGCGTAGGACAGGTCGACGATCAGGCCGACCACCACCTGGTTGTTTTCCAGGTGATAGAGGAACGAGCCACCGGTGTTGTCCTTGGCTACCACGTCCAGCGGCCAGCCGGCGGTGTGCACCACCAGGCCCTGCTCGTGCTTGGCCGGGTCGATTTCCCAGATTTCTTTCAGGCCGATGCCGTAATGCTGGACATCGGACTCGCTGTCGAGGTTGAAGCGCTTGATCAGCTGCTTGCCGATGTGGCCACGGCAGCCTTCGGCAAACAGGGTGTACTTGGCACGCAGTTCCATGCCCGGGGTGTACAGGCCTTCCTTCGGGTTGCCTTCGCGGTCGACACCGAGGTCGCCGGTGACGATGCCGCGGACCACGCCGTTGTCGTCGAACAGCGCTTCCTGGGCGGCGAAGCCCGGGTAGATTTCCACGCCCAGGTTCTCGGCCTGCTGGGCCAGCCAGCGGCACAGGTTGCCCAGCGAGATGATGTAGTTGCCATGGTTGTGCATGGTCTTGGGCACGAACAGGTCCGGCACCTTGGTGGCGCTGCCGGCATCCTTGAGCACATAGATGTCGTCGCGCTTCACTTCGGTGTTCAGCGGTGCGCCGAGCTCTTTCCAGTCGGGGAACAGTTCGTTCAGGGCGCGGGGTTCGAACACCGCGCCGGAGAGGATGTGGGCGCCGACTTCAGAGCCTTTTTCCACCACGCAGACGCTGATTTCGCTACCGGCTTCGGCGGCCTTCTGCTTCAGGCGGCAGGCGGCGGACAGGCCTGCCGGGCCGGCGCCGACGATGACCACGTCGAATTCCATGTATTCGCGTTCCACTGGTTCTCTCCTACTCATCAAGGCTCGTGCTGTTGCTTTGTCTTATGGGTGCTTGCGCACAGTGGCTCATCACGGGAGCGAAACTGTAGCTGCGCAAATGACGGACTACACCGTTTTGTCTTGGCCGCGCATTATATCTACACCACTTGGCGGGTCCAATACAAACGTTTGTTTGAATTTGCCGCAGGCCAGTAAAATCACAGGAACACGGCTGGAGGGTGACCGATTTGCCGTATTGACCGGATGGGGTGTTACGGTCAAGATACGAGCGGTTTTACGTTCGCCGTAGGCTTGCAGCCGGGCGCAGGTACACCTCTAAAGACCAGGTGTGGAGCAGGGTTTTGCGGCCTTGGGCCGGTTTGTAGTGGAGTTTACACGCCACGACAGAAAATCACCCGTGAGTATTTGTCGCAAGAGTCCGGACAAGACTGTTCGGTCACAGTGAAGATACTGGCTCCCGGTACGTTTTTAGAGGTGCCCTTGTACCCACGCGCATCGCCGGGCTCAGCCCCAGGCGACTATCTATTCACCGGAGAGTAACGAGGAATCCATGAAGGTTCTTGTAGCTGTCAAACGAGTGGTCGACTACAACGTCAAGGTTCGCGTCAAGGCGGACAACTCCGGCGTCGACCTTGCTAACGTCAAGATGTCCATGAACCCCTTCTGCGAAATCGCCGTGGAAGAGGCCGTACGCCTAAAGGAAAAAGGCGTTGCGACCGAGATCGTCGTCGTTTCCGTCGGCCCGACCACTGCCCAGGAGCAACTGCGTACCGCCCTGGCCCTGGGTGCCGACCGTGCCATCCTGGTAGAAGCCGCTGACGAGCTGAACTCCCTGGCGGTGGCCAAGGCGCTGAAAGCCGTTGTCGACAAGGAGCAGCCTCAGCTGGTCATTCTTGGCAAGCAGGCCATCGACAGCGACAACAACCAGACCGGCCAGATGCTGGCTGCGCTGACCGGCTACGCCCAGGGCACCTTCGCCTCCAAGGTGGAAGTCGCCGGCGACAAGCTGAACGTCACCCGTGAAATCGATGGCGGCCTGCAGACCGTGTCGCTGAACCTGCCAGCCATCGTTACCACCGACCTGCGCCTGAACGAGCCACGCTATGCGTCGCTGCCGAACATCATGAAGGCCAAGAAGAAGCCGCTGGAGACCGTTACTCCAGACGCGCTGGGCGTTTCCCTCGCCTCCACCAACAAGACCCTGAAAGTTGAAGCGCCGGCTGCCCGCAGCGCAGGCATCAAGGTCCAGTCGGTGGCCGAACTGGTCGAGAAGCTGAAGAACGAAGCGAAGGTAATCTAAATGACTATCCTGGTTGTCGCTGA